>CAYNKY010000001.1:0-51279 GCA_964397895.1 uncultured Prochlorococcus sp.
CAAATAAATATTTACTTGCGCCAAAAGCTTCTTTAATGTAACTATTGACTTTTTGTAGAAAATCTTTCATTGAAGAAACATACTTATATTTACATTATAATAGATTAATTTTGTTTTCGTAAGTAAAAATACTTAAATTATCCTCCAAAGAATTTTGGAAGTGCAAGTTTTAATCCAGCCGTTAATAAAAGGTTTGCTAATGAAATTGGGAGAAGGAATTTCCAGCCTAAGTCAAGTAATTGATCAATACGTACTCTTGGTGTTGTCCATCGAAGTAAAATAGCTATGAAAACTAATAGGTATGCCTTTAAAATTGTCATAACAATACCTACGGTAGCCGTAATAACTTGTATCAAAGAAGCATCAATTGGAATATTTAAAATACTTGAGATGAATTCTACAGGTATAGGAAATCCCCAACCACCAAGATAGAGAACAGAAACTAAAAGAGCTGACAAGATCAAATTTATATAACTTCCTAGATAAAAAAGAGCAAATTTCATGCCAGCATATTCTGTTTGGTAGCCGGCAACTAATTCTTCTTCTGCTTCTGGTAAATCAAAAGGTAATCTTTCACATTCAGCAAGAGCACAAATCCAAAAGACTATAAATCCTATTGGTTGTCTCCAAATATTCCAACTGAGAATTCCTGCTCCATTTTGCTGGTTAACTATGTCAACTGTACTAAGAGAATTTGTCATCATTACAACCGCTAGTACAGATAGAGCGAGCGGTATTTCGTAGCTTATTGATTGCGCAGCAGCTCTTAATCCTCCAAGTAAAGAATATTTATTATTGGATGCATATCCACTCATTAACAATCCAATTGGTTGGATGCTACTAAGTGCAATCCATAAGAAAATCCCAACACCAACATTGCTAATCAATAAATTTTGTCCGAAGGGGACAATTAGCCAAGAAAGTATAACTGGAACTAGAACAAGAATCGGGCCCGCAGTAAAAAGAATAGAATCTGCTTTAGCAGGAATAATATCTTCCTTCACTAATAACTTTAAACCATCGGCAATTGGCTGGAGAACTCCAAGAGCACCTGCATATTCAGGTCCTATCCTTTGTTGAGCTGCAGCTGAAATCTTTCTCTCTAACCACACTGTCACTAATACGCCAACTACAGCAGCCACTAGAACAATTAACATTGGAAACGGGAGCCAAATTATGTGAGCTATTTCACTTGATACTCCAAAAGATTGTAGAGCTGCAGTAAAACTATTCTCTAAATCAAGGCCGTTATTCAAAGTTTTTTATATATGTTCTTATAGATTAGCTCTTGATTTATAAAAATCGCGTAATTTTTGTAAATCTATTTTTAAAATCATCTCTTATCTAATGGAATCCAATTTCTTGGCTCAGATCCAGTATAGATTTGCGATGGTCTAAAAATTCTATTGGCTCCAAGTTGTTCCCTCCAGTGAGCAAGCCAACCTGCAACTCGTGATATTGCAAAAATTGGAGTAAATAAGTCTTTGGGAATTCCAAGTTTTCTATAAACAAGTCCAGAATAAAAGTCGACATTAGGGTATATCCCTCTTGGACCTAATTTAGGGATTGCTTCTTCCTCTAATTTTTTTGCTATCTCATACATTTCATCTTTGCCAAATCTTTCAAATAATTCTTCAGCCAATTTTTGAAGAATAATAGCTCTTGGGTCTTTGACTTTGTATTCTCTATGCCCAAATCCCATTATTTTTCTTTTTGTATTAATTGCATCCTTTATGAAAGAAGAGGCATTTTCAGGTAAATTTATATCTTCTAGCATTGCAATTACATCTTCATTAGCGCCTCCATGTAAAGGCCCAGCCAGGGTGCCTACGGCAGATGCAACAACTGCGTACGGATCAGTAAGTGTACTCGCAGTAACTCTTGCACTGAAAGTGCTGGCATTAAGACTGTGCTCTGCGTGAAGAATTAAACATTTATCAAATACCTTTGCTGCTAATGGGTCTTGTTCTTTTTCCGTTAGCATATATAAGAAATTTGAAGAATAAGATAAATCATCTCTTGGCTGAATAGGATCATGACCTTTTCTTATTAACTGAAATGCTGCTATCATCGTTGGAATTTTTGCAATAAGTCTGATAACTGCGTTATATACATATTTTGGATCATCAATTGCTCTTCTTGAATAAAACAAGCCTAAAGAAGCAGCACTTGATTGGAGTGCATCCATAGGATGCCCAGAAGCAGGGAAACACTTCATCATATCTCGAACTCGAAAGCTTAGTCTTCTATGCATTTGTACTTCTTCCTCAAAATTCCTGAGTTCTGTCACGGTTGGTAGTTCTCCCCAAATAAGAAGAAAAGCAGTTTCTAGAAAACTACTTTTTTGAGCAAGTTCTTCAATTTCATAACCTCTATACAAAAGTTTTCCTCTTTTTCCATCTATATCGCATATGGAAGATTTTGTAACAGGAATACCTTCTAAACCAGGCTTTAAATTTACTTCTGAGGCATCCAAAATTTTTATACGGAGTTATTTCTAGTATGTGAATTTAAATAATAAAATTATTTCTGATAATTAACAAGTTAAATAAGTAAATATTCAAAATATTTTAAAAAACCTAGTTTGTTTACATAATTATTAGTTCTGATTTGAGATAAATTTGTGGATTTCTTTCAGGTATTTTTTGTTTAGTAGCGACTTTAATATTATCGATTGAGAATTTGATTTTATTGATTGTGAAATAATTTAAATTATTGAGTAAATCAAAATTATTTTTAAGTTTCTCATCATTTATATGATTAATAAATATTTTATCATTTATTAGATTTCTTTCTGAATTTGAATTATTGATTTCATTAAGGTAATCAATTAAGGCTTTTTGGTTATTAGAAATATTAAGTAATTCTTCGATATTATTACTTATAAAAATATATTCATTATCTTCATAAATAAATAAGGGATCTTCTCTTTCATATGTTACTTTACTATCTTTCATTATTATCTCATCTTTTGTTAATACTGAATAGCTTTTATCATTATTAATTAAGACCTCTTTATTATGATTTTTTAGAGATTCCAAATTATTTATATCGATTTTATTAGATTTATAGTTAGAAAATCCCAATAGCCAATTTTTATTATTTAATAAAATATATTCTGTATCTCCAATCTTATCTAATATTTCTTCATATAAATCTTTTTCGTTAATACTTTCAAATAAATAGGTTAGATATTCTTTAAATCTATCTATTTGATTTGTTAGTAAAATACTTTTATTCAGATGAAATAAACTATTTAAATATGAAAAATTTTTATTATCATTAAAATTATTGAATGTATATGACTCTAAAAATATTTTGTTTTCTATCAAATCAACTGAAGTTATGAAATTATCAATATTATCTTTTTTATTAATTTTATCTAAATAAATATCTTTGGAAATAACAAGGATATTTTTCTTATCCACATTTTTGTTATTTTTCAATATATATTTTAAATTATATATTTTGCTATTTTCTTTAGATGAATTTAAAGAATCATAAATTAAACTTTTATTTGATGATGTTATAAGATAATTATCTTTTGTAAGTGTTATATAAGAAAGATAATTTAATTTTCCTGATTTATTTAATTTTACTATCTTATTAATAAGATCATTATTCTCATCAATATCAAATATATTTTTTATAATTTTATTATTTTTAATTTTAAATATTAGTAAAATATCTCTCTTATTATTATTATTAAATATTGAAAAAGAAAATTCGCCATCATAAATATTTTTAATTTTCCTATTAGATTTAATTCCTAGATAATCTAATAAGCTTTGTTTTACAATGTCAAATTCCTTTCTTTTATTTAGTGGAATTTTTCTAATAATATTTTTGATTGTTTGATATTTAAAATTTGAAACTAGTGTTATTTCACTTTTATTAGAGATATATTCGATGATTTTTGTATCACTTATTGATGAATTCTTCGAGAAAATATCCATAACATTACTTTTTAAAAAAAATATAAAAATAAGTAACAGGAATGTTATTAATAATGATTTCCCAACTTTATTATTCATCTTTTATTTTTATTCTTAACAAATCCTATTTTCTTGCAACTCATATTATTAAATTGTTATAAGAGTCATTTTGGTTAGTTGTTACTAATGGAAATTATGCCCAAATCCATATCATCTTTAAGCTTAAATGCATGGATTAACTCAGAAGCAGAGAAACCTATAATTATTGATGTTAGAGAAAGTTTGGAATTATCATTAGCTTCTTTCCCTTACACAGATATACATATGCCTATGAGTGAAGTAACTATAGAATTTGTAAAATCTCAGCTTAAAAATTATTTGGAGGATAGAAAATTTGTAATTTTATGTCATAAAGGTATTAGGAGTTATAACTTTGGTATATGGCTATTAGACAATAGAATTTTAAGGGAAGTGTGGAACTTAAATGATGGAATTGATGGATGGAGCATAGAAGTTGATTCAAAAGTTCCAAGATACTAACTTACTCTAAATTATTCATTCGAGATTCAACAGTATTAACATCTTTATCTCCTCTGCCTGAACAATTAATTACTATTTCACTGTATTCCTTAAGGGTTGGGCATAGTTTCTCTAACCATGCGAAAGCATGTGCAGTTTCTAGTGCTGGAATTATCCCTTCTAATTCACTTACTAGTTTTAAAGCTTTTAAAGCCTCTATATCAGTCACTGCTGCATATTCAGCTCTACCAACTTCCTTGAGAAAACTATGCTCAGGTCCGACACCTGGATAATCAAGACCTGCACTGATGGAGTGAGCTTCTTGAACTTGTCCTTCATTATTTTGCAATAGCAAACTCATCGATCCATGAAGAATGCCTATCGAACCTTTTGTTATTGTTGCCGCATGTTTATCTGTATTAATTCCATCACCAGCGGCTTCAACTCCTATAAGTCGAACATTTGTATCTTTAACAAATGGATGAAAAAGTCCCATAGCATTTGATCCTCCTCCAACACATGCAAGCAAGATATTGGGTAATCCTCCAAAAGAATCTTGACATTGTTTTTTTGTTTCCTCCCCAATAATTGAATGAAAGTCTCTGACAAGCATTGGATAAGGGTGAGGTCCAGCAACAGAACCTAAAATGTAATGTGTATTCTCAACATTTGATACCCAATCTCTTATGGCTTCACTTGTTGCATCTTTCAACGTAGCAGTTCCGGATGTAACTACTTTGACTTCTGCTCCAAGTAGTTTCATCCTGAAAACATTAAGAGATTGCCTTTTGATGTCTTCTTCACCCATATAAATTACACATTTCAAGCCAAATCTTGCACATACAGTTGCAGTGGCAACACCATGTTGCCCAGCACCTGTCTCCGCTATGATTCTTCTTTTACCCATTCTTATAGCTAAAAGTGCTTGCCCAAGAGCATTATTAATCTTATGAGCCCCTGTATGATTTAGATCTTCTCTTTTAAGCCAAATTCTACTTTTAATATTATTACTTTTATAGTATTCCGAAAGTCTTTTGGCTTCATAAAGAGGAGTTTCTCTGCCAACATAATTTTTTAGCAAATGATTTAATTCGTCTGTAAATTTTTTGTCAGTCCAAGCATCCTTAGCCGCTTTCTCAAGTTCAAACAGTGCCGGCATAAGTGTTTCAGGAACATACTGTCCTCCATAATTTCCGAATCTTCCATTGCTTGAGGGACGATTAGATTCATCAAATATATTATTTTGATTTGCAAATGGAGTAGTGCTTACCAATTTTCTATAATATGCATAGTTAATCTAACTATAGATTATTCAGAAAATAATGCGAAAGAAAAACTGGATTGAATTTGAAAATGAAGAACAAATTAATAATAATAATAATGTATTAAATAAAAATCCTGCAAAATCAAAAAAAATAAATATTCACAAGGAAAAAAAAGGTAAGAGGGGCAAAATTATTACTGTTATTTCTGGTATATCAAAAGATAATTCATATGAATATTTAAAATTATTCAAAAATTTAAAGATTTTTTGTGGTACCGGAGGAAAATTAAATGATGAGAGTATTCAATTACAAGGAGATATGGAGGAAAAGGTTAAGATTTTTCTTCGTAAAGAAGGTTATCAAATTTAAAGTTTTAACAGTTAAAATGAAACGTTAAAGATTAATTTTTTACCAATGCAAAAAGTAGATTCAAATTATTCAGATAGAAATATAAAATGGCATGATTTATCAATTGATAGAAAAAAATTAGAAAATCTTAGAGGTCACAGAGGGATTGTATTATGGTTTACAGGTTTATCAGGATCTGGTAAAAGCACATTAGCCAATGCTTTAAATGAATTTCTTCACTCACAAGGGATCTCAACATATATTCTTGATGGAGACAATGTTAGACATGGTTTATGTAAAGATCTTGGTTTCTCTGATAAGGATAGGGAGGAGAATATAAGAAGAATTGGAGAAGTCGCAAATTTATTCTTGGATGCAGGGATTGTTACCATAACTTCTTTTGTATCGCCTTTCTCTGCGGATAGGGAAAAAGTTAGGAAAATAATTGGTGCAGAAGATTTTATTGAAATTTATTGTTCCGCAAATCTTGAGGTCTGTGAGAGAAGAGATACAAAAGGACTATATAAAAAGGCTCGTTTAGGAGAAATAAAAGATTTCACAGGAATCTCCAGCCCATATGAAATTCCTTCTAACCCAAATATAGTTGTAGAGACTGGTTCTCTTGATTTAAGCAACTCAGTAAATCAAATAGTTGATTATTTAAATAATCATAAAATTTTTAAATTAAAAATAGGATAAATTAGTTTTCTTCTAAATATGTTTTGATTCCTTTTATTTTTAAATTTTTATTCTTTTTTCTTACTTCACTATGCATTTCTTGGCGAAATGCTTGTAATCTATTTTTGACAATATTGTCAGATATCCCTATTATCTGGGCTGCTAATAAACCAGCATTTTGTCCCCCATTTATAGCGACAGTAGCAACTGGTATTCCTTTTGGCATTTGAACAATAGATAGTAGTGAATCAATACCACTTAAATTTTGACTTTTAATTGGAACTCCTATTGTGGGAATTAACGTTAATGATGCAATCATTCCTGGGAGATGAGCTGAGCCCCCAGCACCAGCAATTATTATTTCGATATTATTTTCTGAAGCATTTTTCGCATATTCCATCATCTCAATAGGAGTTCGATGTGCAGATAATATACATACATCAGATGAGATCCCAAATTCTTCAAGGATTTCTACTGCTGATTTCATAATTGGTAGATCAGAGTCACTTCCCATAACTACAGAAACTTTGTGAAGAAAATTAATTTTAGAAGATGACAAAATAACAGTTCAATTCTATTCTTATGATGACGTGCAATAGATAGTACGCTAGTTCGTTAATATTAAGATTATAAAAATATAGAAAAATCATGACAATTAGTAAGAATCTTGAAAAGAAAGAAGTAAAAGAATATTTTAATGGGACCGGATTTGATAGATGGAAAAGAATTTATAGCAAATCTGATGATGTAAATACAGTACAAAAGAATATTAGAAAAGGTCACCAAAAAACAGTAGATGATGTTATTGAATGGATTAAAGATTATCCCCAAATATCGACATCATCTTTTTGTGATGCTGGGTGTGGAGTTGGTAGTTTAACTATTCCTCTTTTAAAATTAGGTGCAAAAAACATCCAATCTAGTGATATTTCAGATTCAATGATTGAGGAAACAAAGTTGAGAGTCAAAAAAGCAGGTTTGAATACTCAGAAATTAAAATTTAAAGTTAGTGATCTAGAGAACTTAAATGGGTTTTTCGATGTTGTTATTTGCCTAGATGTATTTATACATTATCCACAAGATGTTGCAGAAGAAATGGTGAAACATTTGTGTGATTTAAGTAAATCTACTCTTATTGTTAGTTTTGCGCCTTATACTCCTTTTCTCGCAGTTTTAAAGAATATTGGAAAAATATTTCCTGGACCTAGCAAAACTACTAGAGCATATACTTTAAAAGAGATTGGAATTATTAATGCAGCCAAGCAAAAAGGTTTTTTTGTTGCAAAGAAGAAGTTAAACCAAGCTCCTTTTTATTTCTCAAAATTAATTGAATTTAGAAAAGAAGAATAATCTATTTTACAAGATTATTTTCTAATGCATATCTTACAAGTTCAGTTCTACTCGAAGTAGTTGTTTTGATAAATAATCTACTCACATACTTTTCAACATTTCTTATTGAGGTTTCTAATTTTCTTGCAATTTCTTTATTCATAAGACCTTCAGCTACAAGTTGTAGAACGCTTGCTTCTCTTGGTGTAAAGCTTGGAATGTTAACATCATTGTCTTTATTTTGTGAATTATTATTTGTAAGCATTGATCTGATTTCTGTAATTTGTTTCGCCATTTTGCTGACATCCGTATCAGCAAATCTTGCTGCTTCTTTAAGTAATCTCTCTTGCCTCTTAATTACATTATTTACTCTAGCTGCCAATTCATCAGGATCAAATGGTTTCGCTATATAGTCATCAACCCCTGCGAGATATCCTTGTGTTCTATCAAGAGTCATACCTTTGGCAGTAAGAAAAATTACAGGAGTACCACTTAATCTCTCATCCTCTCTTATTCTCTCAAGTAATGAATATCCGTTACATCTAGGCATCATGATATCACTTATAATTAAGTCAGGGAAAAATTGTTGTGCTTTGTCCCAGCCATCCTCTCCATCTACAGCGACTGTAATTTCAAAGCCTTCATCTTCAAGAAATGTTTTAACTGCATTCCTAAGGCCTGGTTCATCATCAACCAATAAGATTTGACCTTTTTTCTTTTCTTCTCTACTTTGATTTAAATCATTCATTGTTAATTCAGTGGAAATGGCTAGAAGTTATTAAAATTTTCTATACTAAAAAATATGATTTCAAACCCTATTCTACTCGATTATCAATCTTCTACACCTTGTTTTAAAGAAGTTATAGAGGTAATGAATCCATATTGGTCAGAAATATTTGCGAATCCATCTAGTAAATCAAACTTAGCGGGTATAAAGGCCAGTGCCGCATTAGAATTTGCGAGAGATCAAATTACAAAGAATCTTGATTTAGTTAATAAAAAAATAATTTTTACAAGTGGAGCTACTGAGTCTAATAATTTAGCATTATTTGGTTTTGCTAGGCATTTTTATAAAGAAACAGGAAATTTCGGTAACATCATAACTCTTAAGACAGAGCATCATGCTGTACTAGAACCTTTAAGGCAGCTTAAAAGAGAAGGCTTTAGTATTACAGAAATCATTCCTGGTAAAGATGGTTTAATTTCGGAAGAGAAGTTGATAAGTTCTATTAAAAGTGATACTTTTTTGATCAGTATAATGTTTGCAAATAACGAGATTGGAGTTGTTCAACCTGTAGAGAGTATTTTTAAATTATGTAAAAGTAGGCAGATAACTTTTCATACTGATGCTGCTCAATGCCTAGGATATCTGCCTATTGAAAATATTGATAAGATTGCAAATATGATCACGATAAGTTCCCATAAAATTTATGGGCCTAAGGGTGTTGGTCTTTTACTTCTGGATAAAGATATACAATTACAGCCTTTAATATTAGGAGGTGGTCAAGAATCTGGATTTAGATCAGGGACAATACCTTTACCTTTGATTATTGGTTTTTCAAAAGCCATAGAACTTGCGATTCAAAATCAACAAGATAATTTTAAAAAACTATCTCAAGATAGAAATAATTTAATGGAGGGATTATTAAGACATAATTCTGGTTTGACTATAAATGGCTCGCTTACTAATAGATTGCCTAACAATCTAAATATAACTGTTTCTGAAGTTAGAGGTTCTTCCTTGCATAAAATATTGAAACCAAAAATCATATGTTCTAGCGGTTCTGCTTGCAGTAATGGAGAGCCTTCCCATGTTCTTCAGGCTCTTGGTAAATCATTTATTGAAGCTGAGGCGTCAATTAGATTAAGTGTTGGACTATCTACAACAGAAGAAGAGATAGAAAAAGCCATTAATATCATTTCCAATTCGATCAATACATTAAGAAAATAGATTATTCTTTTTTGGCAATTCTTAACTTGGCACTTCTTGATCTTTTATTTTCTTGAATTTCTATCTCATTTGGAGTAATAGGTTTCTTTGTTAAATTAAGAAATCTTTTATCATTTTTAAAATAGTTTTTAACTAATCTATCCTCAATTGAATGAAAACTTATGATTGATAATATTCCTCCAGAGACTAACCAATCAGGAGCAATATTTAATAATTTTTCTAATGACTCAATTTCTTGATTGACAGCAATTCTCAATGCTTGAAAGGTCCTTGTCGCAGGATGTATTCTTTTATACCTTTGATTAGGAGGAAAACATCCAGATATGGCATATGCTAATTCTCGAGTACCAGAATAATCACCTTTACTTTTTAGATCAAATTTTATTTTTCTAGCAATCTTTCTTGAAAATTTTTCTTCACCATATTTGTAAATTAAATCAGCTAAATCTTTCTCAGATGTTTCTTTAATAATGGAATTGGCATTTATTGCTTGATGAGGATTCATTCTCATATCCAATGGACCATCATTTTTAAAACTAAATCCTCTTTCAGGGTTATCCACTTGATTACTATTAAATCCTAGGTCTGCAATTACAAATGAAACTTTTTCTTTTGGCTTAAAATCAGCAAAATTTGAATTTACTATTTGAATCCTTTTTTCAAATTTCTTAAGATGGTTTTTTGCGAAAGAATTTGCGAAAGGATCTTGATCTATTCCTATTATTTCTAAATTTGGAAATCTTTCTAATAATCTATGAGAGTGTCCTCCTCCTCCCATTGTGGCGTCAATTCCTTTGAAGCTTTTAAGATCTTTTTGCGAGCAATTTTCTATGGAATTAACTATTTCATTAATCATTACTGGTTGATGATTAAATAATGATGAATTATAGGAGTCAATTTTCATAACTATCTATTAAAATTTAAGAAATAACTAATTATATATGGCTCAACTTGAGACAAGAACTGAACCAATGGTGGTCAATTTTGGCCCTCATCATCCTTCCATGCATGGTGTCTTAAGACTCGTTGTAACACTTGATGGAGAGAATGTAATAGATTGTGAACCTGTGATTGGGTATTTACATAGGGGTATGGAAAAGATTGCTGAAAACAGAACAAATGTTATGTATGTCCCATATGTAAGCAGAATGGACTATGCAGCTGGGATGTTTTATGAAGCAATTGTAGTAAATGCACCTGAAAGATTGGCAAATATTTCAGTTCCTAAAAGAGCTAGTTACATTAGAGTGTTAATGCTTGAGCTTAATAGAATCGCTAATCATCTGCTTTGGCTAGGCCCATTTTTAGCTGATGTAGGAGCTCAAACTCCTTTTTTCTATATTTTCAGGGAAAGAGAAATGATATATGATCTTTGGGAGGCGGCTACAGGGCAGAGACTTATAAATAATAATTTCTTTAGAATTGGAGGTGTGGCTTGTGATTTGCCATATGGCTGGCTTGATAAATGTTTAGATTTTTGTAATTGGTTTGAACCTAAGATCAATGAATATGAAAAGTTAATTACCAATAATCCAATCTTTAGAAAAAGAATTGAAGGTCTTGGGAAAATAGATAGGAATCAAGCTATAAATTGGTCTTTATCTGGACCTATGCTAAGAGCTTCTGGGATTTCGTGGGATCTAAGAAAGGTAGATCATTACGAATGTTATGACGACTTTGATTGGAATATTGCTTATGAAAGTGAAGGTGATTGTTATGCAAGATATAGGGTAAGAGTAGAAGAGATGAGGCAATCCTTAAATATTATTAGACAGGCTTGTGAAATGATTCCAGGTGGACCAACTGAAAATCTTGAAGCAAAGAAAATGGCTACGAATGATAAGAAAAATGAAATATTTGGTATTGATTATCAATATATTGCAAAAAAAGTTGCGCCAACGTTTAAAATTCCAAATGGAGAATTATATACAAGATTAGAGTCAGGCAAAGGGGAAATTGGAGTTTTTATTCAAGGAAATAATGAAGTTACTCCATGGAGATTTAAAATAAGAGCTGCAGATTTAAATAATTTGCAAATATTACCTCATATCCTTAAAGGAGCTAAGATAGCAGATATTATGGCAATTCTCGGTTCTATAGATGTAATTATGGGATCTGTTGATAGATAAATAGAGATAAAATTAATGAACCCTGCTAAGTGGTTAAAACTTCAAAGAAAAGTTAAATTTGGTGATTGTGATTCAGCCAATGTTATTCATTTTAATAAGTTACTTCAATGGTCACATGAAGCTTGGGAGGAGAGCATGCAAATATATGGTATCCCTTTGAATAGTATTTTCCCTAAACCTTTTTCAAAAAATAATCTAGTATTTCCTGTAGTTAAATGTCAGGCATACTTTTTTAAGCCTATTTCTAATGGTGATTTATTATCAATAGAAATTGTACCTTCAAAAATTAATAATCATTCTTTTATGGTTGAAACTTATTTTCTAAAAGATTTAATTAAAGTAGCTGAAGGTAAAATAATTCATTTTTCAATAGATGCTGAGACCAGAGCAAAAATGCCTTTGAATGAATATTTAGAAAAATGGATTGAAGCATCTAATATTGGAAATCGCATAAAGGAATGTCGATAATATTAGCCTATGCTTTTCCAATTTTCTTTGTCATATTGGTCATCATTTTTTAATATCCATTTTGTTGGTTGCTCATGTTTTGGAAAAGTTTCGGAAAATTTTTTTAATTTACCCAATATATTTAAAATAACTTCATCAGTATGAAAATTTTTAATCTTAACAATAATTTGAAATCTGTTACCCCATAATTCGTCTTTAATCTTTTCAAATTTAAGATCCATTATTGGTAATTTTTCCTTGACAATAAAATCATCTAGTTTCTTTTCTATTAAATCTAGAAAAATAGTTTCACCTCCAGAATTCAATGTATTATCAATCCTTCCATGTATTTTTAAATATTGTTTATTTTTTGCAAATATTATTTCTCCTAAATCACCACTTTCCCACCATCCGTCATTTCTATTAAAATCTTTCAATTTTCCTGAATCCTTAATTTCTATACCAATTCGATTTGTCTTAATTTCTATTAAATTTTGGTTATTAATTCTTAAATTAATATCGCTTAAAATTTCTCCAGTAGTATCATTACCTTTGAGAAATTCTTCTGGTGTTAAGGCAGAAATCATTGCTGCCGTTTCGGTAGATCCATAGCATGGAGATAAATTTATTTCTTCTTTGATACATTTTTGTAGAATACTCTTTGGAATTTTTGCTCCTCCAACCCATATCAAATTAAATGATTTTAGCCATTCAATACCATAATTGTTAGATAAAAGTCTAAATAATTGAGTAGGCACTAAAGAGGTAATAAGTGTTTTGTTCTTTTTGATTTTTAGTTCAAATGTTTTTTGTAATAGTTTTTTTGTCTCTTTTAATAGTTCAGGAGAAATTCGAATATATTCACAATTCCAGATCTTACTCCTCCAAAGAGGCATAAATCCGCTTATATGATTCAGAGGAAGTGTATTAAAGATTACACATTTATCTAATTCAAATCCTTGCTCCTCTAACCATTCCCCAGAAGAATATGCAGAGTTATTAAGATTTTTTAAAGGGTGTAAGCATGTTTTGGGACTATTTTTGCTGCCACTGCTATTTAGAATTATTGCAGGACCATAAAAATTAATTATTTTAGAATGATTTTTATAATAAAAATTTTCTTTTTTTATAAAAATAATTTTTTTTTGTTTAATATAATTTAAAATTATTTTTTCAGATAATGATTCATTATTATTAACTAATAATTCAATTATTTTATTTCTCATAAATTATTCCATATAAATTTAGGATTTTGTGAAAACAAAAATGAATCAGGGATTTGCTTTAAACCTAGTCCAGGTACTTTAGGAGTAGATCCTAATAATTGTTTATAAGAACAATGAAATAATAATCTTCTACCTATACCTGTTTCGAATGAAGTGCTGATAGCTCTAAAACCTTTTTTATTTTCTAATTCATTAAGTAGATCTAGAGGATTACATTCTTGTGATGGTCTTCTTATTTGCCATCCATTCCAATCATTAATTAATTGCGGATATTTTATTAATGATTCATCTAATGCAACTGGAATTTTGTCATTTAGAATTTTTAAGCCTTCAAGATCATCTTCATGAAGAGGCTGTTCTAACCAATCTAAATTTTTATTATCTTTAAGAATTTCTGCCCATCGATCAGCGCATTTCCTACTCCATGATCCATTAGCATCTATACGGATTCTAAAGTTGCTCTTAATATGTCCTAAGATTTCTTCCAATACTTTCTCTTCATACTTATTTCCTTTAATTCCAACTTTCCATTTTATTGTTAAAATTTGATTTCCTAAATTTGTTTTTTTCTTAAGCGAAATAATTTCTTTAAGAGCTGATTCTGAATTTAAAAGTATTGCAGATGTATAAATATTATTGAATTCATAATTATCTAGGAATTTTAAAATTCCTTTAACTTCTGCTAATGCAGAATTCACTCCAGATTGTATGCAAGGATGGAAATTATTTATATTTCTCATTAGTTGATCTTCTTTAATAATTAATGGAATTTGATTTAATTGTTCTTCACAAATATTAAATTGATCTTCAATTAAAGGTGAAACTTCACCATATCCTTTATTATTTTTTTTATCTTTTAATTTTATAATCCAACCTTTACGAGAAATTATTGTTTTTTTGGAATTCTTTACCGATGAAAATAATTTAAAGGAAAAAAATTTTTTTTCAAATTTAATAATCATAGACTCAGTAGGAAACTAAAAGATAAACCAAGAATTATTCCAATGCCATTAAGAGCTTGGAATTGTATAGCTATAAATTTGCAATTTTTAATTAATTGAGGACTATTATATGAATTTCTTAGTATTCTTATTAATTTTATTGCGTAAGGAAGGCTTATAAAATAGAGCAAACATAATATTGGAAGAAATCCAATAATAATTGTGAAAAATTCAAATGAATATATTAAAAATATTATCCAAGGAATAAGTTTAGAACTATTTTTTGCTCCCAATATAACTAGTGGTGATTTTTTTCCGAATTTCTGGTCTTCTTTAATTTGATGAAAATGAGAGCAAAATAATACTAATGTTATTGCTAATGATGTACCACTACCTAATAATAATGATTCTTTCCATGGTATAGAATTGTAATTATTTGAAGAATTTAGTGCTAATAGAATAGCTGCATGAGTTAGAGGTCCAAAGGTAATCCAACATAACGGCTCTCCCAGTCCTATATAACCCAATCTAAATGGAGGTCCCTGATATAAGTATCCAAAAGTGCAGCAACCAAGTATTAATAAAAAAACATTTGAATTCGAAGATTTTGAAATAAAATAAAAAATAATTAAACCTATGATTAAAGAAATATACGCAATGATTGATATGATTTTTTTGTTTCTTATTAAATTCACAACTGAATGAAATTTAAATCTATCTATGCCTGTACTTGAATCAAATAAGTCATTTGTAAGATTTTCCCAAAAAAGTATTAAAAGAGAAGCAAAATTAAATCCAATAAAATTTATTACTCGAAAATTATTAAATTGATAAAGTAAATATGCAGCTGATATAACTATAGGAATTATTACGACTGAATAAAGAGGCCACTTTATTGCTTGTATCCAAAGTTCTCTCTTCCTCTCATTCATTCTAAATATTTTTAAAATAGTAATAATATTACTTAATATAAGATATTATTTTAATTCTTTTTTTAGTAATTTAACTTTTTTGTCTAATTCATCAATTTATGTATAGTAGTTTTGATTTTGCAAATTACCTAAAAGATTTTTATCTTAAATTTGAGGAGAGAAATGTTAATTCGGGATTATTTACATTTTCAATTGCAATCCCAAATATAGATTTCTTTGATGCATATCAAATTTTATTAAATAAATATAATTATTCTGTTTTTTGGGAAGAAAATAACAAGTTTTCTTTTATAGCATTGGATAAATGTAAAAATATTATATTGAATGGACCCAATAGATTTAAAATAGCGAAAAAGTTTAATGATGAAACTTTTATTAACCTAATAAATTTAGATAATAATTTCAATAGTGCGGAAATTCCCAGAATATTATATTTCTTCTCATTTGATGAAAATGCCTCAAAAAAAAATATATCTAATCCAGTACCTTCATTAGAGGGTGTTCTACCTAGGATATTAATAGCAAGAGAAAAACGGTGTGTTAATTTACGAATGAATACTGATATTAATTTAAAATCATCATTTAGAGAATCATTGGAGGAACTTTGGAATATTAGGGAAGTACTCATTCAGAAAAATCATAATAATCAAAAATTATTTTTTAATAAGTTTCAATTTAATAATTTTCCAAAGGTTTTTTCAAGTTCTAATAAAATTTTAAAAGGAAATTTATTGAAGGGAATATCCTTAATTAAAAACGAGAAAATTGAAAAGATTGTTTTAGCATCTAAGTTAAAAATAAAATATAGTGGTGATTTGGATATTATTAATATTTTAAAAAGGTTAAAAATTAATCAGCCAAGTTCTTGTAGATATTTATGGAAAAGAGGAGAAAACGATATAACATTTGGATCTTCCCCAGAAAAATTATTTTCCTTGCGAGACAATACTATTTCTTTAGAGGCGATAGCAGGAACTACCAAAAATGATAAAAGAATGAATCATTTATTAAAAAGCAAGAAAAATTTGAGGGAACATAATTTAGTTATTAAATATTTAATTGATATTTTAGAATTATATAAAGTTAATAATTTAAGAAAAAGTAGGATAAAAATTATTCCTTTTGGTAATATTGCCCATTTATCAACCTCTATTACAGGAAATATTGAATGTAATTGTCCTTTTGAATTACTAGATGTTTTGCATCCTTCTCCAGCAGTATGTGGCTATCCAAAGAAAGAGGCATTAAGATGGATATCTACATTAGAGTCTTTTGATAGAGATAATTATGCGGCCCCAATTGGATGGGTTGACTCTGAAGGAGATGCTGATTTTAGAGTTGCATTAAGAGGTGCTAGATTGATGAATAATGAGATTGAATTATCTGCAGGATCAGGTTTAGTAAAAGGCTCTATATGCGAAGAAGAAATAGATGAAATTAAATTAAAATTTGAATCTTTAACAAAAGAGATTTGTGCAGAAGATTTAATTAATAATTTTTAGAAGTTTATCCAATACTTCATCAGAAACTTTTGAATTAGATAAATTTTCAATTTCTCTCAAACCTGTAGGACTTGTAACATTGATTTCACTTAACATCCCATTGATTACATCAATACCCACAAAGAATAACCCTTCTTCTTTTAGGTGCTGAGACAATTCAAAGCATATTTTTAGTTCTTGATTAGATAAGTCGGTTTTTTCTGCTTTCCCTCCCATAGCTAGATTACTTCGAAAATCACCTTTTTGAGGTAATCGATTTATTGCTCCTAAAGGTTCTCCATCAATAATGATAATTCTTTTATCTCCATCTTTTACTTGTGGAATAAATTTTTGCATCATTACAGGTAAATTTTCTTGGGATGTTATTAATTCAATCAGCGCTTTTATCCCTGGGGAATTTTTCGTTAATCTAATTACTCCTTGCCCACCCTTTCCTCCAAGGGGTTTTACGACAACATCTTCATTCGAATTCGCAAAATTTATCAAATCGTTTACTTTACTTGCGACTATTGTTGGAGCCATAAGATGACTATATCTAAGTGCTCCTAATTTTTCATTCCAAGCCCTCAATGATGATGGTTTATTGATAACTTTTACTCCTTTCCTCTCAGCGACCTCCAAAAGGTGGGTCGCATAAAGATATCCCTCGTCAACAGGTGGATCTTTTCTCATCAAGATGCAACTAAAATGTGCTAGTTGAATGCATTTATTTTCTTTATAAGTAATCCATGGGATTGGTTCGATTCTAATAGAAGATGCCCATACTTCATCTCCTCTTGCTTCAAGATCTTGAGGAGTACAAGCCCAAACTTCTATTTTTTTCTTATAGGTTGCTTCCATTATTGCTGCAGATGAATCCTTCAATGGATTGATCTTATTTATTGGATCTATTACGAAAAGAAATTTCATAATTTTTATTTGATTAAGGAGTCTAATTTATTTTCTTCTTCTAAAAGATAAAGATCATCACAACCTCCAATACCAACATTATCAATAAATACTTGAGGTAAAGATCTTCTGCCATTTGCTCTTATACTCATTTTCTCTCTTGCTGGTTCATCCCCATCTATTTTATATTCTGTAAAAGCTATATTTTTTTTATTAAGTAAGCTTTTTGCGCGAATACAAAATGGGCAATACTGCCATGTATAGATTTCAACCTTTTTCATTTTTTTTAAATAATATTTACTTTATAATATTAAATAATTGATCCTGTTAGATTATTAATAATAAATTTTTCTATTTTGATAGATCTTACAGAGTTTAAGAAAGACCTTTCTTTATTAACTAAACGCCTGAGCAATGCTCAGGACTGTCTTTGACGTACCAAAACTTATTGCACAAAAAAAGGAATTAGAACAACAAGCTTCATCCCAGGAATTTTGGCAAAATCAATTAGAAGCAAAGAAATTAATGAGGAATCTTGATGAAGTAAAAGCTCAACTTGATTTATTAGATCAATGGAGGACTTTAATTTCTGATGCCAATGCTTCACTTGAACTTTATTTGTTAGAACCTGATGATGAAATGATAGAAGAATCTCAAAATGGTTTAAATGTATTACGTGAGAATTTAGAAAGGTGGGAACTTCAGAGATTACTTTGTGGTGAGTATGACAAAGGAGGAGCAGTTGTAACTATAAATGCAGGTGCAGGAGGAACTGATGCTCAAGATTGGGCTCAAATACTATTAAGGATGTATTCAAGATGGGCGGAAAATCATTCTATGAAAGTAATTATTAATGAATTGTCAGAGGGTGAAGAGGCAGGTATAAAAAGCGTCACATTTGAAGTAGATGGAGAATATGCTTATGGATATCTTCATAATGAAAAAGGGACGCATAGATTAGTCAGGATTTCACCTTTCAATGCTAATGGTAAAAGACAAACTAGCTTTGCAGGAGTTGAAGTAATGCCAAAGTTAGATGATGATATCTCATTAGAAATCCCAGAAAAAGATTTAGAGATAGCAACTAGCAGGTCAGGAGGTGCAGGAGGACAAAATGTAAATAAGGTAGAAACAGCAGTAAGAATAACTCATTTGCCTTCTGGGTTATCAGTAAGGTGCACTCAAGAAAGATCACAATTACAAAATAAAGAGAGAGCAATGATACTTCTGAAGTCAAAATTACTTGTTATTGCAAAAGAACAGCGAGCTGAAGAGATTGCTGATATTAAAGGAGAAGTTGTTGAGGCGGCTTGGGGAAATCAAATTAGAAACTATGTTTTTAATCCCTATCAAATGGTTAAAGATTTAAGAACTATGCAAGAGACGAATGATCTTGAAGGGTTTTTAAATGGAGAGATTGACTCTTTTATAAATGAATTATTACGTTTTAATTTATTAAGAAATTGATATTAGGATATTATGAATAAGAAATCTGAAATTTTGAAAGAAAAAAAGGCTCCAGCTAGTTTTATTAAGTTAGCAATGCGTAATATGGTCAAAAAAGGCAAAAAAAGTATTATTCATTTTTCAATAACTTTTTTAATATTAGTTGGGATCCTATTAATGTTAGCTACTTTAGGGAAGCCAAATTTACCTGTATAAATAAAGATGATTAGTCGTTTTGAGGATTGTATAGAAATAGATTTTGTATTTAAAAGTGATAATCAATATGATTTAAAGAATTATCCAAAAATAAATGACAGATTAATTTTTAAAGAGAAATTTTGGGAGAATATTTTTTCTGTATGGATCAAGATATTAATCTTAGAATTTAAATCATCTTTACCTCAACAATTATTAAATAAAAAATCATTTTCATTAAGTTTTGAAATCTTAAATAATGATCAGATAGCAAACCTTAATAAAGCATGGCTTAATAAATCAGGTCCTACAGATGTGATCTCTTTCCCAATAATCACTGAAAATCCTTTTGAAAATAATCTACCTTTTGTAGAGTTAGGTGATATATTTGTTTCTTTAGAAGCTGCTAAAAAGCAATCATTGGAATACAATAATTCAATTCATCAAGAAATGATTTGGTTGGCATGCCATGGATTTCTTCATTTATTAGGATGGGATCATAAAAAAAAGGAAGACTTAAAGGAAATGCTTGGTTTGCAAGAATATTTAATATCTAAATTAGATGAACATATTAGAAATAATTATGAATAATAAATTAAGAGAATCCTATAAAACTTCAAAAGATATATTTAAAAGTTTTGAATATGCATATTCTGGGCTAATTTATTGTTTTAAATCAGCAAGAAATTTCAGAATACAAATATTTTGTGGGATTTCTGTTCTAATTTTATGCATTATTTTTAATTGTAATTTAGGGGAAAAAATGATAATTATTTCTACGATTTTTTCGGTTTTAATTCTTGAATTAATCAATACAGCAATAGAGTCATTAGTTGATTTAACAGTAAAAACCAACTATAGTAAGTTAGCTAAAGTCTCAAAAGACTGCTCCGCTGCCTCTGTATTATTAGCATCAATTAATTCTATTTTTATTGCTCTATACATATTTTTTCCTAAATTTAAAATTCTCCTATTAAATAAAGATGTTCTTAGTTATTGATAATTATGATAGTTTTACATATAATTTAGTTCAATATCTTGGGGAACTTTCTTGCGAGCATAAAATTACTAAAGATATTTTAGTTAGAAGAAATGATGATATTACATTGGAAGAAGTTTTACAAATTAAACCTAAAGGGATACTTTTGTCTCCTGGCCCGGGAGATCCAGATCAGTCAGGAATTTGTATCCCAATTTTAAGAGAGATTTCCAAAAATATCCCTACTCTTGGAGTTTGTCTTGGTCATCAAGCCCTAGCTCAAGCCTATGGAGGTAAAGTTATTATCGGGAAAGAATTAATGCATGGTAAAACTTCAAAAATTTTTCATAATCAAGATGGTCTTTTTGATAATATTAAAAGTCCATTTATAGCGACAAGATATCATAGTTTAATTGTAGATTCAGATTCTTTACCTAACTGTTTTGAAATAACGGCTTATCTCGAGGATTCTACCATTATGGCTATACAACATAAAGAATTTAGACATATTATTGGTGTGCAATTTCATCCAGAGAGTGTATTAACTGAATTTGGCCATAAATTAATAAGTAATTTCCTTAAAATGGCTGAGCAGATGTAAAATCTAAAAAAGAACAATTATGTCACGTCTTAAATTTAAAAATTCACTCTTTATTTTATTTTTTAGTTTGCTTTTTCCTAATTTAATGCATGCTGAAGAGTTATATCTAAAAAGTTTTGGACATAGTAAATTTTTAATTAAGGATGATAAGCACTCTATTTTAATAAATCCATTTAAAGCTACTGGTTGTGCTCTCGGTTTGAATGATTCTCATGAGATAAAAAATGACTTTATTTTAGCAAGTTCAAGACTAGCGGATGAAGGATATAATCCTTCAAATGAATTAATGTTCGTTGAACCTGGTACTTATAAATATAAACAATTAATTCTTAATGGAATATCTGTAGCTCATGATCGTTTTGAAGGTAGAAGATATGGTATGGCTACTGTCTGGGTATGGAATCAAAATAATTTTAAGATCGTTCACATGGGAGGTGCCGCTGGTCAAATATCTATAAAAGATAAAATATTAATTAATAGGCCAGATGTTTTATTCATTTCAATAGGAGGAGGCTTTAAATCGTATAACGGTCAAGAAGCTGCTGCTTTAGTAAATAATTTAAAGCCCAAAATTGTAATCCCTGTTCATTTTCTAAGAAATAAAAATAACGTTGATGGATGTGATTTTTCTAATGAAGATTCATTTTTAAATAATCTTTTAGGTTATAAAATTAAATATATAGGTAATGAATTCTTTTTGAATCGAAAAATTATGAAAGATAATATAGTTTATATTTTTAGATAGTTTTAAAGATCAATTTTTTTATATGAATTCCAAAAAGTTTGCATTTGATCTTTGGTACCTATACTAATCCTCAAAGAATTCTGGATATTTTTTTTATTACCCATATTTCTTATTAAAATCCCTTCTTTTTTCATTAATTCTTCTACAGTTTTTGGATCTTTGTTAGGCCAAATTAAAAAATAATTTCCTCCACAAAAATGGCTTCTTATATTTGTGTCTCTAAATTTTTCCAGAATCCAACTCCTTGCCTCTTTTACTTTTCTAACATAGTTATTTATATATTCTGTGTCTTTTAATGCTGCTATAGCAGCGTTAACTGCGAAACTATTTACATCATAAGGTCCAGTAATTTTATTTATATACTTCATTACTTCTTCATTACCAAAAGCAAAGCCAATTCTTAGTCCAGCCAATCCAGCTGTTTTAGAAAGTGATTGAATTATTACAATATTCTTAGTTTTCTTGAAGTCAATTTTATCAAGTAAGCTATCCCCATAAAATTTTTCATAAAGTTCATCAACGACAATTAATAATTTTTTATTTAAATTAGCCATTTCTATAATATCTTCTGATTTAAGAACAGTTCCAGTAGGATTATTAGGATTACAAATAAAAACTAATTTAGGATTGTACTTAATAATTTTATCTTTAAAATCTTTCAGTGGAAATTGAAAATCTTTTCCAATATATTCAGAGGTTATGATTTTCATACCTTGCATTTGTGCACAAGGATTGTAATATCCAAATGTTGGTTCTGTAGTTAGAAATATTTCATTTTTATTACCAAAAGTTTTAAATATTGCATTTATAGCAGCATCAGCTCCATTGAAAATACCAATTTCATTTTCGTGAAAAGTCTGATTACAATATTCATTACATAATTCTTTTATTAATAAATTATATTCTGGATAAATAGAAATTTGATTGATTTTGATTGCTCTAATAGCATCAAATACTTTTTGACTTGGCCCTAAAGTATTTTCATTAAAGTCTAATCTGAGTAGATCCCTTCTTCCTTCAAGTGGTGCAGAGTAAGACTTCATTTTTTTTATCTCATCTCTTGGTTCAGGCAAAGATTTATTCAGTTCATTTTTTTTAGGCATTACATTCTCTCTAAATGTTCTATCCCAAGAAGTTCTAAGCTTAATTTTAAAGTTTTTCCTGTTAGATGACATAAATTTAATCTAGAAGCCTTTATATTTCTTTCCGCTTTTAAAATTGGTAATTGATCATAAAATCTATTAAAGGTTTGGCATAACTCAAATAAGTAGGTGCATAGCCTATTTGGCATTAAATCATTTTCAACCGAGATTATAACCTCATCATATTTAAGTAATTTTTTTAGTAATTTCCATTCCAATGGGTGATTATAAATCATCTTGTTTTTATCTAATTTAATTTGGTTAGATTCATTTTTTCTATTGATCCCAGATATTCTTACAAGTGTATATAAAAGATAAGGCGCAGTATTGCCATTTAGAGCCAGCATTTTTTTAAAACTAAATTGATAATTTGTAATTCTGTTTTGGCTTAAATCAGCATATTTAACTGCACTAATTCCGATTACTTTTGATGTTTTTTCAATAAAAATAATATTTTCATTTCTATTCTCTTTCTTTAATCTTAAGGTTAGATCCTCTTTAGCTTTTTTAATGGCTTCATTTAATAAATCTTTTAATCGTACGGTTTTACCCTCTCTTGTTTTAAGTTTCTTTCCATCTGATCCTTGTACCAAGCCAAATGGGACATGATCTACTGAGCATCCTTCTGGGATCCAATTTGCTTTTCGTGCTACCTGAAAAACGCCATAAAAATGATTTGATTGACCTTGATCAGTAACATATATAATTCTTCTCGCACCATCACCCTTTGGACTTTGAGTTAATCTATATTTAATTGCTGCCAAATCAGTTGTAGCATAGTTAAAACCCCCATCTTTTTTTTGAATAATAAGAGGAAATGGTTTGCCTTCTTTATTACTTAATCCATCGATAAATACACATTTGGCTCCTTGATCATCAATAGAAATATTTTTTGATTCAAGCTCTTCAATTATTGAATTTAAAAAAGGTTGATAAAATGATTCTCCTCTTTCTTCTATTTTTATATCTAACTTCTTATAGATAAGATTAAATTCTTTTCTAGATTGATTGCATAATAACTTCCAAGCAGAAATAGAATCTAAATCTCCTCTTTGCAATTTAATAACTTCTTCTCTAGCTTTTTTTTGGAAGTTAATTTCATCATCAAATCTTTTTTTTGATTCTTTATAAAATTCAACTAGATCCCCAATTTTGATTTGTTCTTCAGAGATTAATGCTTCTGGGATGACATCTTTTAAGTGCGCTATGAGCATACCAAATTGTGTGCCCCAATCTCCAACATGATTTATTCTTTTTACAACATAACCTCTTAATTCAAAAATTCTAGCTAATGAGTCTCCTATTATTGTGGATCTTAAATGCCCCACATGCATCTCCTTAGCAATGTTAGGACTTGAAAAATCTATAATAATTTTATTATTAGTTGCATTGTTAGAAGATGAAAAGGCCAAAGGGATGCCTAATCGAGAGCATTGTAAATTACTAATTAATTTATTTATGAGAATCGATTTTTTTAAAGAAATATTTATAAAACCAGGACCAGCAATTTCTAACTTTTCACATAATTTTGTAACTTCTTTGATACTTTTAACATCTTCAATAAAATCTAAAGCTATTTCTCTAGGATTTTGGCCATAAATTTTTGATAAAATTAAACTTATATTTGATTGGTAATCACCAAATTCTTCTTTTGAAGACTGAACGATGATGTTTTTCCTAATATTTTCAAATAGTTCAATTTTATTATTTTTATTAAGATTCTCTTTTAACGAGATTTCAAAATATTTTGTTAAAACGTTGGAAATTTCTAGCATAAAATATTAAAAATTAATCTAGCAATTTAATCAATATAACGCATACTGAAGTCAATCCATTGACTTTTAGTTGACCCTGAACTAGTAGAGATAAAATCAATACCATCGATTAAGTATTTTTCAATTTCTTGAGGATTAATTCCAGATACCTCAAAAGTTAAATCTTTTTTTGCATTTTTGTTCATCTTATTTAAAGATATTTCTTTAAGGATTTTTATATTTTCTTTTAATAAATTAACTTCAATTTCATCTAATAGAATACTATCTGCTCCAGCTAATATAGCTTCTTTTGCTTGTTTTATATTTTCAGCTTCAACAATTATATGGGTGGTAAAGGGTGTGTTTAATCTTATTTGTTTGATTGCATTAAATAAATTATCACTCCATGCAATATGATTCTCTTTAAGCATTGCTGCATCATAAAGACCCATTCTATGATTAATTCCTCCTCCGCATCTAAATGCATATTTCTCTAAAATTCTTAAACCAGGTGTAGTTTTCCTTGTATCTGCGAGTTTTATTTTTGTATGTTTTATTTTTTCAACTAATTTATATGTATGAGTCGTAATACCAGAAAGATGCATTGCAATATTCAAAGCAATTCTTTCACTAGCTAATAAGCTTATAGCTGGCCCAGTTAATTCTAAGAGGTTTTGATTCTTCTTAAATTTTTCTCCGTCCTTTATTGCGAAGCTGAATTTTAAATTATTATCAATTTTATTGAATATTTTTTTAATTATTTCAACACCGCAAAATACACCATCTTGTTTAGATATCCAACATGCTTGGCCAATTTCTTTAGTAATGCATGATTTTGTAAGATCACCACTACCAATATCTTCTAGAATCCAATTATCAATAATTGTTTCTATTTGCGGAGTATTCCAGTCCAAATTTTCAGTAAATATATTTTATATTTTAACTTCTATATAATAGAAAATCTTAATTTTTAGATTTTTTTATTTTTTGATTTATTTCCCAATACAAAACTTTGAAAATATATTATTCAATAAATCTTCTGTTAATTCTTGCCCAGTTAATTTAGATAAATTTTTCAGACTTTCTCTTAATTCAATTGATAATAGATCAAAGGGTAATTGATGATTAATAATTTCATCAGTAGCATATAAATTATCCAATGAGTTTTTTAAATTTGAAATTTGCCGTTCATTTAGAATAACTTCTAAATCATCAGATCTTTTATACGCACATTTCTTGATGATTTTTTTTATCAAGTCTTCTTCTCCTATGTTTTTTGCAATACTCATAAAAATAGAATTTTTGTAATTTATGTTTTTTTTTAAAATATTGTTTTCAATCAAATCTAATTTATTACCTAATAGAGTTAAAAGTTTTTTCTGTGGAATATCTTTAATTATTGATTTATCATATGAATCTAAACCTTTCGTTAAATCATAGACGTAAATAATAAAGTCAGCTTCTTTAATCATATCTATACTTTTATCAATACCTAATCTCTCAATTTTATCTTCAGTTTTTCTTATGCCAGCAGTATCTACAATACGAAATGGTATATCTTCAATAATAAGACTAACTTCTATAGTATCTCTTGTCGTGCCAGGGATATCAGTGACTATAGCTTTATTTTTTTTTGATAATAAATTTAGTAATGAACTTTTTCCTACATTTGTTTGACCTATAAGTCCTATTGTTATTCCATTCTCTAAATAAGAATTATTCTTTGAGTTATGTATTAAAATCTCAATCTTTTGTTTAATTTTTTTTAAATTTGCTTGAAACTTTGAATAATTAAATTCTTCAAAATCTTCTTCGAAATCTACTCTTGCTTCAATTTCAGCAAGCTGCTCTATTAATAAATTTTTAATAAAAGATATTTTTTTGTTTACTTCTCCCTGTAATCCTTTAAAAGCTAATTCAGCTGATCTAATATTTTTTGCACTAATTAGTTGGTTTATTGCTTCTGCTTGAGTTAAGTCTATTTTCCCATTTAAAAAAGCTCTTTGGCTAAATTCACCAGGATTAGCAATCCGTATTTTTGGATTTTCTAGAAGAATACTTAAAACTCTTTTAACAATGACAATTCCGCCATGACAATGCAATTCAACAACATCTTCTCCTGTAAAGCTATTTGGGCCTTTCATTACAATTATTAAAATCTCATCTATTAATTTTCCTTTTACATTTTCTTTAATGTAACCATGAAAAACTTTATGAGATTCCCAAGCATCTTTTGATTTTGTTTTAACAATATTTTTGCAGCAATTAATTGATTTATTACCAGAGACTCTAATCACAGCTACTCCTCCTTCTCCTAATTTTATTGCAGAAGCAATTGCTGCGATTGTATCTTCTGTTGGGATTATTGATTCCATTGCTCGCTGTATAAAAGAATATTAAGTAGTATTAATTTAGATAATTTGAAGAATAACTATTTTTAGAATGAATCTTATAAAAGATTATAACTTTAAAAAAATTGTATCATTATTCTGGCAACAAGATGGAAGCCCTTATTACAAAGCAAAGGGAGTTGCAGTAGGTGTATTTAGTGGATGTTTCCCATTTTTTGGATTACAGACTTTAATTGGAATCTTTTTTGCTCAAATTATTAAAGGTAATTTATTTCTGGCTGCTTTAGGGACATGGATAAGTAATCCCTTCACTTATATTCCTCTTTATATTTTAAATTATAAAATTGGAAATTTTATATTAAGAGGTAAATCTGATTTAACACTAGATTTAACTCTAATAAAAGATAATTTCTTTGGCCAAGGATGGTTTATAACATCAAGATTAATATTGGGTTCTTCTATTGTAGGACTTTTTTTGGGAATATTATTTGGATCTATGACTTATTATTTATTTAGATTTTATAAAAAATAACTTTTAAAAAAAATTTATTTTTATAACCTTTTAAAAAACAATTATTCTTCAAAAGTTTATAAAATTATAATTTTTAAAAGTTATTTTAATTCAACTCTTGCTATTGCTAATACATCAGCCATTGATTTAATTTGTTCAATTGTTTTGTTCAGTTGATTAGAACTTTCTAACTCAACGCAAAGATTTATAATTGCAGGTTTTTCAAAGGCTGTTTTAACGCTCGCATCAATAACATTTATACTTTTGTCAGATAATCTCATTAGTATATCTTTCAAGACGCCTACTCTATCAATAACTTCTATTCTTAATTGAATAGGAAATTTATTATTGTTATGTTTATTATTTTCATTCCATCCTACAGGAAGTCTTCTTTCTATCGGAATTGGATTAATATTTTCACAATCTCTCCTGTGAATAGTAATACCATGATTTCCTAGTGATACAGCACCAATAATATCTTCACCAGGTAATGGGCTACAACATTTGCCGATTCTATAATCTAAACCCTCAACTCCAGAAATTGGAGATTTTTGAGTATCTCTTGCATGATTCTTGAATTGTTGATTATTATCTTTTATATTTTGTACAATTTCTTTATCGGTATCATTTTTATTATTTTCATTCTTTAATTTTATTTCTTCTCTCAGTTTATTTAATACTTGGTGCAATGTTAGCCCTCCATAACCCAATGATGCTAAAAGGTCATCAGTAGTTTTTAAATTACATCTTTGAGCTACTCTTTTCATTTCTTCACTTGACATTAAAGATTCAAAACCATTTTTCCCTATTTCTTTCTCTAATAAATCTCTTCCACGTTTGATGGTTTCTTCTCTATGACTTTTTTTATACCATTGTCTAATCCTATTCTTAGCAGTTGGTGTGATTGTGAAATTTAGCCAATCTAAACTTGGACTGGCATTGTTAGCAGTTAATATTTCTACAAAATCTCCATTTTTTAATACAGTTGATAATGGGGATAATTTTTCATTAATTCTTATACCATTACAATGGTTGCCTATTTCTGAGTGGATCCTATATGCGAAATCAATTGCAGTGGAACCTTTCCTTAGAGCGACTACATCACCTCTAGGTGTGATAACAAAAACCTCTTCATCAAAAAGATCTTCTTTTATAGAAGCCAAATAATCATTATGATCTTTTTCATTCTCTTCTTGTTGCCACTCAACTAGATGTCTTAACCAATTAAATTTTTCTGCTTCTCCTAAGGCAGGGGAGCCTCCCTCTTTATATTTCCAATGTGCAGCAATTCCAAATTCAGCAACTTGATGCATCTCTGCTGTTCTAATTTGAACTTCTATTGGCCTATGTTTACCAATTACTGAGGTATGCAAGGATTGGTAGCCATTTGGTTTTGGTAGGCCTATATAGTCTTTAAATCTGCCAGGTATTGGTTTAAAAGTATCATGAACTACAGCAAGAGATCTATAGCAACTGTCAGTATTAGGTACGATAATTCTTAATGCTGCTACATCGTATATTTCATGAAATTGCTTTTGTTGACGTCTCATTTTGCTCCAGATGCCATAAAGATGTTTTGGTCTCCCAGATATTTCAAATTTATCTAATCCTGCAGCAAATAAATTATCTTTAATTATATTTATTGTATTTTTTAAACGTAATTCTCTATCACTTCTTTTGATAGCAATTTGATTCTTTAAATTTTCATATTCTTCAGACTCAAGAAATTTAAATGCTAAATCCTCTAATTCCCATTTAAATCTGTTTATTCCTAATCTATTCGCTAATGGAGCATATATTTCTCTTGTTTCTCGAGCTATTCTTCTTTGCCTCTCTACATTTAGCCATTCAATTGTTCTCATATTATGAAGACGATCAGCCAATTTTACAAGCACAACTCTTATATCTCTTGACATAGCTAAAAACATTTTTCTTAGATTTTCAGCTTGAGCTTCTGTTCGATTTGTAAAATGAATTCCACCAAGTTTGGTAACTCCTTCAACAAGAATTTTTACTTCTAAACCAAATTTAGATTCTATATCTGCAAGCGGAATGCCTGTATCTTCTACAACATCATGCAGCAGTCCAGCTGCTATAACTGAATTACTTGCTCCTATTTTATAAAGAAGATCAGCTACTGCTACTGGGTGAATTATATATGGCTCACCGCTAGCTCTTAATTGCCCATGATGAGCTTCATATGCCAACTTAAAAGCATCGGAAACTAAAGTCGTATTTAAGTTCTTTTTATTTTTGCAATGATCATTATTATTTATTTGCTTCACTAGCCATTTTGGAAGTTTTACATCATATTGCGATAAATCACTTTTAAATTTTTTATTTTCAGGCAAAATAACTTTTGAAACCATTTGGTTTCTCTTTTTGTTTGAATTTGTTTTTGCTTCAAACATTTTCTTTCGCCTTTTATATATCTTATTTATTACTAGTAAACTTTGCTACAAAATTATGAAAATAAATTTCAGCAGAATTATTGAGATTAAGAACTTAACGGTTAGTTATAACTCAAATAAAATACCTATTTTGAGGAATCTTCATTTAGATATGAAGAGAGGAGAAAATCTTGCAATTATAGGAGAATCAGGATGTGGCAAAAGTACTTTTGCAAAATCATTAATAAATATGCTTCCAGAAGGCTCAATTTGTGAAGGAGATTTATTTATTGATGGAAAAGATTTAAGAAACATGACTAAAGAAGAATTAGAAATATTTAGGAGAACAAAATTTGGTTACATTTATCAAGACTCGATAAAGAAATTAAATCCTTTAATGTCTGTTGGAGCTCATTTATATGAATTACTAAAAATTCATTGGAGATATAAATCAAATATTTTTATAGAAAAAAGTGTTAAAGAAATCTTTAATAAAGTTAGGATTGATACTTCAAGATTAAATTCTTATCCTCATGAATTTAGTGGAGGAATGCGTCAAAGGGTCTGTATCGCATTAGCTTTAGCATTGAATCCATTGATTTTAATAGCAGATGAACCCACAACTAGTCTAGATTCTTTAACGAGTTATGAAATAATGAAAGAGCTTGTTGATTTGTGTAAAAATTTTGGTAGCACTTTAATTTTGATAAGTCATGATATTGGTCTAGCAGCTAAATGGTGTAAAGAAGTTGCCATTATTGAAAATGGAATGATTATCGAAAGAGGCTCCATAACAGAAATTTTTAATTCTCCTAAATCTGCTATTGGCAAAAAATTAGTAAATTCTTCAGTCTCTTCAGTTGAACCAAATTTAAATGATAATAAATTAAATGAAATAATTTTAGAGGCAGAAAATCTAAGATATTGGTATAGATTAAATTCTTCCATAATTAACCCTAAGTGGAATAGAGCTCTTAATGAGGTGACATTTAAATTAAAAATAAATGAAACTATTGGAGTGGTTGGTCTCTCTGGAAGCGGTAAAAGTACTTTAGGTAAGGCTTTAGTTGGTCTTTTAGAATTAAGAGGTGGAAATATAAAATACTATATCAATAACAATAAATTTAAATCTATTAAAAATCAAAAAATTAATAGTCTAAATATTATTCAAATGATTTTCCAAGATCCCTTTTCTAGCTTAAATCCAAAGATGACTATTATAGATACATTGGAGGATATAGGTAGGATGAATGATTTTTATAAACCAAAAAATTTTAGAAAAGAGATTTATTCCATTTTTAATAAGCTGCATTTACCGATTAATAATAATTTCTTAAATTCCTATCCTAGTCAATTATCTGGTGGACAATTGCAGAGGATTTCAATAGCAAGAGCAATTCTTTTAAAACCTAAAATCTTGATTTGCGATGAAAGTTTGAATATGCTTGATGCACCAGTAAAAATAGAAATACTTCAACTCTTGAGAAAAATTCAAAATGAGATGCAAATTTCAATTATTTTCATTACTCATGAACTAGGGTTGGCAAAGAAATTTTGCGATAGAATATTAATAATTAATAAGGGTAAGATTATAGAGGAGGGTTATTCTCAAAATATTTTTAAAGATCCAAAACATTCAATAACAAAAAATTTAATACATAGTAGTTTAGATATTTAATGATTCTTTAATAACTCTAATTAGTTTCTTGAATTCAAGAGGTGGTTCTGCTTCAAAAAGCATATTTTCCCCATTAATTGGATGAATTAAACCTAGTTTATTGGCGTGGAGAGCTTGTCCTGTTAAATTGCAAGGTAATTTTTTGCACCTCCCATATAAAGGATCGCCAAGAATGGGGTGTTTGATATATGCGCAATGAACTCTTATTTGATGAGTTCTTCCAGTCTCTAATTTAAAACTCATTAATGAGTAATTCCCTAATCTTTCTACTAATTTCCAATTTGTGCGGGCATGTTTTCCCATGCTCTCCTCAACAACAGCATATTTTTTTCTATCAATAGGATGTCTTCCAATATTGGAAGCAATAGTTCCCTCTGATTCTTTAGGCGTACCATGTATTACAGCAAGATAGTTTCTAGATGCAATTCTATTTTTAATTTGCAATTGTAAATTAACTAATGCTTCTTGACTTTTTGCAACTACTAAACAACCAGATGTATCTTTATCTAATCGGTGAACTATACCAGGTCTTAATTTGCCATTTATACCAGGCAAGTTTTTACAGTGATGAAGTAATCCATTAACTAAAGTTCCAGATTTATGCCCAGGAGCAGGATGTACTGTTAACCCCGAAGGTTTATTGATAACTATAATATGATGATCTTCAAATAATATTTTTAAATTCATCTTCTCAGGTTTTAAATAAGGTAAAGGTTCTGGAGGAGGTAACCATATTTGAACATTATCTCCTTTTCTTAATGGAGTTTTTGCCTTCGCTTCTTTATAGTTCACTAAAATCAGACCTGATGAAATAAGATTTTGTATACTAGTTCTGCTTTGCTCGGTTCTTTGACTAACAAGCCATCTATCAAGTCTCATGGGAAGAGAGTAATCATATGAAATCTCAATAAATTCACCCTCTCCTATTCCAAATAAAGAGTCCTTTTTAGAATCCATTCGGGGCCTCAAGACATATTTCGCCTAACATCTGTGTTCTAAAATCTTCAAGCAATCTATAAGCCATTCTTTTTTTATCGTGAGAGGTGTGTAAACTTGCGGTAAGTTTTAGCCATTTATCAGGTTCTTTAAAAGCTTCTTTTATATCTACACCATATCTGTTTGTAATCATCTTGGTTGAAATACTTGATATGGGATTATTATGGAGTTTGTGTAATATTTTAATAAATTCTTCAGCAACACTAATTAAATCATATCCAGCTTCCCCTATGTCATCGCAAATAGCAAGATTTAATGCTGACTTTTGATCTTCTAAATCTGGAGGTATGATCCCTGGGGCATCTAGTAAATCTATTCCATTGTCTAATCTAATCCAATGAAGAGCTCTCGTAACGCCTGCTTTTCTTGCACTTTGAACTACTCGCCTATTTGCGATTCTATTAATTAATGCTGATTTTCCAACATTTGGGAACCCTAGAGTCAATGCTCTTATAGGTCTAATTTTCATACCTCTTGATATTCTTCTGCTATCAATTGATTCTCTTAAGGCTATAGATGCTTTGCATAATTCTTTTATGCCTTCCCCTTTTTTTGAATTGCACCAAATTGGGAATTCTTTACGATTAATAAACCACTTATGCCATGATTCTTTTGCTTTTGGAGATATCATATCTGCTTTGTTAATTACTAATAAATGTTTTTTCCCTTGAATCCAATTATTTAAATGAGTATGGCTGGTTGATAGAGGTATTCTCGCATCTCTAACTTCGATAACCAAATCGACTCTTTTTATGATTTCTGATAATTTCCTTTCAGCTTTTGCAATATGGCCTGGATACCATTGAATTTTGGGTATTTCCACTTTAAATCTAGATCTAATTTTAACTACTAATAATTAATTATTAATATGACTATTTTATTCAATTAAACTAATTAAGACTTTTTTAATAGATTTATAATAAACTTTTTTAAATTTTATTAAGTCATTACTCCTAGAAACAATTTTTTGACCCAATAGTAATCCAGACACGTTAGGGTTTCAAAGTTGTTCAATAGATTTATGGCAAAATTATCTCTTTCAAGTTTAAAAAAAACAGAATTACAAGGTAAAAAAGTTTTAGTGAGAGTCGATTTCAATGTTCCACTTAATGATAAATATGAAATTAGTGATGATACCCGTATTAGAGCGGCATTACCTACAATTGAATATCTAATTAATAATTCTGCAAGAATTATCCTGTCTGCTCACTTTGGAAGACCAAAAGGCAAGGTAAATGAAAAGATGCGTTTAACTCCTGTCGCTTTGAGATTAAGTGAACTATTAAATAAGAAAGTACCCTTGTCTAAAAGTTGCATTGGTGATGAGGCACTTGAAATGTCTAATAATTTAAATGATGGAGATGTAATGTTACTTGAAAATGTACGTTTTTTTGAGGAGGAAGAAAAAAATGATAAAGCATTTTCAAAGAGTTTGGCTTCCATTGCAGATATGTATGTTAACGATGCTTTTGGAGCAGCTCACAGGGCACATGCTTCTACGCAGGGAGTAACTGAATTTCTTAATCCTGCTGTGGCTGGATTCTTATTAGAGAAAGAACTAAAGTATCTTCAAGGAGCTATTAATAGCCCTGAAAGACCACTTGCTGCTATAGTTGGAGGCTCAAAAGTTAGCAGTAAAATAGGTGTTTTGGACTCTCTTCTGGATAAGTGCGATAAAATTATTATTGGTGGTGGGATGATATTTACTTTTTTTAAAGCTAGGGGATTAGATGTAGGTAAAAGTTTAGTGGAAGATGATAAATTGCAGTTAGCTAAAGATCTTGAAGAAAAAGCTAAAACAAAAGGGGTTCAATTATTGCTGCCAACTGATGTAGTTCTTGCTAATGAATTTTCACCTACAGCAGAAAGTAAAGTTTCTAATATTGACTCTATTAGTGGAGAGTGGATGGGCTTAGATATAGGACCTGAATCTATTAAGAATTTTCAAAAAGCACTTATTGATTGTAAATCAATAATATGGAATGGTCCTATGGGAGTATTTGAATTTGAAAAGTTTGCAAATGGTACAAATCAAATAGCCAGTACTCTGGCTGAACTAAGTACTTCCTCTGAAGTATGTACGATTATTGGAGGTGGAGATTCTGTAGCTGCTGTTGAAAAGGCTGGTTTAGCAGAACAGATGTCTCATATATCAACAGGTGGAGGTGCAAGTTTAGAACTTCTTGAAGGGAAGATTTTACCAGGTGTTGATTCTCTAAATGACAATTAGTTTAATTTGTCAACAATATCCACAGACTTTGTAAATGATATTATTCCCCTTGGATGAGCTATTAAACCGGTCCAAATTTGGGTTCCTGGATTAAGTGGAGCCCTAGTAACTTTAAAAATACCACCAGTTGGTAAAGGCTCTAAAATAACTTTTTGATCAAAAAATGTATCTATTTGATATTCTTTAATACCTCCTGCAATCATTATTTCATCGAGTGGTTCATTTAAAATGATATCTAGATTATAATTTGATCCTGTTAATACTTTATTAGGAATAGAGATATTTAGATCAATAGAATTTTTATCATTTCTTATGGTAGTTAAATGATTTGTGATAGAACTATCTTTAATTTTTCCATTATTAAAGTGAAATAAAAAATTAAAATTAGAATCTAAAATAAATTTTTTTCCATTAATAAATTTCGTCCCTGTTAAATTTATATCTAATACTTGTTTCTGATTATTTTTTGAATTTGATTCTTTAATCAACCATTTTAAATCTGGAAATTCGTTAACAATTTTTCTAAGTTTATTTTCAAACTTTATTTTTTCTTTATTGTCGAAATATTTATCTAAAGCATCAAAATTTCTATTATTTAAATTATTCTCAATATTTAAAAAAAATTTATTATTTAAATTATTGCAAATTGCAGATCCAGGAATTATGAGATACAAAAAGATATAACTAATAAATATTTTTGATAACAAATTTATTTTAATCATCTTATTCATTTTCTGAATTACTATACCCAATTTAGCCGTTTTTATGAAAAGAGTGAAAAATAATTTATTAGTAGCTGCAAGTGGCACAGGAGGACATATATTTCCAGCATTAAGTGTTATTGAAACCTTGGATGATAATTGGCAAATAAATTGGCTAGGAATTAAGAAACGAGTTGAGAAGCAAATTGTCCCAGTTAAATATAATTTGATTACTTTAGATATTAATTCTCCAAGTAAAAAAAATTTATATTTGATTTATCAATATTTTAAAATTCTTCTTGCAACCTTTAAAATATTGCAAATTATCAAAGAAAGAGAAATCTCATTAGTTTTTACAACAGGAGGATATATTTCAGCACCAACAATTTTAGCAGCAAAAATTTTAAATATTCCTGTCATACTTCATGAATCTAATTTAGTTCCAGGTTTAGTTACCCGCTTTTTTGGAAGATATTGTAATTATTTGTTAACAGGATTTAAAGAAACAGATGCTTATTTAAAAAAATGTAAAATAACTTTTACTGGAACTCCTTTGCGCGATCAGTTTTACTGTAAGAATGAAATTCCTAGTTGGGTCCCTGAAGGTGATGGCCCTTTGATTTGTATTATGGGAGGTAGTCAAGGAGCTCAAGATATAAATGAATTGGTTTTTGGATGCCTGGACTTTTTATTGGAAAATAATTTTAGAATCATACATATAGTGGGTCCAAATAAATCAAAAGATCTAAGAAATCTAAAATCAACTAATTATCTTCAAATAAATTTCACGAATCAAATAGCTGAATTATTACAAAATTGTGATTTAGTTATTTCTAGATCTGGTTCGGGTGCAATAAATGAAATCATTCACACAAAAATACCTTCAATATTAATCCCATACCCTAATTCAAAATATAATCATCAAGAGAAAAATGCTCAGATTCTTGCTTCAATTGGCGCCTCTATTTTAATTAATCAAAAGTCAAATTCCACAAATACCTTAAAAAGGACTTTACAAAGAATTTTTCTAAATAATGGAGTGGAAGAAAAAAGAACAAATGAATTGCTAAATCTAATGAAGTTAAATATTTCTGAACTGAGAACTAAAGATGCAAGATATGAAATAAGTAAAATAATTAATTCTTATAGGAAGGATTTATAAATTTCTAAAGCAATTTTTTTATTTTCTTCATGGGTTTTAAGACTAATCCTTGCCCATTTTTCATCTAAAGATCTAAAGGACGAACAATCTCGTATCAAAATTCCTTTATTCTCTAAATATTTAATATTCTTTATTAATGAATTTTTGCTTTTCATTAAAAAGAAGTTCGCTGCGGATTCGTAAACCTTAATATCTTTAATTTGTGATAACTTTTGGAAGAGAAAATCTTTTTCAAATAAAATCCAAGAGTGAATTTGTTTTGTGAATGCATTGAATAGATTCTTTCTTTTGAAGATTGCTTTGCCTGCAGTAATTGCAAAAGAGTTTAATGGCCAAGGATCACGAATTTTATTGATTTTCTCTAATGTATTTGGAGAACTTACCATATATCCAATTCTTAATCCAGGGATACCAAATAATTTTGTGAGGCTTCTTATTATTATTAAATTTTTATATTTTTTGATTAATGGAATTAAAGAATTTACCTCACCTTTTGGTGTGATAGATAGAAAGGCCTCGTCGCAAATGACCATCTCATAGTGATTAATGATCTTTTCTAAAGATCTTCTTTCCCATAATTGTCCTGTAGGATTATGCGGATTTGTTATCCAAAGGACTTTACATTTTGGCTTAATAGGAAATTCTTGAGCTTTTGTTGAGAAATTATTTCTTGGTAACTCATGGAAGATATATTCTGCATCCCAACAATCTAGAGCTCTTTCATAATCAACAAAGCCAGGAATTGGTAAACAACTTTTACCGCATTTAGATGCTATGTAAGCAGCCCATGTTATTAATTCTGATGCTCCATTGCCAGGTAAGATGTATTCAGGATTTATATTATGAAATTCTCCAATAATATTTCTTAATTCTATATTTTGGATTTCTGGATAATGCTTGAAATTATTATTTTTGATATCTATATATAGTTCCTCTTTAATAAAATTTGGAGTTTCGAAAGGAATTATTGATGCGCTTGCATCTATAATTTCTGAAACGGGTAAATTTAATTTAAGCGCTTTTGAATATATATTTCCGCCATGTTTGAATTCAAAATCTTTCAAAATAATTATAGTTATTTTTTATTTTAAATTAGTTTTTATCCTTTTTTAATTATTCTTCCCAATTTAATCCAGATCCAACGGCTTCTTTGATATTAGCTATTTTATGAATGTTTAATTGCTTTACTAATCCACTTAATATATGTGGTACTAATATTGGCCCTTGGTAAATCCAACCTGTATATAATTGAACTAAAGAAGCACCAGAACAAATTCTTTCCCATGCAGATTTTGCAGAATCAATTCCTCCTACTCCAATGAGAACTATTTTTTTATCATTATTATGAATGTACTTAATTATTCTATTTGCTTTTGCTCTGAGAGGTCTTCCACTTAAACCGCCACTCTCATTTGATAAATTTATTCCTGTTTCTTGAATAACTGTTTTTTCAAGACCTAGTCGATCAATACTTGTGTTTGTAGCAATTATTCCATCAGCTCCTACATCAGTTATTAATTGGCAAATATCATCAATTTCCTGGAAATTAAGATCAGGAGCAATCTTTATAAATAATGGAGGACATTCAGGTAATTTCTTAATCTCAATTAGTAATTCTCTAAGAAGAAGTGGATCTTGTAATCTTCTAAGTCCTTCTGTATTTGGTGAACTGACATTTATTGTCGCATAATCACAATAGGGGATTAGAAGTTTTAATGAATATACATAGTCTTCTGTTGATTGTTTTAAAGGTGTTATTTTGGATTTACCAAAATTAATTCCTAAACAATTTTTTACCCTCTGATTACTTTTTTGAATGTTTTGACTTATTAAATTTTTTACCAATAAATCAGCTCCTTTATTATTAAATCCCATCCTATTTAATGCGGCGCCTTCTTTTGAGATTCTAAATAGTCTCGGTTTGGGATTCCCTACTTGAGCATGCTTAGTTACCGTTCCAATTTCAGCGAATCCAAATCCAAAATCTCTCCACACATTTGCGCCTATGCCGTTTTTATCAAATCCAGCAGCAAGGCCAACTGGATTGGTAAAATTTATTCCACAAATATTTTGATTTAATCTTTCATCTTCTATGCATAACTCATTATGTAATTCCTTTAGAACTTTTGAGATAATTGGCCAATCTTTTTTATTTGAAGTAAAAGCAATAATATTTAATGAGAAATTTGTTAGATATTCTGCATCGATCCCTCTATCTTTTTTCAGAATTGGTTTTATTAAATTTTCATAAATTTTAGTAATCGATAAAATATTTTGTTTCATGAGAATTCGATATCTTTTTTATGAATTATCCAATGCTTGTCTTTTGTTGGTTTAATTATCCAATCGCGCCATGAAAATTCCTTAAAATTAATTATATCAGTGGTGTCTTCAAGCGATAGTAATTCAGATAATTCTTCTGAATTTATTCGAAATCTTTTTAGAGAAAATTTGTTAACTAATTCCATTCGATTATAAAGTTTACTTATTTTTACAGATGCTTTAGATTTGTCTTGAATATAATTATTGGATAATTTATTATTTTGCAACGGTATTCCTTTACTATAATTAGTTGCAATCAAATCAACTCGTTCATTGTGTTCATTACCACTGTGACCTTTAACAAATTCCATCTTTAATCCAGCTAATCTTAAGGTATCAATTTTTTTCCATAAGTCGACATTCATTACTGGCTTACCGCTACTTGTTCTCCATCCATTAGCCTTCCATTTGTTGATCCAATTTGAATATCCTTGAATTAAATATTTGCTGTCAGTTCTTAATTTAAAATTTTCTTTTAGTTTGAAATCTCTTAATTTTTCGAGAGTTTTGATAGCAGCTAATAACTCCATTCTATTGTTTGTTGTGTCATTTTCACCTCCACCTATCTCTATTTCAGTTCCATTATCAAGTATTATCAGACCACCCCAGCCACCTTTACCAGGATTACCACTGCAGGCGCCATCCGTTGCAGCCTCGATTGCGCAATATTGTTCACTATTCATAATTTATGAGCCGATAACAATAATTATCGGCTTAAAACTCTAATTACTTATTTTAGTGTAACTTTTCCTCCAGCTTCTTCAATCTCTTTTTTTAAGGCTTCTGCCTCTTCTTTAGCTACACCTTCTTTAACTGTTTTAGGAGCAGCTTCTACTAACGCCTTTGCATCGCCGAGGCCTAGACCAGTAGCATTTCTTACCACTTTAAGAACCTTGATTTTTGCGGAAGCATCAAAGCCTTCAAGAATTACATCAAATTCGCTCTTTTCATCAGCAGCAGAGGAATCACCCTCGCCAGCCCCAGCTCCTGGAGCAGCCATCACAACTCCTGCAGAAGCAGCAGCAGATACACCAAAAGTTTCTTCAATTTGCTTTACAAGCTCAGAGGCTTCTAATAATGAGAGTGATTTTAGTGACTCAAGAATTTCGTCGGTTTTTGCAGACATTTTTTTAGTGAAATAAATAGATTGGAATTTAGGATTCTGAACTTTCAGAATGTTGTTTAAGTGATCTAGCAAGTCCTGATGGGACCTCATTGATTCCTATAGCAAGTTTGGTGGTAACACCATTAATTGCACCAGCAATTTTCGCCATTAGAACTTCTCTTGAAGGTAAATCAGCGATTTCTTTAAATTCCGATTTACTTAAAAGTTTTCCTTCAAATAGAGCACCCTTGGTTTCTGATTTCTTTGTTTCTTTTTGAAAAGTTTGGATTGCTTTTACAGCACCTCCAACATCTTCTTTAATTAAAACAAAAGCATTAGTCCCAGTGAGAAGTGGTTCAAGACTTTTCCAGTTACTATCTCCATCAATAGCTCTACGCATTAATGAATTTTTAGTAACTTTGCAAATACCATTATTTGATTGCAATTTTGATCGCAAATCAGACATTTCTTTGATGGTTAAACCTTGATAGTCGAGAACGACAGCCATTTCAGATCCGTTTAAAAGATCTTTAATCTCTTGAACGATTAATTGCTTATTCTCTAGTGTTCGGCCCATTATTTTTTTGGATCGTTTGTTTAGGTAGAGCAGGGAATGCGGCAAAGTTCGTATGGGCCGCTTTCTTTAAGATCCAATTGGATAAAAATGAAAAACAAACCTCGGTGGAATTTAATAATTTAGATTAACTAAATTAACCCACTATCTTTGGCCGTATTATTGCAAACTTAATTATACTACAACGTTAACTTTCTTGTTGGAAATCTTGTAAAGCACTAATATCTACTTGAATTGAAGGCCCCATTGTTGATGATAAATACAATGTTTTCCAGTATTTACCCTTTGCACCAGTTGGCTTGTTTTTATCTATAGCTTCTTGCAAAGTTTTAAGATTCTCAAATAAATCATTGGTCGAGAAGCTTGCTTTCCCAAATCGGACATGAACAATTCCCGCTTTATCAGCTCTAAATTCTAATTTTCCTGCTTTAAATTCTTTAATTGCATTTGCAATATCATTTGTTACGGTACCTGCCTTGGGATTTGGCATCAATCCTCTTGGACCTAAAACTCTTCCAAGTTTTGCTACTTTAGGCATCATATCAGGAGTTGATATAAGGAGATCAAAATCCATATTTCCTTTATTGATACTTTCAACTAAATCTTCCTCACCAAATAGATCAGCCCCTGCATCTTTTGCTTTTGAAATATTCTCTCCGCTTGTAATAACCGCAATTTTTATTGATTGACCAGTTCCATGAGGTAAAGCAACTGTTGTCCTAAGTTGTTGATCTGTATATTTGGGATCAATACCTAATCTGACATGAGCTTCAATTGTTTCGTCAAATTTGGCTGTGGCATTTTCTTTGACAATACTAATGGCTTCTTGAGCTGAATAAATTCGATCTTCAATCTTTTGTGAAAGAAGTGCCATTCTTTTAGATAGTTTTTTCATAATTTAGTTGGGTTCAAACGGTTATGTCTAACCTCCCCTGATTGGTAAGTTTTATTTTAGGGTATTTAATCTGAAATTGATACGCCCATATTACGAGCTGTACCCTCAATTATTTTCATTGCAGATTCAATACTTGTACAGTTTAAATCAGGGAGTTTGGTTTTGGCTATCTCTTCTAATTGTGATTTTGTGATTTTCCCTGCGGAACCTTTAGCTGAATCACCTGAACCTTTTTCAATTCCAGCAGCTTTTGTTATTAAAACTGACGCAGGTGGAGTTTTGGTAATAAATGTAAAACTTCTATCTTCAAAAACAGAAATTTCAACGGGAATTACAAAACCAGCTTTATCTTGAGTACGAGCATTATATTCTTTGCAAAAGGCCATTATATTTACTCCATGCTGACCCAATGCAGGGCCTACGGGGGGAGCAGGGTTTGCTTTTCCTGCTTGTAGAGCAAGTTTAATTAAAGCTACAACTTTTTTTGCCATAAGTCTTTTTGAAATTGAAATGAAATTAAAAGATTAAATTTGTCAACAATGAAATTAATTACTTTTTATGAATTAATTTTGTTTGCTGATTTGAGAGAATTCTAATTCTACAGGAGTCTCGCGCCCAAAAATTGAAAGTAATGCTTTTAATTTATTTCTTTCTCCAGAAACTTCAATTACCTCTCCTTGGAAATCTTTAAATGGTCCACTTGTCACAATGATACGATCTTTTTCTTCTATATCTAACTTTACAATAGCTTTCTTTTCTGAGGCACGCTTAAAAATCCTATTTACTTCTTGTCTAGATAATGGTCTTGGTTTAATATGCCCTCTTGATCTACCGCTAGCTCTGCCATCTTCAGCACCTACAAAGTTAATCACGTTGGGAGTACTTTTTACTGCCATCATAGTATCTTCATCTAAAATCATTCTTACTAAGACATAGCCTGGAAAAACTTTTTCTTCTGTTGTTTGCCTTGAACCATCTTTCTTTAACTTTATCCCTGGGGTTTGAGGTATTTCTATTTCCAGAATTCTATTATTAACTCCTAAAGTTACTGATCTTTGTTCAAGAGTAGCTTTTACTTTATTTTCACAACTAGATGCAACTTGAATCGCATACCATCTTGCAATACCAGTATTTGCTTTCTGAGATGCAATACTACTTTTTGACTCGTTACTCATGGTTATTTTTATTATGTATTAGTTAGTAATAAATTAATAAAGATTAGTTAATAAGGTTAGTTTAACTGAAAGATTTGTGAAGCTGCCCATCCGTAGAATCTACTGACAGCTGCAATTGCTGCAGCTGAGAAAGACACCATTATTATTACAGCCACTGATTCGCTAAATAATTGTTGTTTATTAGGCCAAACTACCATTTTGAGTTCATCATAAGTAGAAAATAAGAAGTTTTTTTCCTTACTTTCAACTTCAATATCTGAAGTACTCTCTTTGGATGAGTCTGGATTAGAAGTTGGGCCTGTCACAGATTTTTAATCAAACAAGATAATTAACTATCACTATATTAACTTATCATTTCGCTCATGGGCTAGGAGTAAATAAAATAAGCTCTTTATTTTTTGGATCTAACTTAACAGAAATAGTTTTTTTATTTTTAAAACTATTTTCTAAAAGTTTTGTGGCTAATGGATTTTCGATTTGCCTTCTTAACTCTCTGCTGATTGATCTTGCTCCATACTTCGGTTCATAGGAATCATCAGCAATTTTTACTATTACTTTTTTATCAATTTTAAGTTTAATTTCTTGTTCTAAAAGTAATTTTTTTAGATCCTCTATCTGCAGAATTATTATTTTCTGTAATTGTTCTTTGGATAAAGGTTCAAATTTGATCACTTCATCAATCCTATTTAAGAATTCAGGTCTAAAAATTGATGAAAGGGATTCATTAATTGCTTTTTCTAATGCAATTTTTAATGAATTTGATTCTTCTATATTCTTTAAAACTTTCTCTTGATTATCTAAAATGGCTTGTCCTGCTAAATTACTTGTCATTATAAAAACTGAATTCTTAAAATCGATTGTGCTTCCTTGGGAATCTGTCAGTCTTCCTTCATCTAAAACTTGTAAAAGAATATTAAATACTTCTGCATGTGCTTTCTCAATTTCATCAAGAAGTATTACCGAATATGGTTTTCTTTTTACAGCTTCTGTTAATTGTCCACCTTCCTCGTATCCTACATAACCTGGAGGTGCACCTAAGAGTCTTGCAACTGCGTTTCTTTCCATATATTCACTCATATCTAATCTTAAAAGAGCCTCTTCTTCATCGAAAAGTGAGGAAGCAAGAGATTTTGCCAATTCTGTTTTACCAACTCCAGTGGGTCCCATAAAAAGAAATGATCCAATTGGCCTTTTAGGGTTTTTCATCCCAGCTCTAGCTCTTCTAATAGCGCAAGAGATAGCTTCAATTGCAATGTCCTGACCAATTACTTTTTGACTTATTTCTTTTTCTAAATTTACTAATTTTTTTCGTTCATTAGAAACAACTTTTGTTACTGGAATACCAGTCATTTTTGAAACGACATCAGCAATATCATCTGGAGTTACTTCAAATTTAATACATAACTCATCATCATTTTTTAAATTATCCTCAATAATATTGATTTCAGATCTTATATCTGTTAGATCTTGCTCTAATTCGTTTGAAGAAACTCTTTTCTCAGAGAATAAATTATTATTTTCAATATTTTTCATAATTGTTTCTTCTTCTTTAAAAAGAAAAATTAATTTTGAGATTTGTTCTCTTATCCTGATCCATTTATTATTAAGATATTCAAGTTTATTATGAATAAGCTCTTGTTTTTTTATAAGTAATTCCTTTTTTTCATCTTCTTCATTTGAAAAATTATTTATGAAATGATTTATCTGATTTAAATTATGTTCCTCTTCTAAAATTGCTTGCGGTTTTAAACTAGTTTCAATTTTTAATTGTGCAGCAGCTTCATCAATCAGATCTATTGCTTTATCTGGCAAATATTTATCACTTATATATCTATTAGCAAGTTTTGCTGCATACGTTACAGATTCACTTGTTATTTTTATCCCATGATGTATTTCATATTTCCTCTTAACTCCATTCAGTATTTTTGAACTTAATTCTAATGAGGGTTCATTGACAAATACTTTTTGAAAACAACTATTTAATACCTGATCTTTTTCTATAATCTCTCGAAAACGTTCAGGTGTAGTAGTGCCAATGCATCTTAAATCTCCTTCAGTTAAAAGTGGTTTTAAAATACTTTTTATATCAAGAGTGGATCGATCTGCACTAAGAATTATATGTATATCATCTATTAGCAATATTACGCCTTCTCCTGAATCTTTTAATTCATCAAGTATTGATTTTAAACGTTCTTCAAGTTGGCCTCTGAATTTTGTTCCAGAAACTAAAGCACCGAAATCAAGGGCAATAATTTTTAAACCTTTAAGGGAATCTGGAACATTTCCTGAGAATATTAATTGAGCAAGTAACTTTGTTATTGCGGTTTTACCAACTCCAGGGTTCCCAATCAAGATAGGATTATTTTTATTTCTTCTTGATAAAACTCTCATGAGATTATTAATTTCTGTTTCTCTACCAATAACAGGATCAAAAGATCCTCTTTTCACATCCTCAATTATATCTTTACCATAAAGTGAAAGGGCAGATATTTCAATTTCCTCAGATACTAAATTGAGGTCATTATTTTTTGTTGATGAAAGAATGATATCACTATTTTTAGTTTGATTAAATTCATCAATAGTAAATTTTTCTAGTTTATCAATACTTTGTGGCAGAATTTGTTCACTGGATAAATTTTTAGATCTATTTTGATTGATATAAGGATGATTTTTTAAATCAGATTCTAATTTCTCAATTGATAAATTGCTCTCTTCAAAAACAAAATATCCTAATCTTTGATCTTTCGCGATTGCTATCAAAATATGGGGAATTTCAATTAACTTTGACCCCCATTGAGTTTTGATATGATTTGCATTATCAAGTAGGATTTCTAAATCTTCCCCAATTACTAACCTTTCAGAATTACTTATAGAATTTTCTTCTAAGAAATCTTCCGTTATATCCAAAACAGTATTATGATCAATGTTTAGATTATCTATATGTTCAACAAATTCTTTTGATGTAAAGAGGGTTTGAATTATATGTTCAATATTAAATTCACTATGCCTCCATTTTTTTGCATTTTCCTCTCCTAGTAGTAATAAATTCCAAGAAAGATAGCTAAATAATTCAGGCTTTGAGGTTAGTGTTTCATTCATAGATAGCTTAAGAATTTATTTTTTATATGCATATTTATTATCTAATATAAATAATTTCTGTTAAAAAGATCTAATTTAATTTGTTTCTAATTATTTTTATTATCAAAAATTAAATTTTGTTTTCAAAACAAATTAATCTAAATTTTTGAAATAGAAAATCATTTTAGAAGTCATTATTCTTTTTTAAATTCACTAATAGTAAGTGGTCTTAAACTAAGAATGCAATAATTAAGCATAATCTCTCATAAAAATATTATCTCTATTTTATTTCAGAAGTTAGCCAAATAACACGGCTATTAATAGGATTTATATAGTTTTTATTTAATTGTGAAAGAAACTTTTGATTTCTTGATTGATAACATCGAAGCAAGACAAGTACTTGATTCAAGAGGCAACCCCACTGTAGAGGCAAAAGTCTATTTAGAATGCGGTGTTTATGGGAAAGCGATTGTTCCTAGTGGAGCAAGCACAGGTGCTCATGAGGCTCATGAGTTAAGAGATGGAGGCACAAAATACAAAGGTAAAGGAGTTTTAAATGCTATTAATAAGATCCACGAAACGATTTCTCCAGCATTATGCGGTCTATCTGTATTGGATCAAAAAAATATAGATCAATTAATGATTGAAATTGATGGGACAAAAAATAAATCAAATCTTGGAGCAAATGCAATACTTGCAGTTAGTCTGGCAGCGGCAAGATCTGCTGCTAATGCATTAGATCTTCCTTTATATAGATATTTAGGCGATCCATTATCTACCCTATTACCGGTGCCTTTAATGAATGTGATAAATGGTGGCGCACATGCTCCTAATGGTCTTGATTTTCAGGAGTTTATGCTTGTACCTCATGGGGCTAAAAGTTTTAGTGATTCATTGAGAATGGGTGTAGAAATATTTCATACCCTTAAATCATTGCTAGAGCAAAAAGGATTATCTACTGCTGTGGGAGACGAAGGAGGGTTTGCTCCTAGTTTAAAAAGTAGTGAAGAGGCAGGGGACATACTTATAGAGTCAATTCAAAAATCTGGTTTTAAACCAGGAGATGAAGTCGCTTTGGCCTTGGATGTTGCTAGTTCTGAATTTTATACAGATGGTTTTTATAAGTGTGAGGGTCAGAATTATAGTAGTGATCAAATGATTGAATATCTTTCAAAGTTAGTTCGTAATTATCCTATTGTCTCTATTGAAGATGGATTGGCCGAAGATGATTGGAATGGATGGTCAAATTTAAATAAGACAATTGGAGATAAAGTTCAACTTGTTGGTGATGATTTATTTGTTACTAACACTGAAAGATTAAAAAGAGGTATTGATAATGATTGTGCAAATTCAATTTTAATCAAAGTTAATCAAATTGGTACTTTAACTGAAACACTTGAGGCAATTGATTTAGCAAAAAGATCAGGTTATACAAATGTCATAAGTCATAGAAGCGGTGAAACTGAAGATACTACAATTGCAGATTTATCAGTTGCTACAAGATCAGGACAGATCAAAACTGGATCATTAAGCAGAAGTGAACGTGTTGCAAAATATAATAGATTACTAGAAATTGAAGAGGAATTAGGATCGCAAGCACAATTCGCAGGTAACTTAGGTTTAGGTCCTAAGAATATTTAATATTATTGTCTTAATCTTTCTAATCTAGAACCTTTTCTCATTTTTAATTGGCATTGTATCCAATCAATAAAGATTGGTGCTGCAAATATCAAAGGTAATATAGCTATATTTGAATTTTTGTTTTGTACTAACAACGCGGAAGCTATAGATAAACTTCCAATTAATATTGAATGACCAAGTGACTTTTGGGCGGTGAACATTTTTTTAAATTGTCTATCGGATTCTCCCATTCGGATTTGTAGCTGTAGATCTCCCTGTTCTAATCTTTCTAAACTATCATCAATTCTCTTAGGAATGCCAACAGCCTTTGAACCAATTTCTCCAACTTGTCTACCAAGTTGGTTAAATAAATCATTTGGACTTTGATTGGAAGATGACATGAGAGAAATTAGATAAGGTTTCGTTACGGATACAAGATTAAAACTTGGATCAAGCATTCTACCAACGCCTTCATAGGTTGATAAAGCTCTCATTACAAATATTAGATCAACGGGTAATTGAAAGGGGGTTTCATAAACGAGTTCATACAAATCCCCTGAAAGTTTATCTATAATATTAGGACTAAAAGGGGGTGTTAAGGCTTCTTTCAACATTAATCTGACTAATCTTCTTACGGGTCCAATATCGATATCTTCAGAAAGTAAACCAGCGTCTTGTAATTGTGAAACTAAAGATGAAGCATCTCTTAATGCAGCAGATTTAACCATTGAACCAATTCTTTTTTGTAAATTATTTGCAATATTGCCCATCATCCCAAAATCATAAAAAATTAATTTACCATCACTTGATACAGCTAAGTTGCCAGGATGTGGATCTGCATGAAAAAAACCAAAATTTACAAGTTGTTTTAGGTAACTTATTGCTCCAATTTCTGCAATTCTTGTTAAGTCATATTTTTTGGATTTTAATTCATTTATTTCACTAATTTTTATTCCTTTTAGATAGCTCAAGCATAGAACTCTTTCCGTGCTCATATCCCAAAAGACTTCAGGTACCTCTATATTTTCATCATCAAGGAATTGTTGTCTAAATCTCGCAGCATATTGAGCTTCACAATTGAAATCTAATTCTTTCATTAAAACTTTTCTACATTCCCTTGCAATTTCAACCCAATTTCTTCCTCTACTCCAATTCTTATTTTTCTGGAGAAGAAAAGCTATCTGCTCCATAATGTCTAAATCGATTTTGAATAGAGTTTGCAAATTTGGTCTTTGAACTTTAAAAATTACAGTTTTTTCATTTTTTAATACTGCTTTATGAACTTGAGCTAATGAAGCTGATCCAATGGGAGAGGGATCAATATATTTTATTTGTTCAAAATTCTTATTTAATTCATCCTTTATTATTTTTTCGACGATTTCAAAAGAAAATTGAGGTACTGCATCTTGTAATGTTGATAATTCTTTAATCCATGTCTTTGGAATTAAATCTGGTCTCGCTGATAAAAGTTGCCCAATCTTTATAAAAGCGGAACCAAGTTTAATTAATTCAGAAGTAAACCAACGAGCTCTTTCTTTTTGAATATTTTCTTTTCTCTCAGAAGACTTAACAAAAAACTTAAAGATTAAATTATCAAGCCATAAACTAGTTAAAAGAATAAAGAGTGTTTTCCAAATTAAAAAACTTCTTTTTAATTTTTTTAATTGTAGGTATTTATGTAGGCGATACATATAAGTTAGATCTTCATTTATCTAATAAATTATTTAATGTTGTTAATTGATTTTTTATTTTTTCTATTTTTATTTGTGATTTTTGAATTGCTTCTTCATGAGGTGTGTATTCCTTTTCAGTGTTTGCTCTTATATGGTCATTTTCTTCCATTATTTTAGCCTCATTAATAATTTCATCTTTAAGATTTTCAAATTCCTTTTTAAAAATTTCCGGCGCACCTTGAGCTGCATTTGCTGCCTCTTCAATTTTTTCTAAAAAGGTTTTATTTAATTTTTCACTTAGTTTTTTCACGGTAGCTTTTATTAAATAATCAGAATTTGTCATAAATGTATAACCTTACAAAAATTTAGTATTTATTTTTAATATAGATCAAATCATTCAAATAAGTTATTTCAATTTTAATAAAGCAATTTGAAATTTCAAAATTAAGATTTGCTTAATTTAATTAGCCTATGTTAATCCACCTATTTAAGTTTGTATCTATATTGTACTTTTTTAGTTTTTTTCTTTTAACTTATATATCAGGTTGGTTATTTAAAAAAATATCTAACTTAATTTTTAAATAGCATTTATGGAGTTTCACTAAATTGGAAATTTATGAGTCTGATGTTGTTATTATTGGTGGTGGTCCAGCAGGATGCACATGTGCGTTGTATACATCTAGGGCAAATTTAAAGACAATAATTTTAGATAAAAACCCATCTGTAGGCGCATTAGCCATAACCCACCAAATAGCTAATTATCCAGGAGTGCCAAACGATATAAGTGGAGAAAAACTTCTCGATTTAATGAGGGAACAAGCTATTGAGTATGGAACTGACTACAGAAGAGCCCAAGTTTTTGGAATAGATGTATCTAGTGAATGGAAAACTGTTTATACACCAGAAGGGACTTTTAAAGGTAAATCATTAGTTTTAGCTAGTGGTGCAATGGGAAGGCCTGCATCTTTTAAAGGCGAAGCAGATTTTCTCGGAAGAGGAGTAAGTTATTGTGCTACTTGTGATGGTGCATTTTATCGTGATAGAGAAGTTGCAGTTGTTGGTTCTAATAAAGAAGCTATAGAGGAGGCAAATGTGCTAACTAAATTTGCGTCAACTGTTCATTGGATTACTTCTAGCGATCCTAAGCCCGAGAATGAAGAGGCACAAGAACTGATGAAAGTATCAAACATTAAACATTGGAGTAGAACACGTTTACTCGAAATAGAAGGAAACGATATGGGTGTTAATGGAATTATTATAAAAAATAAACAAGATGAACAACCAATTAATCTTACCTTGGAGGGCGTCTTTGTTTATATGAGTGGGTCAAAACCAATAACTGATTTTTTAGGGGAACAAATTGCTCTAAAAGAAGATGGCGGCGTTATTGTCGATGATTTTATGTCTACAAATTCAGATGGGGTTTGGGCTATTGGGGATATAAGAAATACTCCATTCAAGCAAGCGGTAGTGGCAGCTTCGGATGGATGCATAGCGGCCATGTCAATTGATAGATATTTGAATAGTAGAAAAAATATAAGAGTTGATTGGATTCATTCCTAATTATTTCCGTTTTTTATAGAGAGGTTGCTTCTGAAATATAAGCTACCCCTCCATAATAACTAAGTAAAGATCTTATCTCATCTCTCATTTTATCAATAATCTTCTGTTCACAAAAGACTATGACATGAGCATTAGCTCCTAAACCAGTAAATTCCATGTCTTCAGTGACAACTCTCTCTGGTCCTCGTCCAGTGGCATGTTTTGTAACGGTATATCCAGGTACTTCAGCTTTCTCTAAAGTATTTAAAATTGTTTGTAGTTCTCTTTCACTAAAAATTAAATCTAATCTTTTCATTTTTTAAA
>CAYNKY010000002.1:0-49984 GCA_964397895.1 uncultured Prochlorococcus sp.
TTTTTGCTCTGAGTGCTTCTATGTATAACTGCTTTTTAATATAAGATTTATTATTGTAAAAATTATAATTTTGAAAATTTATTAAAAAAAATTATTGTTTAATGTTAAAGTGTTTATTATGGTTAATTTCAGAGAAATACAAAAATATTGGAATAAGAAACAACCTGGAAGAAAAATAGCAAAAACTATTAATGAGAACAACAACCCCAAGCAATTTTTTGAATTAATTGATAACTATAGATTTCATAAAGATAATTATAAGTATTTAATTAATGGAGACTTTTTTAATCATTCTGATTATAAAGGTAAACAAATCTTAGAGATTGGCTGCGGATTAGGCGCGGATTTACAGAAATTTGCAGAATCTGGGGCAAATGTTTTCGCAATAGATGCTGCTCCCTCGTCTTACAATTCATTATGCAAAAGATTTGAACTTATTAATAAAAAATTCAATTTTGAGGTGGCAGATTTTAAATCTCTACCATTTGAAGATTCAAAATTTGATCTTATATATAGTTTTGGTGTTCTGCATCATTCTCCATGGATAAAAGAAGGAATTTCTGAAGCAGCTAGAGTTCTTAAGCCAAATGGTGATTTAATTATTATGCTTTACCATAAAGGATTTAAATACTATATAAAGAAGTTATTTTTTAGGGGTATTATGCAAGGAAAATTTTCTTCTCAAAATACTAGTCAAATAATTAATAGTTATACTGAAGAATTTGGAAGTTCTCCTACTACTCTTGTATTTTCAAAAAATGAAGCTAAAGAATTATTAAAAGATAATTTTATTATTAAAAAAATTAAAGTATTTAAATTGGGCGATAATATAAAATTGCCATTTATTGGGGAAATCCATATTTTTAAGAAAATATTGCCTACTTTTTTATACGACTATATTACTAATAAAATAGGGTGGAATCTAATGATTAAGGCAATTAAAAAATAAGAGTTTTAATTTTCCTTCTATAAATTTTTAATTTATTTTTATATACAAAGATAATGAATTTTATTTTCTTTTTTTTTTCTAAAAATTGATATAGTTAGTTTATTAATCTAGTCGAAAGTATGTCTATAAATATATTGATGTACCACTATATAAGAAATAATGAAGAATTTGAATATGATGTTTTTTGTAGAACCAAAAGTGAGTTTATTGATCAAGTTAAATTTTTAATAAATAATTTTAAGCCATGTTCATTGAATGATAAAGATGAAATTGAATATTTTTTGAAATCAGAAGAACAAAGTTTTATTTTATCTTTTGATGATGGGTATAAAGATCATTTATTTTGTACAGAATTTTTAAATAAAATGGGCATATCAGGTCTTTTTTTTCCTTCAGATAATATTTTTAAATCACAGTTCTTAGATGTTAATTTAATTCACTTAATTTTGGGAAAAAGAAATAATAATATAAATGAGATTTTAAATAGTATTCAAAATTTAATTTATACTTATAAATTAGAAATTTACTCACCTTTTTTTAAATACTATGGTTCATCAATAGATGAATATATCCAAAAAGTTCAACCTAAACGTTTTCAAGATTTAGAAACTTCTTCTATAAAATATCTTTTGCAAAGGGACATAAAGGGATCAAAAAATAGAAGGCTTATATTGGATCAATTATTTTTAAAAAACTATGAATATGACTATAAGAAATTTGTAGATGATTTTTATCTTTCATTAGAAGATATTAAAAAAATGAAGTTGCTAGGTGCAAAATTTGGAAGTCATACAATTTCACATACGCATCTTAATTCTTTAATTAAAGCAGAACAAAAAAATGAAATAATAAATTCATTTAGATATCTTGATGATTTAAATGTAATTGCTAAAGATGATTTAAAAATATTATCTTATCCATATGGAGCATATAATAAAGACACATTAAATATATTAGAAAATAGTAATGTTGATTTTGCTGTTACTTGCGATGCCAAGAAGGCGATATTAAATAAAGAAAATTCTCCTTATACCTTAGCTCGATGGAATACTAATGATTGGTGGGATAAGAACTCAAAAAAACCAATCTCTCCAATCTAAATAGATTTGGACGAATTAAGATTTATATAAAAAAATCATCAATGGTTTTTGACAGATTAACTTCATAGCTTGATAGTATTTCTTCTATGTCTTTTGTTGATGAGCTTTTAAGGTTTTTTAAATCTAAAATTTTAGAGTTTGCATCATAAAAGTTTCCCTTAGATTTTTTTATATAAATACTTAAGTTATATAAAAGAATAAAATCATCAGATGAAATAAAAGATAAAGAATCTAAGCAATCTTCAACAATAATAATATTTATATCTTTAAGTAAATTAGACGAAGGGTAAATTTTATCTAAATCCTTCAAAAGATTATTATGATAAATATCAGTATATAAATTTTTCTTATTTATATTTGATAAAAATCTAATAAGTTCCAGGATCGGTAAATCTGATTTGAATGCATTAGTTAATTTTAAATTAAAATCTATAAAACTTTTTAATGATATTGATTTATCTTTCTTACCAATATTTGTAAGTTCTTCTATTGCAGATTTTGAATAAATATTTATCCATTCTTGTTGGCTGCGAACTAATTGTTTCTTTAGATTTTCTATATCTTTAATATTTTCTCTGTAGATAATTTTTGAGTCAATTATTAAAAAGTCTGCATTTGTTCTTAAGAAACATAAAAGTGCGTCTTGGTGACTGAAAACAATTGGTTCATTATTATCATTAAAAGAAGTATTTATTAAAAGTGGAACCGAAGTTTGTTTATAAAACTCATTTAATATTTCATAAATGATACCATTATTCTTATCTGCTGTTTGGACTCTAGCAGTATTATCTACATGAACAATTGCTGGAGTATCTCTTATACATTTTTCTGTGCACTTAACAGCACCTAACATGTATCTATAAAGATTATTTGCTTCACCAATAAAATAATCATTAAAAAACTTATCAATAATTATAGGAGCAAATGGTCTATAAGCTTCGCGATGTTTGATTTTTAAATTCATTATTTCTTTCATTTTCTCATACCTAGCATCTGCAATAAATGATCTATGACCTAGGGCTCTTGGTCCAATTTCAATCCCCTTATGGTAGATACATCCAACTTTTTCTTCAGAGAGAAGTGAAGCAACTTTTTTCAGATCCAACGCCTCGCCTAAGCTATCGATTAATTTACTAATTAATCCTTTATCAAAATCATTTATAAAATTATTTATTTTGTTTTCATCATCTTTTATGTAAGGGAAAAAATATTTTTTATTCTCTGAAATTGAATATTTTCCTTTTAAATTTAATTTCGATAGATTCCCTAATTCAAGATGTGCTCCATATAGTGCTAATCCAATTGGTATTCCAGTATCTCCTGAAGCAGGCTGAACAAATAAATTATGATTTAAATTTTTTGAAATCAATTCATTTGCAACACAATTAAGAGCAACACCTCCAGCGAAACAAATATTTTTACATTCAGTTAATTCTACAGCTTTATTAACTATATATTTAACTGAATCCTCACATTCTTTTTGTAAATTAAAGGCAACTCTAGAGTAATATGGTTTATAAATATCATTTTTTTTCTTAGGATTTTCAATATTAATTTTTAATTTAGGACTGGGATTTCGCAATAAGATATGGCTGTAATCACATATATGTCCTTTTTTATAACTTTTTAGAGATGGAATATATTGATCTTGATCAGCATGATTTTCTCCATAAGGAGCTAATCCCATTGTTTTCCCTTCTTCTCCACTTTCAAATCCTAATTTCTCAGTAATAAGTGAATATAGCTCTCCAATTCCATTTCCGCACTGCTTAGCTATAAGATCGATGCCATTCTTATTCGCTTTAAAAATTGAGTGAGTCTCTTGCCTTGAACCTAATCCATCTATAACAACCACAGCTGCTTCTTCAAATGGAGAAGGTAGAAATGCTGTATATGCATGTGCTAAATGGTGACTTTTGCAAAAGCTTATTTTAGTCGTTTTGGATATTTTTAAATTTGCTCTTATAAAGTCACCTACAAGTAATCTATAATTATCAGATGTCCTATTAAACCTTTTATAATCCATATAATCCAAGCAAATTCGATTTATTTCTTTTAATTGGATCCCAAAATAATCTAAGCAATATTTAATTGATCGCAATGGAAATTGATAAGATTTCTTTTTTCTTGATAAGAAACCTTCTTCTGCAAATATATATTCAATATTTCCATTTTCTAAATTAACTTTTGTTATGCATGCTGCTGGATCATGACTACAGTAATTCATAAAACCTAAAATATATTTATCTTTAATCATTTAACTATTCTGGAATACTTTTTATATTAATAATAATAATCTATGAATTATATGCAATTTAATAACTTTTGAATTCAACTTTCATTTTCTAAATTAACTATGAATATATATTTTTTATTTAATTAAAGTTTTTTTTATATTAATTTATTATGACTTCATATTTAAATTTTTGAAAATTTATCAAATAAATTTATAAACTCTGTAAACTTTGGTTCCTTGTGAGCCTGTCTCCTGTAAATCTTTTGGTTTATTTTCCAATTTCTAGATGGATTTAGTTGAACCATTATTTGGTGACATTGATTGTCCTCCGATGGACTCAAAGCCTTATGCAAGCATCTAGAGGGATAAAAACCATAAATAAGTGTATTATTTTCATTAGAGCAGAAATAAGAAAAATCTTCAGTATTATTTTCTGTTAAGGATTTAACAAGTGGCTTATTTCTTTTAACAATAATTGGGCCAAAATCTTTGTCTTTTACAGATATTGGTAAAATAATTTTTAACATATTTCTGCTGTAAGGTTTATCTACATGAAAATGATTTGCATAAATAGATCTATTAGATTCACTCTTTGGAATAGGGTAATTTTTGTAAATTATGCAATAATCAATTGAGTATTTATAACCTGTTTTTTTAGTTATTTTATCTCTTAACTCTTTATTAAATAAATTTTTTAGAAGTTTATAAATTGCATTTTTATCCATTAAATATATTATTTGGTATTCTAAATTTAATTCTTTTAAAGACTTTTTAATTATGTTTTTATAATAATTGTTTTTAAGTTGAAGAGTAAAAAATATATTTTTAATATTTTTTTTTGAATCTTTGAGAAAAAAACTTTGTAAAATACTGACTATATTTCTATAAACCCAACAAAAAATTTTATAAATTTTTTTTAAGATACTTTTTAAGATTATTGTTTTTGTTTTCAATATTTTGATTTAATCTAGTTTATAGTAACATTTATTTTATTAAAAATTAAATATGAGTGATGATTTTATTAAAAATGGATATCATATCTATAGAGATTATTGGAAAAACGATTTAGAAAATAATCTCAATAAATTAATTTTTTTAGCTAGAAGAAGAATCTTCTTTTATAAAATTTTTCAAATCTCAGGTTTTAACTATCTAAAATTATTTTTTAAGAGAAGGATCTTAAGAAAAAAAACTCCGAAAAGATTTTTGATTGAGCTTTTAAGAGAAGGAGAATTTAAACATATAAAGTCTCTGTATAATATTGCAAACGATCCAATAATTACCTCAAAAGTTAAAGAATATTTAGGAAAAAGTGCAAAAATTACTGGTTGTGGATTATGGTTCTCTGAGCCAAAAAAAACAAAACTTACAAAAAGTCAACTTTATCATTTAGACAAGCCAGGAAATTATATTAAGGTTTTTATATCTTTATCCAATATTAATAAATTAAATGGAGCTTTTACTTTTATTGATTCAAAAAATACTAAAAAATTTATTGATAAACATATTAAAAATCCTGATATGGATTCAACTACCATAGATAAGTTTAATGATAATTATGTATATTCTTTAATCAATAAAAATTCAGAAAAGAAGTTTACTGGTTCTATTGGGGACATATTATTTTGTGATACAAGTAATTGCTTACATCAAGGATCTAGAGTAGAAAAGGGATATAGAATAATGTTAATGTTAGTTTATGCTTCAAATACAATGCCAAATGATAAAGCCTCACTCATCCTTAGATAAAATTTACTTTAAAGAAAATAAATATTTTTGTAATAAATAAAATATCTTAATAACTAAATGAAAATAATATTCCAAGGTCTAAAAAATATTTTTATTCTTTCTAAAGGTCAGAGATACTCAATTTTTATTTTGTTATGCCTAGTATTTATAACGCCATTTTTAGAGGTTTTTGGTATATCTATGCTTGCCCCTTTATCTGCATTAGCAGTTGGTGGAAACTTGGAAAGTATAAAATTTATAAATAGGATAAATACTTTTGTTCCGCTTGAGTTTACAAATTTTAATAATATTGCTGTATTGATTTTAATTATTATTCTTATAAGAATTAACGTTAATATATTACTTGTTTATCTTAGATCTAAAATATCTGTAAATTTTCGAACAGATTGGACCAAGACTATAATAAGCTCTGCAATGTATTCAAAATATAGTACGCTTTCAAAAGAAAGATTAGGCTCATTTTTAGAAACTATTTCTAGTGAAACAAGAAAAGCTAGTAATTCTTTAATTGGGTTAGTTCAATTAATTGAGAGATCTTTACTTTCTTTTTTATTGATTTCTGGTCTAATTATTACGAGTCCAGAATTAACAATCGCAATTATTTTATTCCTATTTATAGTTTTATTTATATTAAAAAAATCTGGTTTATTTAATAGCTATAAAAGGGGGAAAAAATTACAAAAATATAGTCAATTAATAACGATTGCCTCTTCTGATATTTTATCTAATATAAGGCAAATAAAATTATTCAATATATATGATAGGTCTCTTAAAGTTGTTGAAGACAGTCTCAATAAATACTCAAAAGAAAGAATTATTTTTGAAGTTTCAAATCAAATTCCTAGAATTTTTCTAGAAAGCAGTTTAACTATAATTTCTATATTAGTTTTAATGTATATTTATAATCAAAAGGATGCGAATTTAATAGATTCAATTCCAAATATTACAATTTTGATTGTATTTGGCGGACGATTGGCAAATGTATTTAGCTCTATTTCCAAGGGCTATATTGATTTAAATATTGGTTTGGCTAATATAGAATCTGTCTTTAAAAGAATTTTTCCAAAGGATAATTTAGAAGATATACATACTGGTAAGAATTTAGTCGAGATAAAAAATCATATAAAGTTTAAAAAAGTTTCATATAGTTGGCCTGACTCTAATAATAAAACAATTAATGATGTAAGCATAACTTTTAAAAAAGGACTAAATTTAATAAAAGGTCCAAGTGGAAGCGGAAAGAGTACCTTATTGAACTTAATATTAGGTTTAATTAAACCAGATAGTGGAATTATTTTATTTGATAATGAAAGGCTAGATTCTTATAATTTAAAAACAATTAGATCTTCTATATCAATTGTCACACAAGAGGATGAATTGATTTATGGAACAATAGCTGAAAATATTAGAATGAGTTCACCTTTAATAAGTGATAATGATGTTTTTGAAGCAGCAAAATTTGCTAAGGCTGATCAATTTATAAAACAATTACCTAAACAATATGAAACTATAATTTCAGAGAAAGGAAGTAACTTATCAGGTGGTCAAAGGCAGAGATTATCTTTGGCTAGATCAATTGTTCAACCAAAATCTGTATATATATTTGACGAGGTTACAAATTCTTTAGATAAAAAGACTGAAACATTAGTCCAAAAAACTATTAATGATATCGCTTTAAATGCTATTGTTATACAAATTTCTCATTTAGAGTCAACCTCTATTCATGCAGATAAAGTTTTCCAATTTGATAATCTTGGCAATTTAAAAATATTAAGCTAAGTAAATTAAAAATTTATTGATAGATGAAGATGTACTTTAAAAATAAAATTAAAATATTTTTATATCATTATCTAAGGATTAATCGAGCACCATCTAATAGATTAGCAACTTTATGGTTAAAAAAAGATTTGTATAAAATAAGAAATTATCATACTGCTATAGATGTTGGATGCGGAAAGTTCATAAATAGAAGATACTTTAAAAATAAAAACTATGTTGGTGTTGATATTGATGAGGATATTTTAAAAGGGGGATTAAAAATTTATCCTAATACTAAATATTTCAAAGGATCAGTTCTAAATAAGTTACCTGTGAAGGGGGATATTATTGTAGCCACCTTATTGCTAACCACTCAAAGTTTCCCTGTAAATAAGACTATTAATGCTATAAATAATCTTATCGAAGCTGTTAATAAAGAGGGAGACTTGATTTTTACAATCGGGAGAAGAAACTATATCTATAAAGACGAGATTTTTAAAGTTTTAAAAAATAGTTTCTATGAAGTTAAAATGCGTCAATATGGAAATTTTAATAAGCCATCTATTTTGGGGGTTTTAATTTCTTTCGCTATGTATCTATTCCCAAAATTAAGAATAAATAGTAAAAATAAGATGTTTTATTGCGTAGCTAAAAATAAGAAATAATATTTTTTTAATTAGATTCATAAACTACAATTACTTTTATCAATATTAATGATCTCAATGATATCATTTTATTAATTAGTCATATTTTTTTGAAAGATTTCAAACTGATTGTTTATGAACTAAATGAAGTTCCTAGAAAATTGATAGATTACTATGTCAATTTAAAGCCAAATAGTAATTTAAAAAAAATAATTAGTGATGGAATTATAATTAATACTTTTACAAAAGATGATGGGGAATTACATCCTTGGAGTACATGGCCTACAGTTCATAGAGGAGTTTGTAATAAAATTCATAATATAAGATATATCAATCAAGATTTAAAAGCATCAAAAGAATATAAACCAATATGGGAAATCTTATCTGATAATGATAAAACTATTGGAATTTTTGGATCCTTACAGTCTTATCCTCCTTACATAAATAAAAATGTTTATTTTTATTTACCAGATACTTTCGCTCCAGATTCTAAAGCTTATCCAGAAGAAGTTTCCGAATTTCAATCATTAAATCTAAGTTTGGTTTCGGATAATAAGGCAGTTAGCCGTCAAATCAATAGAAAACAAATAATTAATTTTTGCAAACTCTTAGTAAAAAATACTATTTCTATAAGATCTTCTTTTAAAACATTTATTCATATTACAAAAGAACTTTTAAATAAAAAATATAAAACTAGAAGAGCAGTTCTTCAAACAGTTATATCATTTGATTTATATTTAAAGTCTCTTGAAAAAACAAAACCGCAATTTTCGACGTATTTCACAAATCACTTAGCAGGAATGATGCATAGATATTGGAAACATTTATTTCCTGAGGATTTTAATGACTCCAAGAAAAATATAGATAAGTTTCATTCAAAATCTATTTTAAAAGCAATGGATATAGTTGATTATCAACTAGGAAGATTAATTAATTTTTCTAAGAAAAATGGATATGATTTATGGATTATTAGTAGTATGGGTCAAAAGGCTATAGAAAGAAAAGAGTATATTCCGGAATTATTCTTACAAGATTTGAAGCCGCTTATTAATGTATTAAATTTAGATGAAAAATTATTCAATTTAGTACCAGCTATGCAGCCTGATATATGTATAACTTCAAAAGATAAATCTTCTTTAGATTTATTAAGGAAGTCCATATCAAATGTGAAGGATTCTTCAGGAAATAAAATCTTTATTCAAAGATATGAACCAATTGGATTAACACTAAATCTTTCACTTTATAGATCAGCAGATGTTGCAAGTTCAAAAAATATATATATTAATAATTTAAAATATCAGATTTGTGATATTGGCTTAGAGCTTATATCAAGAGATATAGGAACTGCTTACCATTGCCCAGAAGGAATTTTTATTTTAAATGGAGATGAATCATTAAAGACTATAAGAAATATTGATGGTATTGTTGATACATGCAAAATAGCTCCAACTATCCTTAGACTTTTCGATATAAAAAAAACAAAATATATGATGGATGAAATTTAAATCAATTTATTGATAAAAGATTTTCAAGGTTTTTATAATTCTCTACTTCAATTTTTATTGAATGGTAATCTAAAATTCTTTTTCTGCAATTGTCTTGGAGTTTACGCCATTGGGTTTTATCTTCATATAATTTAATTGCTTTTTCTATCTTTAGAATGAGATCATTAATGTTATTTGTTTTTGTTATCCATCCAGAATTGCCTATTATTGCTTTGCAATCTCCAACATCAGAACTTATACAGGGAGTAGAGCATGCCATAGACTCCCCAATTACATTTGGGAAAGATTCAGAAAGTGAAGTTAATATTGTAAGTTCAGTTGCAGAGTAGGAGCTTAGTAATTCTTCTTCATTCAAGAGTCCACCAAATGTGATTTTATTTTTAAGATTATAATTATTGATATAATTTTTAAGTTTTTTATTTTTTTCATTAATAAATCTTCCTGCAAGAAATATATGTATATCGGGATGCCTAACTAATATATGCTCTATTGCTTCAAAAAGGATTTTGTGATTTTTAATTGGATGGAATCGCGCATACATAGATATCAAAAAAACATCATTTTTTATATTGAATTTATTTAAAAACTTATCCTTCATATTTTTGTTAAAGATATATTTATCGGTATCAAAACCATTTGTGATAACAATACCTTTTCTTTTTGGGAATCCAAAATTTAAATGTACTTTTTGAGAGAAATTTGAATTATAGATAATATTTATTCGTTTTAGATTTGTATTTGAAATCACTTTAAGTACCTTTATTAAGAAATACTTTTTAATTTGCTTAAAATTTAAACTTAAGTCAGCATGCCTTATATTCCAAATTACATGCTTATTTCCAAAAATTAAGGATAATATCCAACCAATTAAGCAGGATTTGTATAACCAACAATGGAGTATGGAGTTTTTTTCTTTTTTCAATATTTTAGTTAAATTAAAAATTGAAAATAATAATTTATTAAATGAACTCCAATCAATAAAATAAAAATCAAAGTTTTCTTGTAACTTTAAAAGATTATGATTGGAATCATTTCGATTTAAAGAAATTACTATATGCCTAGAATTAAATTTTGAATTAGAAATTATTCTAAAAAGAGCTTTTGTTGAACCTCCAATTTTAAGATCATTAATTATGTAAATTATTTTTTTCATCTAAATTAAATTATTCTTTCTTAATTCCATAATAAATTTTTTTTTGTTTTTATATGAGTAATTTTTTGTTTGAATAAGAAACTTTTTATTCTTTTCATAATACTCTTCAATTGAACAGATCATTTTAGCAGGAATACCAGCGTATACATATCCACTTTTTAATGTACCCTTTACAAGAGAGCATGCACCTACAATGACATTAGATTCTATAGTGGATCCTGGTAATATAGTAGTCTTATTGCCTATATAGATATCTGATTTTATATTAATACTTCTTAAAAGGTCTATATTTGGATTCTTTTTACGAAAAATCCAAATAGCACCATCATGAGTAATAAAATCCACATTAATAGCACTTACATAATCTCCAAAAGAAATAAGATAAGGCTCACTTCCATAATTATTATTCTTTAATCTACATTCTTTTCCTATAGTTACTTTATAAATAATTCTTAAAGCAGAAATTTCGTTAAATAATAAAGATAGTACTTTATATTTTATTTTATCTAAATAAAGAAATATCATTTTATTCTTTAGAGGCTATAAATAATGGTCTTGATATACTATCACCATCTGAAATATAAGTTCTAAAAAGTATTTTTGAAATATCTCTCTTTAACCAATTATGGGAAATTAAATTCTCAAAATTCTCCTCAATAGTTGTTCCTACGTGCCCTTCATGAACTATATATTTAAAACCTAAACTATTAATTTCTTCTGGGTATCCAATATGACCATCTACTGAGCAATAAAAAATAATATCAATTTTTTCTGTTATTAAAAATTTTAGTTTACTTAAATCTGTTTTCGAATTAAGGTCAATCCCATATATATCAAATCTAGTTGCTCCTACGGAATAAAGGATTTCTAGGGTTTTTTGGGAAACTGATAATTTATCTATCCCAAAAAGATATTTTGCACCTCTTGAAAGAGCATAATATGAATTCATTCCTATATTACATCCTACGTCAATTACTATTAGATCTTTCAAAGATATTCCACTATCTAAAAATAAATCATCAAATATTTTCCATCTTTTAAAAGTGTCTCTTTTCCCTTCTTGTACAGAAGGTAATACTTGATAAAGATAGTTTTTATTTGCGAAAATCCTTTTTTTCCCAAAAGATGTAGAAGAGAAATTTTTTACAATTTCATTAAAATATAGATATTCATCATTAATTACAAATGACTGAAAATCTAGAAACCTTACTTCATTTGATTTAAGTTTAATAATATTATTATTTGATTTATTTAAATTAAAGTCTTCTACCAAAAATGTAGTTCCCCAAGCAGGCTTTAACCATTGATCTCTCTTTAATTCGCTTAGTGAATTTTTTAAATCACTATTTTTAGTTAAATAGTTACCTTCACAATGTTCTACTAAGTAAGCATAAGATTTATTACCATAATTATCTTCTAAGAGAATCAAATCAAAGATTTTTATACCCTTTTTTAATATGTATAATCTATTTCCAACTCTCAAAATTTCTTTAACTTCTCCAAATTTACCAAATGGTCTATTTCCATAAAAATTAGGATCTTTATTTTTATTATTAATGAGTATTTTTATTCCAATTTTTTTATCTAGATATTTATTTGGAAATAAATTTTTATTAATAATTTTAAAGGCATCTTTAAAGTATATACACCATCCTCCTTTATTAAAATTTAAATCAGGTAAAGATTTTAATAAGGATTCTCTATTAGTTAAATCTATATTATCAATTTTATATATTTCTATAGTTTGCAAACCTAATATTCCTTTAAGATCTTTTCTCCTCCTTCTAAAAGTTATTTTTTTGTATAAATAAAAAATAGGGAATATATATATTATTAGAAAATTATAAATATTGTAAATTATCTTATGAAAAATTGGAATCTTTTTAGTGATTCTGCCAATAGCTTTTATAGTTAATTTATTTTTTCGATATTTCATATATTAATTTGGATACATTTTTTATTTTATACTTTAAAGTAAGATTAGTATATTCCTCATTGTTCCTAAAATAAATTTTACTGTGTTTAATAATATCTTTTACTGAAATATTAGGGCACTTTGATAAGACAAAATCTTTATCCTTCTTAAATTTAAATGTATACATAGCATCCCTTATTAAATGTTTAAGAAAATATCTAAATCTTATATAAATTATTTTAATATTATTATTTTTGATTTTATGATCAAAATTTAATTTAACAATTTCATTAGCATACGCTTTTAGTAATTTAATTGGATCATTTTCTTTAAATAAAGATTCGCTATTCTCTTTTAAAGAATAAAAGGTCTTGTTATTTATTCCCTTTATTATTTTTTTAATATCCTCATCATTTCTTATTAATCTACAAAATTTTCTAATAATTAAGGATTCATATCTTTCATCATTTATAGGGGCATATACAAATGCTTTATCGGATAATATTTCAGCTTCTATAGAAGTTGTTGAAAATGATGATATTACAAAATCAGATTTTTTAATGGAATATATAGAATTAATTTCTTGATCTAACGAAATATTTTTATAACTTTTAACAAGATTAATATAGTTATCTTTTTTTTCAGAAGGGTGAATCCTAATCTTTATATTATGATTGGGAAATTCTTTTGCAATATTAATAATTAAATTTAAAAATTTATTTTTATAAATTTTAAAATGGCTATTGAAATCTTTATAGAAATAATTAAGTTTATTATTGTATGTTCCTCTCTCTTTTAGTATATCTAATCTATCGCCTCCAAAAGAATCAACCCTTCCAAAGCTTGTAAGAAATAAGATAGAGCTTTCTTCTTTATCTATTATCTTTGCATTTTTGTAATTATTTAATAAACCGAATCTTGGTGAATCTATAATCTCTAATTTATTTTTATTAAATTTATTTGAAATATCATCATATTGATTTTTGCTCCAGCACCAAAATTTATCTATTAAATTAAAAACTCTATTATTTATTCTTTCAGATAAATATTGTTGGGCATTATAGTAAATTAAACCTTCTTCACAAAAAACTCCAATTCTCCCATTGCATTTTTTTATATCATTAAATAATTGATATTTTGTTTTTGCAGCACTTTTATCTAGATATATTATTGATTTATATTTAAACCAATAATTTCTAATTTCTTGCTGTCTTCCTAAAATTACTTTATATCCATAACTAGCTAGGATAAATGATAAAGGCGCCTTATAGGGTAGTTCTCTAGAAGAGACTTCTATTGGAATGAATATAGCTATTTGATTTGGCATATGTATAAAACTTTATCATCACTTAGGATTGTATTACTTTTATTTAAAATTACTAATAAAAATATTAGTGAAAATAATTGTGTCAAGATTGGTATTCTAATTTTTCTTAGATACGGATTAATACCATATCTTATCTTTTTGAATTTAAAGTTATTTTCTAAAAGAAGTTTTTCTATTTCAAATAAATTATTTTTATTTTTAAAACTAGTGTTAAAAATTACATATTTATTACTAGATAATATAGTATTTGATAAAGCTTGCATGATTTTAGTATCATCAAAAAAAGAATTAGTAAAAACTTGAATAAGCAAAACTAAACTATAATTAGAATTAATATGATTTTTATTAGTAATATCACCAGTTATGAAATTTATTGATGGATTTTTATACTTGTTAGAATTTTTATATATCCTTTTTTTATCAATATCTAAACCTAAATATTTTTTGAATCTAATCATTCTTAAATTATCTCCTCTTCCACATCCAATATCTAATACAGATTCATATTTTTTTTTGGATAAGAAAAAAGCTAATAATATCCACAAAATTTGTTTTTCTATATTTAGGGAGTATCTAAATGGAAAAAAAATCATAATAGCTCAGAGCGTAAATTTTCTATAAGCCTAAGAGTGCTTTTCCCATCACTATTTCCAACCCATTCATTAAGTAATATTTTTTGATTGGGAGTTAATTTTTGACTTATGAATGGTTTTTTACTTAAACATTTTTTTATTATACTTTTTAATGAACTTTCTGATTTTGCAACAAATATATCACTATCTATAAGATCAATATAATATGGTTTGTATTCTTTTAAATTACATTCACCAAACTTTGGAATTATTACTTTTGACCCACGAGCAATTCCTTCAAATATTGAAGTACTATTAAAACCTATAATAATTGATGCATCATTTATTAGATTAATAGCATTTCCTTTTAAATTAATTTTTAAGTTTTTTAATTTTGATTGTTTTTGAAAGAAATCAAGCATATAGTAATTATCTCTGTAAGAACCTTTTAATTTGACAATAAATTCAACTTCAGGATATTTTTTTGCACAATCATAATAAGCAATACATATACCTTTTAATAATTTTTCCCAATTTAGAAATTCATGGGATCTTTTGAGAAACTCATTATGAGGTTCAGATCCTCCATGTGATTTTCTTGTGATTGATGGTAAGCCTGTTCTAAGTCCAAAACCAAATAAAATAATTTTATGTTTTGATAGAATATTATGTGTTTTTCTCAATCTGTGGGCTTGATCAATCCTTGGAGCGCCTATAACTTTTATTTTAGTTTTATCTGGATTAAAAACTTGTGATTCCTTTTGTAACTTTTTTTCTTTATTATTATAAACTAAAATTAGAGTTCCTTCGAAGATAGATCTTCTAACTGAATAAATATAATTAAATAATTCAATTCTGCCTTGTGTTTTTAAACATTCTTTATGTATTGCAATCCCTTTAATATCATTTTTATATGCTGCCTTAAATAGTTCTTGTTCTGCAAAATAACCATAATTACCAGTTAAAAAGCCAATAGGCTTAAATTTTTTTGGAAGATTACTGAATAAATAATCATAAAATTTAAATAATCTTTCTTTTCTTTTATTATGAATAATTGAGGCACTTTGGTAATTATTATCATCTATTTCCTTTGGTAAAAAGCACTTTGCAATTGCTTTTATCAAATCTCTTGAAATAGTAATGCATTCGAGATTGTTGAAATAATTAGAGATATATTTTGTATCTTGGTTAAAACCATCTTTTTGTAGTAAGATAATGAACTTCTTATTCTTAAAAAATAATTTTTTAATTATTGAACCTTTTCTATTTATAAGTACTTGATATATAAATATAATTACAGGAAGAGGGTAAAAATATATTTTTATAGAATTTACCATTAGATATATTGATGCCTTTCTATTTAAAAAGGACTTTAAATAATTAATACTTAAATCAGGAGAATTTTTTAAAAAGTTCATTTTAATCTTTCCATATACAACTATTAAATTGATCTAAAAGACCTTTCTCATCAACTAATTTTTTAATCTTGTACTTCTCCTCTGATGATAATTTATCTTTACTTATCCCGATTCTGGCTGCAGTAATTGGTTTTGATAATCTTTTTAAAGTTGTAGATTGTTTACCAGTAATAGATGATACTAAATTATACTCTCTATCACTATTATCATGATTTGCATACTCGTCAAGCCAACTAAGTTCTGAAAACTCAAAGATATTTTTAAGTGTTTTTTTTGTATTTTTTATAATCTCTTCATATCTAAATTCTTTATACCTCGAATTTTTTTCTAAATGTTTTTTATGTTTAAAAATAGATATCCACCTATCTGTAAATTCTTTCGGAGAATCCCACTTTTTTGCTTCTTTTAAACTATAAAAAATATCAAAAGGATCTCTTATGATATGGATTAATTTAGAATTAGGCCAGTAATTAAAGATCCTTTCACCATAAGAAATATTAGGCGGAGATTTTTCACACCAATCTTTATGATTATTTTTTTTTATAATTATTTTCATTAAACAATCAAGAACTTCCTCAGATGAATTTGAAAGTTTGATGGTTTTTAAAATTAATTCTTTTTCAATATTAAAAAATGCGGACCATTGATTTGCAATAGTATTTGTGTTGTAAGAATTATTTAAAAAGTATTGATCTAAATAAAACCAGTTGGTTTCAAGTGATGCAAATATATCTGGATGATTCCCTACAAACTTTCTCGTAAGTGAGGTACCACTTTTAAACATGCCTCCGATGAATAATGGCATTAGTCTTGACTCAGGCAAAGAAATTCTGCGTATTCTAAGTCATCATAAGTATCAATGTTTATAGATTTATATTTATTTATAAGACCTTTAATTTTTCCTCCGAATAATTTATCAGTTTCGAGAATATAATTATTTTTCGCGATATAAAAAACGCCATCTTTAAAATATGTGAGTTGACTATTTTGTCTTAGTGAATATTTATCAGCGTTATTAAAATTATTTTGAATATACCCATCATTTTTTATATTAAATTGTTTTTCAATTCTAAATTTAGAATCTGTTTCTTTTATCGACATCCATAGATCATCATTTGATTTCATAAATTTATCTATATTACTTCTTATCCATTCAATATTTCTAAAAGGTGATGTTGGCTCTAAAAATAGAGAATATTCATATCTAATATGATTTTTATTTAGATAAATTAATGCATCTTTCCAAACTTCTATTGCAAGAGCTTTATCATCTGAAATTTCACCATCTCGTTTTAGGAATATAGGATTATATAATTTAGCAACATGTCTATAGTATTCTTGTGAATCAGTACTTAAACATATATTTTTAATATTACAAATTTTTATAGCAGATTCAACGGTTCTTATAAGAAGAGATTTACCATTAATTTCGGTGATGTTTTTATTAGGAATGCCCTTACTGCCAGATCTTGCCGGTATTATTATGCAAAGTTTATTCTCATAATTCATATTTGTTTTATTCCCTGACATAAAAAGGAAGTTGGGAATCTAGCATGATCTTTTACAATATCTTTTTTACCTTCTTTAAAATTATCTATTTTTGATTTGATTTGATTACACCAGTCTGAAAAGTCTTTATCCTCTCTTTTCGCCTGCATTACATTAAGAATATAATTTAAAGCTTCAAAACTATCTCCTTGCTCTTTACATTTGATTTCTTTCAAATGATAGTCTTTAAATATTTGCTGCATGCCATAAGGGGTATATCTTATATAATCATGAGGAGATTGATGAATCTCTCTTATTGTAGGTTCAAAAATTATTAATTCTCCAAAATTTTTTAAGGATTTATAGCAATTAGAAAATAAGTCATTTTGATTTTTAAAGTGATGAACAAGATTAGGAATAAATATTGCATCATATTCATTCGCTGGTAAATTAAAAGTTAAATCTTGTTTTAGTTCAGATATATTTTTATAAGTTATAAAATTATTATGATTTATCATAAAATTGTTATAACTGCCTCGATCTTTAGCTGAAGATGGGCTACAGTCAAAACTTATAACATTTGCATTTCTAAAAAGACCGCCAAAAAGAGAACTACCATATAATTTTGTTCGTTCTAAAAGACAAATATTTTTATTTTCTTTATCAAGTGTTTTTAAAATATATTCAACTCCATCTAATAAAAGTGAAAAACTTGGGTATTTATCAATTTCAAAAACTTTATCTCTCAGAATCTGTAAATGATCAATTTGACCTTTATTTAGATTATTTTCGCTCTTAGAAGAATTCATTAAATAAAACCTCTTTTTGTAAGCATTTTGGAATTATAGTATCCTAAAGGCTTTTCATTTAAAATTGCAACATTAAATCTACCATCTTTACTTTCAGCCCATTCCCAATTCCTATAAAACTTACCCTTTAAATATCTTACATTTGCAATCCTTCCATCAATTAATAAAATAGTTGCTGGCTCTAGCCATGACTCAATTTTTAATATGTCAGAAGATATTGGTGACCTTATAAATCCTATTTGAGTGGTTTTAATATCTGCATCAGATTTTAATTTTGGAATATCATGGTGACTTGGACCATCTAAATAAATAATTTGAGGAACATAATTTATTTTCCCCTCATAATAATGTGAACCATCATCTCTAGATAAGTCTTTAACTATTTTGCATATAGATGAATTAATTTTTAGATTTTTTGATGATTTCTTAAATCTTTTTGTAGCAATATCCAAGAATCTTTTATGAACCTCAAATATTTGCAATAGCGTAAAAGAAATATCATAATCATTGATATCTAAATCAGACAAATAACTATGGAAAATATAAGTACTAAAACCACTGCCAAACTCTAATATGCTGCTTGGTTTAGTAGATTTGCAAATAAAATGTAATCTAGCTAAATCTTCAATGTTAGGCTCAACTAAATTATTTTTTTGTGCTTCTTCTTTAAAAATATCTATTGGAATGCTATTGCATCTTAAATATTCATTCGCTTCTTCTTTAGAAGAGAAAGGATTAACTAAAGAATCTATATTGACCTTATACATTAGTAATGCAGTTCCTTTTGAATATTGGGAAATTTAATAGAGGTGAGGATTTCGCACATTAATTTTCCAGAATTTCCATCTCCAAGATGCTTAGAGGATGAGTATTTTTTATGATTAGCTTGTTTAATAATAGCCTGATAAATTTCTTCAGAATTGTGGTTTACATTAGTAACATTTATACTTGATTCTCTATGTTTTTGCCTATTTCCTATATTAACTACAGGAACCCCTAAAAAGGCACCCTCTCTTAAACCTGAAGATGAATTCCCAATAAGACATTTGCATTGATTTATTAAAACTAAATAATCATTGGGGGGGAAATTTTTATATAAATGAATATTTTTAATAGTATCGTATTCTTTATTTAATCTTATAGTTTTAGAAATAATTTCACTCCCTGAATCAATATTTGGCCATAACCAGACTATTTGAAAGTCATTAGATATTTTTATAATGGCCTTTACTAATTCTTTTATGGCTAAAGAATTGTTAATGTATTCGGTTGTAACTGGATGCATTAAAACTACTACGTATGGTTTTTGAAAATCAATCTTGTCACCAATTCCAAATGAATTATTAAACATATCTTTTCTATAATTTAAATCCGTATCTTTTATGAGATCTATACTGGGGCAACCTACATTGAAAACATATTTTGGATCTTCCCCCATAGCTATAATTCTTTTTTTTGATAATTCTGATGCAGGGAAATGGATATGAGAAAGTTTTGTAATGGCATGTCTAACTGATTCATCTATAGATCCAGTTTGATCTCCGCCTTGCGTATGAATTATAGGTATATTCATATAACTAGCTGAAACTGCAGTAGCAAGTGTTTCATATCTATCTGCAATTGTAAGAACAGCATCTGGCTTTAAATTTTGAATTGCGGAGCTCGTCTCAATAATTCCCAGACCTGTTGATTTTGCCATGTTAATAGGCTCATCCCCTTCAATAATAAAATTTAATTCATAATCCACTTGAAAACCATCCTGCTTAATTAAATCAAGAACTTTTCCATATTTTGCTAATAGACCAGATGCTCCAACAACTATCTTTAGTTCTATAGATTTATTAGATTTAGCTTCTTTAAGAAAAGATTTTATCCTTCCATAGTTCGCTCTACTATTTATAAAAACTGCTATTTTCATGATTACATTTTACTCTATATCTTCTTTTTTTAAAATGTTTTTTGCATCCAGATTATATTTTGCTTTCTTCCCAATAACATTCTTTAAATCGTCTTCATTAAGATAACCGCCTGGTTTGCGCCAGACAATATCATTTTTAGTTATTGTCTGCCCTTTTTTGATGTTTTTCTTAATTCCTACACTTCTAGCAAATTTAATTTTTGTGGCCTTTAGTTTCTCTTCAAAAGTATCTTTATTAGTTTGTGTATTTAATTTCTGAAAATAATTTTTTGCTTTTATTATTTCTCCAAAATCACTAATTATTAATGATGAGGAAGAATCAGGACCGAACATTTTTTTATCAAATGTAACATGGGTTTCTATTATCGTACATCCTTTTGCGAGAGCATAATATGCTGTTAATTTATTTCCAGAATGTTCTGAAAGACCGGAGGGTATTCCAAATTTATCTTCGATTAATTTTACATTATTGAAACCTATGTTTTCGGGAGATGTTGGATATTCAGTAGTGCAATGAAGAATAGAAAATTTATTATTTTTAATATGCTTTCTAAATTTTGTTTTTATTTCTTTAAGTTCATCCCAATTGGCCATTCCAGAACTAACTATAACTGGAATATCTAATTTACTTATTTGATTAATTAGTTTTTTGAATTGTAGATCACCAGAGCCTATTTTTATAAAATCAAGTTCATTTGAATTTATAATTTCTAATGCCTCTAAGCTGAATACAGAAGCTCCTACTAACATTTGCTTCTTTTTGCAATGCTTTAAAAGTCTTACCCATTGCTCCTTTTTGAATTCAATTCGTTTCCAATATTCAAATCTATTCTTATCTTCATAAGAGAAATTTACTCTGAATTGATCTTCTAATGAAGATTCATATTCTGATAGATGAATCTGAAATTTTATTGCCTGGCATCCTACTTCATATAAATAATCAATCATTGAATGAGCTAAACCCTCTGATCCTTCGTGAGATTGTCCAACTTCAGCTATGATTAGTGGATTTTTAATATTAAATTCTTCATTTTTTATTTTAATTTTTTTCATATTAAAAATTATATTTTGGTGATTTAACAAATGCTTGATGATCTAGAAATTATATTCTTATTTTCACTATTGATTATACATTTTGATCCAGCCACTAAAATGCAAAAGAATATATTTAATCTTCCATCATATAAAACTACATCAAATGACTGATGAAAGGAGGCTATTAATAGGGAAATGATCCAGTATTTATTTATTGAATTCGAGTTATTATATTCAATTCTTAAACCTTTAAATATTAAGAAAACTATTAAAGAAGTTAGTATTAGAGAAAAAGCCAATCCATAGGATTGTGCCATTTGTAAAGGTAGATTATGCGCATGTTGTATATTATAATTACCTCCTTTTAGTAAATATAGTGCTGCAAAAGTGCTTCCACCCCATCCTAGAAGTGGTTTATCTAATATTATAAAAGAGGATTTCTGCCATATTTCATATCTAATAGTTTTTGATAATGAAGTAAAATTTATAAATGATAATTTATTAATTATTTGGTTGGTAAGAATTAGTAAAGTTTCAATTCCTAGAATATTTCCACATAGATAAATTATAGTAATCATTAAAATAGCTGAAATTAATATAAATAAAATTATCTTTAGTGAAAAACTTAAGATAATTGAAAATAAAGCTCCTATCATTGCATTTCTAGATTGTGTAAGATTTATATTTAATAAAAACAAACCTAAAATAATAATACAAATTAATAAGTTGAGTAGATTTTTTCTATTTTGAATTATTTCAAAAATAAGGAAAGGTATAACAGCACATAAAATAAAACCAGTGTAGTTTGGATTATTAAAAAGACCTGTAATACTTTTAGATGAAATAATTCCGGGCTCTCTCTGATACCAAACTATTAATCCATTTAAGAAACTAAATGGTCCATAAATATTAAAAAATTTTTGGAGAAAACTAGATATTAATATAGGAAAAGCACTAATAATAATTAACTTACTGAATTCTTCTCTCTGTGATTGTTTATTTAAATAAGCTGGAATAGCTAGGAAAATTATAAAGAATGGTATCCAATTAAATATATCAAATAACAAATCAGTTCTATTACTTATGCCATGAAAAAAAATTAAATTTCTTAAAGTACTTACCAATAAAATTCCTATAGATATAAAAATAGGTATATTTAAATTATCTTTAATTATAGATTTCTTATTTATATAAATTGATAATATTGCAGAAAATATTATCAATATTATTCCAATTAATGGAGCAGAAATTAAAAATAAAATACCTGCTTTAAATAATAATTCGCCCTTAGATAGTAAATTATATTTTTCTTTCATAAATATCCTTAACTTAATTAAAATTCCAAAACCAAATATATTTTAAAAGAATTTAAAAAAAAATCTAGTTATAAGATTTTAAAGTTTTGTATACTCCTGAATTGTTAATTTGTTAATCTTATGAACATCAAAATTTTTAATTACTTTTTGCCTAGCAGCTTTACCAAATTTTTTAATAAGATTATTATTTTTATAGAGTTTTAAAATACTATTTTTTATTTCAATTGGACTTTTAATATTTACAATTAAACCTGTTTTATTATGTTCAACTATTTCTTTGCATCCAGGAACATTTGTTGTAATTATCCCTTTTTCCATTGAAGCAGCCTCTAAGAGAGCTCTAGACAATCCCTCTCTCCATGAAGGTAAAACGACAACATCTATTTCTCTGTACAAATCTCTCATATTCTCAACATGACCTAAAAAGAATATATTACTTAATTTTTTAAATTTTTTAAATTCCTTTGTTTTTAATACACTTCTGTTCCCTAAATCTAATTCTCCTGCAATAAAAAGTTTAATAGGTAATCCGATTTTCCATAATAATTTGCAGGCTTTTATTAGCTCAATGATACCTTTCTCTTTAATAATTCTTGAAGGAAAAAGTAATTTGAATTCATTTATATCAATCTTTTTATTATTTGGTTTAAAGTATTCTGTATTAATTCCTGATCCAGGAATCAATACAGATCTATTAGTTGTCGTTAATTTAAGTTTTAAAAATTTCTCCCTATCATATTTATTTTGGAATATCATTGTATTACTTAAATTACTAAAAATTAATCTAAAAAGTCTATTAAATAATAAATAAATAAATTTTATTTTTATGTTTTTAGATATAAATAAAGGACCTATACCGGTAATAGTATTTATTATTTTTATTTTTCTAAATAAGCTTGCTGATAAAGTACCATACAAGCACGCCTTTAAAGTAAAGTGATGCACAATTTCTGGTTTAATCTTGGAATATAGTTTAATTAGCTCCAATAAAGAATAAAATTCTCTTAATGGGTTTATTGATTTTCTATTTAAGTTCCAATTAAATACTTTAAAACCCATATTTTTTAATTCTTCTGAATATTTGTCATTAGGGCAGATTATATACATTTCATAGTTTTTTAAATTAAGATATTTTATTAAATCAATTCTAAAATTATATATATACCAACCTGTATTAGCGGTTATTATGATTTTTGTATGGTCTTTAGATTTTAAATCTAAATGCATTTTGAATCTTAGTTTATAATTCTATATTATTCTAAAAAGATTAATAATCAAAAATTTTGAATTAAAATTTTTATATTAAAAATATATTCAATCAATATATATTCTACATAATTTTTGATTGTGTTTCATTAAAAATTTATGATCTAAAGGATTCTCATTCTTTTCATATATATATCTAATTGAGTTTAGATTTTTTAATAAAGATTCACTTTGCATATTATTTTTAAGAGGACATAATAATCCATATTCGTGAAAAGATTCATTATTTTTATTCTGAGAATAATATCCTATAACTATATTCATTCTGAAAAATTGATTTTCTTGAACTTCTTTTAAGGTTTTTATATTTACCTTTAGATCATTTATAATATTATTGTCTTTCATTATTTTCTTAATGAGGAGGTTTTGCTCAGATCGAAAATCATAATCTACTAAATCTTTCTTGTTTGGGTATAATTTTCTTAAATTATTGATGTCTTTACTAATAATTAGTTTTCTTTTATTTTTTTTAATATTCTTATCAAAATTATAAAGTTTATTTTCTATAATTTCAATTAAATAACTTTTACTAATAATCTCTTTAAAATTTAATCTTATTCTTAAATCTTTAATATTTTTTTCTTGGTTTTCAACATTAAAATTTATAAAATTATAAGGATCAGAAGCATTAGCAGGATTAAATGAAGAAAATAAATATAAGTAAAAGAAAAAGAATTTTAAAAATAAATATTTCTTATTTTGAAGAATTTTCATAAATAATTATGACATTAAATCGTTATTTTTATTAATTACTTTAATTAATTATACTAACATAATAAACTTTTATTATGTTAAGAATAAAAATAAAAATTATTTTCACTTATTACTTTTTAGTAAAATTATTTTATATTTAAAAAAATATATTGGAAAGAATAAAAATATTAAGAATAGGAAACCTACCTACTTCATTAAATCCTGGCCAAGGAGAAGCAGCTCACCAACTTTTTAAATCTAGATTTTTTAATACAATAATGTTTTCACCTTCAGATCCATGTAATGCCTATGATAAAGAAATTAACTTATATGGAAATAACCTTTTTTATATACCTTTCCCTAATAAAATTTTTCCAAAAAATATAACTTTTTTTAAACGAATATTTTTATCCTCCCATAGACTAAAAAATATTTTTTATGCTTCTATAAATATTTTAAAAAACAAAGTTGTATACTCTCAAAAAATAATTCATATTCATCATATCTTTTTTGCAATACCTGCCATAATTTTGAAGTTTTTAGGAAAAAAAATAGTTATTACAATTCATGGTTCAGATATTCATAAGATAAACAATTCAAATTTATTGAGATCAATCTTAAAATTATTTGATTTAGTATTAGTAGTCTCTCTTTATCAAAAGAAAATATTGGCTAAATTTCTTAATCAGAATAAAATAAAGTATATTGGAAATGCAGTTGATTGTTCCTTTTATAAAAATGAGATCAATTATGATAAAAGAGAAAATATAATAATTAATATAGGTAGTTTAAGATGGCAAAAAAATCAAAAATTACTTTTAGAGGTATTTAATGAAATTTATAAAATATTTCCATCTTGGAAATTAATTATTTTAGGAGAAGGAGAGGAAAGAAAAAATATGGAGAAATATATTTCTTCAAATAATTTAAATGAGATTGTTTTACTTAAAGGGTCTGTTGATAAAAAACAAGTAAATTATTGGCTTAATAAATCAAAAATATTTATTATGTGTTCTTTGACAGAGGGTTTTCCAAAGGCACTCCTGGAGGCATCTGCCTGTGGATGTGCATCTATATCAACAAATGTAGGTGATTGTCCTGATTTCTTACAAAACATTGGCTTGGTTTCACATAATAATAATAAGAAAGATTTATATCTAAATATTTTTAAATTAATAAATGATCAGGATCTAGCAAAATATTTTAGTAAAAAAGCAATTAATAAAGTTAAGAAGTATTCTTGGGAATCTTACATAAAAATTCATAAAGAATTATATTTAAGTTTATTAAATAAAAAAAATTAACTTATTATATAAAATGAGGCTAAAGCAATTTTATGTATAAGAAATATTTAAGTTTTAATGTATATAAAAAAAATTGTCGGCGTTTAGATAGAACAAGAAATGATAAATTACATTTTTTTTCATCTTTAATTGCAGTTCGAGTTTCTTTTATTTTGTATAAATTAGGATTTAATCCAGATTTAGTAACTTTATTATTTGGTATTTTTGGAGTTTCTGCAGCATGCATGTTTTTTTATGGGTTCCCACTATTTGCTTATCTTCTTTGGCGAATACATATTATTTTAGATATGGCAGATGGAAACTTAGCTAGAGCAACAAAAAGATTTAATGATTATGCCAAAATAACAGATAAATTTACGCATATAATCGTAAATCTAATGGTTTTCTCAGCCTTGTTTTTAAGTAGTGAGTATGTTCTAACTAGTAGAAATAATCTTAAATTATTTATAACTTTATTAAGCATATATTCTATTTATTTTTTATTTGATATAATTTCCGCATCTACTGGATTTAATTCTTTTATAAGAGCTCCATCTAATTTAATAGCAGTAACAATTAAAAATATTTGTACTCAAGAAGGGTTGTTGTTTTTTGTCACAACAATTCTTTTTCTCGAAAAAAGAAATCTTATAAATTCTGATTCTTACTATTCCATATTATTAATTTTTTATAATTTTACTTATTTATTAGCAGTATTAATTAAAATATATAGTCTGAAGATTAAAAAAGTATAATTTATTATGTGCGGTTTCTTAACTTGCTTTATAAATAAAAATAATAGAGATAATTTAATTACATTTGATGAATTTAAAAATGCATCTTTGGATATTTCACATAGGGGACCAGACTCAAATTCAATTTTTAATTTTAAAAATAATGTCTATTTTGCGCATTATAGATTATCAATAATCCATAGGAATCCTTCTTCAAATCAACCTTTTTTTAGTAAATGTAAAAGATATATTTTATGCTTTAATGGTGAAATTTATAATTATAAATATTTATCTCAAAGATATTTTCCAAGAGAAAATATTAAAGGAGATACAGAATTATTGATGTATCTTTTGGTAAATAAAAAATATGATAATTTTTTAAATGAATTAGAGGGTATGTTTTCATTTGTATTTTATGATATAAAAAAAGATTATTATTTTGCGGCCAGAGATAGATTTGGAATTAAACCACTTTATTACTATATTGACGAATATAATTCAATCTTTTGCTCTGAGCCTTATCCCATAGCAAAATTAAAAAGATTCGAAATTGATGAAATAAGCTTAAAAGAATTGCAATGTTTTAGAAGACCTACTCCAGGCTATTCATTTTATAAAAATGTAAATGAATGTTTGCCTGGATTTATAATAAAAAAAAATAAAATTGAAAGATGGAAGGAATCTTTATCTAATAAGTGTTCAGATAAATTTTGTCAGGATGAATTATTTGATAGGATTAAATATGTTTTTGATCTTAACACTATTGGAGACTTACCACATTGTTCTTTTCAAAGTGGTGGAATTGATAGTTCTTTAATTGCTTTATTAACTAACCCTAGCAAAGTATATACTGTAGGGATGATAGATGATAACGAATATATTATGGCAAAAAAGATAGCACAAAAATTAAATATTTTAATAAAAGAATTTATGATAGATAAAAATCAATTTATTGATCTTTTAGAAAATTATTTACAAATCAAAAAGGAACCAATAAGCGTTCCAAATGAAATTCTTATATATAAGATATGCGAGGAAATAAAATCTATTAATAAATTTTTCTTATCGGGAGAAGGTGCAGATGAAATATTTTTTGGATATGATCGAATATTTAAATGGTCTCGTACTGAAGGTAATATATCTAATGACCAAAAATTTTTAGATGCATTTTTGAAAAAGTATTGTTACTCAAGAACACTTTTTAAAAGTGAAAGACTCTTAAAATTTTGTCATCAAATCTTTAGTAATTGTGAAACTAGAACTGATTTTCTTGAAGATTTTTTTCTAAATTTTCATTTAGTAGGATTACTAGCAAGAGCTGATAGAGCATCAATGGCAGCAGGAGTTGAAGCACGAGTTCCTTTTTGCTCTCATACAATTAGTAACTATATGTATAGAAGACCATATGAAATTAAAATCAAGGGTGATTTTGCAAAATATCCTTTAAGAGAAATTATAAAAAAAAGTTCTTTGAAATTTATTTTAAATACTCCAAAAATAGGCTTTAGGACTTTAGTGCCAGGTTTTAATCAATTAGAAACATATGATTATATGCTAAGATTATTCATAAAAAATTATAAGAAAAAGTGATTATTGGTTATACTGCCGGTGTTTTTGATCTTTTTCATGTAGGTCATGTTAATCTTTTGAGGGCTGCCAAAGGATTATGTACTCATTTAATTGTGGGAGTAAGTTCAGATGAAATAGCTATATATAAAAATAAAAAACCTGTAATTTCTTTCGAAGATAGAAAAGCAGTTGTAGAATCCTGTAAATATGTTGATTTAGTTGTGGGACAATATTCTTTAGATAAATATGAGGCTTTTAAAAAGATTGGATTTAATATTCTTTTTGTTGGAGACGATTGGTATAATAAAGGACAATGGAAAGACATTGAGAAAAAAATCAAACCTGCAAAGGTTATTTATCTACCCTATACCCGAACAGTAAGTTCTACTATAATCAATAACATATTAGAAAACAAGAGAAATTCATTGTAAAAATTTTAAGATTAATTTCTAAAATATTTTGAAAAAATTTTTATAAATATTTCCAAAAGTGTATAATTTTTAATCATATTTAATTTTCTTCTTATAAAGGAAAAATTATTTTGAGGTTTGTTTATTTTATAATCTTCTTTTATTGCTCTAATCTCACAAACTATAGAGTATGGATTATCTTTTATTTTCTTTTTTTTTAAAAATTTTGTTACTCTAAATTTTGTTTGATTACATTTTATCCAACCTAAGTATTTTCTCTTTTGAGAAAAAACTATATCAATATTTATAATTTTAAGATATTTAGAAATCTCAAATATTATATATTCTAAATTTCCTTGAACGAATTCTTTTTTGCCATGAAGAAATAAAGGAAAATTTATTATAAGAATTCCTGACTTATCTTTTAAAACCCTTGATATTTCAGAAATCCCTTTTTGTAAGCTAACGCCATATTCATACCAATGTTCAATAGATTGATTAGAGATGCAATAATCATATGTTTTAGATCTTAATGGTAAATTCGTGACTGATCCTATTATATTGGCTAATGTTTTTACGCCTCTGGAATTATATTCTTGAACATCTATTCCATCTTTTTGAATTAGATACTTATTAGTTGATCTTAAAATAGAAGATTTTGCTCCACAACCTATTTCTAATATCTTTGAATTAAAGTTTAGATCATCTAGAAATTTTTTATTTAGGAACTCTACGCTATTATGTAAAGGACTTTCCTTTTCCTGATAATTAAAATTTTTATATTTATCAATATTTATGAAATTTAATTTGATAAATTTATAATTTTTTTTAAGAAATTCATCTAAATATTTTTTGTAATTATTTATAAAAATTTTCATTTAAGTCAACTTAAAAAATTTAATTATCAATTTTAAAATTAATAATGGTTCAAAAATATAAAAAACTTTACTTAACCAAATTGTCTTAATTGCCCTAAGCATTCTATTTTGGTTGATTTCACCTGTTAAAGATGCAGTAATATTTAAAGAAAATCGAGAATTAATATTTTTAAAATAATCTTTCAAAAATTTTATATTTTGATTTTCTGTTTGTATAAATATTTTCAGATCATAATTTTTTCTATATAAAATCTTGAATCTTTGTTTTAGCTCACAATTATTTTCATTATTTTTAATAATTATAAATTTATTTTCTAATTTATAGTCTTTGCTTAAATCATTTTCAATTAAGTTTATTATTGCATTATTAAATGATTCTAAACTGTTTGAAATAATAATTATTTTGATGATTTTTTTAATCCCATAAGTTTTTAAATATTCTTTAATCTTTTTTTTGTACTTTTGAATGAAAATTTCTAATGCCATTAAATCTGTATTTATTAAATATTCTTTATGGTTTTTAAAATTTTTCGTTAGATCTTTATTTATTTTAGAAATATCTATTTGTTTTTCATCTAAGCCATTTATGTAGTAATAAATATATTTTTTTTCATCATAATTATAAATTAACTTATAGTCTTTACTTCTTACGCAACATATTCTATTCGATTGTCCTAAAAATCTTGCATCACATCTTGCTAGTTTGTTATAGGAAATTTTACTTTGATTTAAGTATGGAAGAAGTGAATCACTATAATTTAATTGAGAATTTGGAAGATTAATATTTAAATAGTCTAGTAAAGTGGGAAATATATTTATTGTAGATATTTGCTCTTTAAATTGCCTGTTTTTAATTCCTGGCAAAGACATAAAGAAAGGAATCATTATATTATCATCTGTCATGAAAATATCATGTGTCATTTTTTTCCTTTTTAATAATTCTGGGGTTATACCCCTAGAGGGGTCTGGATATCCGTGATCAGAACATAATATAAAAATAGTATTTGAATGAGTATATCCATTCTCATAAAATAAATTAATAGTATTTTCTACTTTATTTGAAATCTTTGGATCTTCTCTACAATTGTAATCAATAAACCAGAATTTATTTTCTGGTTTTAAACCATTGCTTTCATTTCTTAATGCATATTTTATGAATTTTAAAATATCATTATTTGTCCACCAATTTCCATGACTAAATTTTCTTGGCCACTTATGCCTTGGATAAATATTTAAGCAAGTTAATTTTTCTCTGATATCTGGATGCATTAAAGCCGCATAACATTGCCACCCTTCTTGATTTAATATTGAGGTTAATGATGGATATAGCTTTCTATCAAATCGAAAATCATTATAATTTGCTCCAAGTATGAATGAATGCTGTCCAGTCATCATTGCACTTATTGACATCACAGTACTAGGGGCAGAAGTAACTACTTCAGTAAATTCAATAGATTTTTGTTTGAATTTATCCATTATTTCTAGTCTCGAGCGATCATCACTAGAATAGTAACGCCTCACTGAATCAATAAATATCCAAACTATATTCAATTTAAGTTCTCCTAAAAGAAAATAACTTTAATCTGGTTTCTTCCCATTTATTGAATTTAGAACCATTTGAATGCATCCAATCATTAGTTAATAATTTGAAATTATTTTTTTTAAAGTTATTTATAATTTTTGTTTCTGTTCTATAAATTGCAGAATATATGGTTTGTAATTCTTTGGAATATTTATTATTTAATAAATATTCAGATTTTATAGCTACTGGCTCTCTTAAAATTAAAATAGATTTATTTATTGAGTATTTTTCTAAGAAATTTAAAATCTTATAAAATTTTTGTTCATTTAGGTAGAGTAATAAACCTGAAATAAAGATTAGATCATAGGGTGCATTTTCTGGATTTTTTTCAATACAAATATCGCCAAAATAATAATTTATATTTTTGCAATTATGATTCCTTTCAATATATTTTTTACCTAAACTTAGCATCCCTTTAGAGGTATCTGTAGCTAAAACATTTCGACAATTTTGAGAAAGTAAATTAGTCCATTGACATGTTCCTGCACCTATTTCAATGCATGATTCATAATATTTATTTAAATCTTTTAGTAGAGATTTTACTTTTTTTTGCTCTATATTACTTTTCTCAATTGATAATTCTTTATCGTAGGAAAGGTTACTAATACTATGTATATAAGATAATTGCTTTTTAGATTGTTCTTCCCAGAAATCTTCCATTTTTTTAAAAATCTATATTAGGAATACTTGAACCTTGAATATTAAAAATTTTCATATCTGATAAAAATTCATGATTAAATGTTGTTTTATCATTAGAAAATTTACCTGGAATAGGAAGAATTCTTACTCCTAAGGGTTTATTTAATTTCTCAGAGAGTGTTATAACATCGCAAATAATAGATCCAATGGTTTCGCTAAATATTTCCCCAGGGACAGGAACCATATCTAATCCGCATCCACAAACGGTTGAATAGAGCAAAAGAGATTCTATCCTAAGAATCCCCTCACAGGATTGTTTCGCAAGCCACTCATCTTCTAATGGTGAGAACATTACACCATTAAAGCCTGCTTTTTTAGCTCCTGATAATTTAAATGATTCATTAATTAAATTAGTTAACCTAGAAGTAATTGATAATGATCCAAGATTTCCTAAAGTATTGACACTCAAAAGTTCATATAAGAGACCAATACTTTGATTAGTTCTTGGGATTGGAGCTAATGATGCATCAATACCCTCATAATTAATTATGGAATTATTTACAAGTAAGTTATTTAATTCATGAAGGATATCAATAAGTTCATTTTTATATTGAATAAGATTTTCTGCAAAATTATTGTTTGAATTTTCATAACATTTATCAATTAATGAACCAAGAGTTTCTAATCCAACAGAATAGGATAAAGGTTTTTTAAAATTTGAAAATGGGAAAAAAGGAGTATTCCTTGTCTTGCCATTGCTGATTCCTAATCTGAAGTTATCAAATCCATTATTAGATAATCTTGAAATATCAATTATAGTTTTTGAGTAAGCATATATAAGTGATTGGTCAGTTTTATCAACTATAAGATGAATAAAAATTGTATTAATTTTAGTAATTATGGTTTTAATGATTTCTGAAATATTATCTATATTTTCAAATTGAAAACTATTCAAACTCATTGAGAACCAATCAATGGAGGAACTTCTGAATAAAGATTCTAAATATTTAAGTGTATTTATTAGACTTGGTAGACTTGTTATTGATATATTTTGACTAAATATTATATTAATTCTAAGGGTCTTGATATCAAAAGATTTATTTTTGAAAATTTCAAACTGTTCTAATATCATTTTAAGTTGTTTTTTAATTTCTTTTTCTGTGCTCTCATAACTTATTTCCAAAGATGACGTTATTGTTCTAAATTTTATTTTTTTCATTTTTTTAAACTCCTAAATTTTAAAAAATCATCAGTATTATTTATTTCAAAAATATTATCATTATCAATTAATAGATCGAAATCTTTTAATTCTTCATCAGGAATTAAATCTGAGGTGTAAATTGATTTATAGTCTTCACCAATTAAATTAATCCAAGATTTTATTTTTGATACTTTAGTTCTTATTATTCCCAATGATTCAGGATGATTTCTATTTAAAATATTTCCATAATATTTTCTGATTATTACATTATTTTTTACTTCTAAATTGCAAGCTTTCTGAGATCTTTCTTCTCTTATTGAACCTACAATAATATTTTCTGAATTATTTGATCTGAATTTTTGAAAGAAATCATTATCTATAAAATAATCACCTGAATATATATCTATTATTTCATCATCAGGTAGAGAATTTATTGCTAAAGCTAGGCTATGAGCACTTTTAGTGTATGACCAAGAATGATTAATTACAACATTGATATCAGGATAATTATTTAATACTGATAGAGAACGAAAACCTAAAACAAAAAGTATTTTTTGTCCATAAGTTTCTATAAAATTCTCCAATATCGTTTTTTTATTGATAGGATTTTTTAATAGTATTTTTGGGAAAATATCTGAAGTGTCATAAGATTCTCCTGCGGCAAGGATAATTGCTCTGTTCATTATTTTAATTCTTCTATATCTACAGGATTAAAATAAGGTAAATTAAGTTCATGTTTAGCAGTCTTGTAGGGAAAAATTACTGAATTTAAGAAATTATCTATTATTAAATTTGAATTTACTAATATATCTTCTCTTAAAGAATATGGTTTAATTTCTTTATAAGAAAATATGTAACAAGGTACTTTTTTACAATTTAGTCTTAATGCAACCTCTAATCTATGATGACCATCCATTACAAGATTATGCTCAATGGCAATAACTATTGGCTGTTTCCATTTTTTTTCTTCTTTTATTTTATTTAATAACCAATTTACTCTGTTTTCATCAAATTCTTCAATGGGGTTCAATTTTTTTGGATTTATAAGAAAGCTTTTCATTTTAATAAAATTTTAATTATTTTTTGATAGTAATCTTAAGCAACTAATGTATTCATCATAATTATTAAAGGATAGGACTTTTTCACCTAAATCATAATAACGCATTGTGAAATCTTTTCTATTCTCAAAAATCACCTCATGGAAATATTTATTAGAGTTTTTTGATTTATTTTTAAAAATATCTAATGATTTTTCAAACCAATTAAAAATTGCATTTCTATTCATCCATGTAATTCCATACATTTTTAAAGAATTTTGATGATTTCTTGAAGAACTTATATAAACATTTGAAATAAAACCATCTTTAGAATAAGAATTTTCAATTTTGGTATCAATAAATCCTCCTTTATCATTACTTTTAGATAATCCTTTTGTAGTCCAGTAAATTAATTTTTTTGATGAATATTCTTTATGATTTATTTTTATATAATTTTTTAGATTTTTTAAATCTGAATCATCAAAGACGCTATCTGCTTCTATTATTAAAATACCTTCATCCAAATTTTCACCAATATTTAGAATTTTATTTATTGCTAAATATAAAGATATTAAATTGGAATCATTATTAAATTCTTTATTAACAACAAACTCAATATTCATTTTGTAAATGCTATTTTTATTAATATCATCAATTATTTCTTTGTATTTATGACCAACTACTATATATAGAGGTTTATTAGAAATCGTATTTACTTGTTTTATCAATCTATTTATTGCACTTTCACTATTAAATTGAACAAGTGATTTAGTAATATAATTAAATTCCTTTGGAGTAGATTTTTCTAATCTGTTTCCTCTACCTGCTGCGAGTAAGATTATTATCAACTTTATATAACTCCTTTAAAGATTTTAAATTAATATTATCAATAGAATATTGATTATTTGAAAATTTTGAAATTTGCTTACAATTTAAATGCTTTGCTTCATCAAATTTTTCTTTAAAATTAGAATATTTATTGAAATAAACAGCATTTTCTCTAGCTGTATCTCTATTTTCAGGAATATCTGTGATAATACATCTACAACCAAAAGACATTGCTTCAATTAGGGAGTTTGACATTCCTTCGCTATAGCTTAAATTTATAAAAAATTCAGATATTTGGTAGTAATATTTAATCTCAGAATGATTAATATGGCCTTTAAACATTATTATTTTTTTAAAACTTTTATATTTATTTTTTAAGCGATCAAGCTCAGGTCCTCCTCCAATAATATTCACATAAATTTTTATGATTTTATTAAATTCTATTAATTGATTTAAAGTATAATCAATATTCTTTCTTTTAATCATTCTAGATGAAATTAAAAAAGAATTTTTAATTTTTAATTTCTCATTATATTCGCCTTTCTCAATAATATTTGGAAAAATTATAATATTCTCAGTTAATTCTTTAGAAATAGTTCGAACTGATTTTGTTAATAGATGGAGATATGTCTTCTTAGAATTACAAATTAGTTTTAGAAAATATCTATTAATAAATATTTTAAAATCAAATTGATTTTCTTTATCTCTATAAAGTAAAGATTTTTCACCTACTCTAGTAACTTTAATTATTAATTTAGCGTTAAGAAAAATTGATAATATATATCCAAAAAATATTAAGGATCCATTTGAATGTATATGAATATTTCTAATGCTTAAAAAATTTAAATTACAAATATTTATTAAAATAAAACTATATTTATTATATTTTTGAACTTTAATATTACTTTCAGAATTATATACTTTCCATATTCCATAATCACTAAAAATTATATTTTCTGTACTTAAATATTTTGCTGATATTTTCGAGAGATTCAATAAATTTATTTCAGCGCCTCCAGGTCTATTTGAACCAAAACTTCTTATTAGGTGTAAAATTGTCATGATACTTTATAAATATAATCACATAATTGATCAGCTTCTTCTTTCGAATGAGTTATTAATATTGAGGTGCTAGAGACTTCTTTTAACAAATTAATACATTTATTTCTAGATTTTAGATCTAGACCTTTAAAGGGCTCATCCATTGCAAGAATATTATGTTTTTTATTATTTGATTGTTTTAATTCAAAAATAGTTCTTAAAATATTTAATCTCTGTGCTTGTCCTCCACTTATAGAGGAAGCGTTTTCAGATAAGTTTATGAATAAATTATTTTCATCTTTGAGGTTAAATTCAAAATAAAGATTTGATTCTTTAAGTAAATAAATTAAATAGTTTAAATTTTGTTGTATTAATTTTTTATCGTTATCATTTACGATATATTCAATTATTGGACAATTTGGAATGTAATTAAATTGAGATAAATAAATAAAATTATTTTTTTTATTTGAATAAATTTTTAGTCTTCCTTTTTTAGTCATGAAGACTTCTTTCTCTTTTATAGGAATTGCAATCCCAGTTATTAAATCTAAAAATGATGTTTTTCCAATTCCGCTTTTTCCTATAATTCCTGTCCAATTATTTTTTATAATATCAAATTCAATATTTTTTTTGTTTATTTCAATTTTTTCTAGGGTGATATTAAGTAATGATGTTTTTTGCAAGCCTGAATTTATATCTTTTATTTTTTCTATTTCGCCAATTCTATCTATTATTTTTAATTTTTCTTCAATTGGAATTTTTATTAGACTTAATTGTATAAATTTATTAATCCTCTCAATATTGGCTGAATTACAATTTATAGCTGATATTGCAACAAAAATACTTTGTAAAGATGGAATAATTTTCTGGATACTTAGAGCTAAAATTGCTAAGAGAGATAATATATTTGTGTCAGATAAACTAATTAATCCAATACAGGCTAGAGATAATAAACCGAATGTTTCTGCAATGAATTTAGGATAAATAGAGAGAAAATTATTCTCTGCTGACATATTCTTAATATCTTTATCATTTTTCTTAAGAAATTGAATAATTCTGCTTGCTTTAATAGAATTTTTTAAATATCTTGCACTAATAACAATTTCACTTGCAGACTGTGTAAATTTTGTTTTTAAATAAGATGTTTTTTTACTATTAAGTCTTATTTTATTTTTAGATGTTTTTATAAAAATATAATAAAGAAGTATATATACAAGTCCTACTATTATTGTAATAATAGGAATTTTAATAATTAAAAATACAGTAATGGATAATGCAAGTATTGAACTTATGATAATTTGAAGTAAAGGGTATACAAGTTCATTTGTTAGGTTTTGTATGTCATTTGATAAAACCTGTGAAAGATTGCTTATACCAAATTTCTCAATTTCATATACATCTATTATTTTTATAGCATTTATAACTTTAAAGCTTATATTGCTAGAAATTTTTGTGTTTATTTTAGATGAAATATATGAAAAAAATACTCTTGTTAAACCACTTATTAAAGCAAAAATAATAAAATAAAATATCCCATCATTTTTTGTACCATTTTCAAATGATTCTATTAATTTTGGTAAAAGAGAAATAGTTTTTATATCAAAGAAAGTTATAACAATACTTAAAAATGTTGCAAAACATATATATTTAAATCCATCTCCATACCTAATGATATTGAAAATATTTGACTTGTAAATTCTATTTAAATTAAACATAGAAATTTTGTATTGATTTTAAGTTCCTTAAAAACTCTATTATTAATATTGGAATAAAACTCATAAATGTAATACTAAAAATCCAATTATATATGCCCACTGTTCCTGCTCTCATCATTAATGGAATCATGCATGCAGAATTAATTACAATATGATCAAAAAAGTTAAAACTTTCAATTGCCATCTTGTTATATGAATTTTGTAAAATCCTTACAAATGAACCATATATAAACCCTATGGAAAATATTCCAAGTAAGCCATTATTTATATATCCTTCTGAAATTGGAGACAGACCGAAACCAATCTTTCTTGGATATTCTTTTCCAAATAGATAATTTTTAACTTCTCTACCTATTGCATCGCCAACATTAGGTGGCTTTTTCTCATTGAATATATTTTTATATACATAAGTTGGAAGAACGTAAAATATTCCTCTATCCCATGTAAACATTTTTTCTATTTTATCTAACGTTAAATGATCTCTCGCTATAGCATAATCAATAGTAAAGTTAACTGATCTAAATTCTGCTACTGGTAATTTCCTTTCTTTATATTGACTTTCAAAATTTTTAAATACTCTTGAAATATTTTTCCACCCATTACCTCTTCCTAAACCTATAAATGTAAAAATTATAAATGATAAAATTAATGCAATAATTATTTTTAATCTTTTAAATAAAACGTTTTTATTTATTTTAAAATTTTCTATAAGCCTTTCTTTTTTATTAATTTCTTCAAAGGATTTATTTTTCAAACTTAAAATAAATAATACAACCATAATTGATTTTATTAATGATGTTCTATCCCCTTCAAATAGGTATGAAATTAGAATTGGAGAATTTATAAAAATTATTAATGAAATACCAATTTTTTGTTTTAAATTAAAATTAAATCTCAATTTTTTAATTAATAAAATTAGAATTGTTAATGAAGGAATAAATGAAATAGAATACGGTAAAGCATTTTTAGCAGAGCTAAGAACTGACATCCTTTCTACTCTATTTTTAAAAAAAATATTAAAATACTCAAAAATAGAAAAATTATAAGTGTAAGAGAAACATATTAATCCAAAAATACCTAGGAATATTGATATAAAAAATAAATAGTTTATTTTATTAAAATCATTATAAAGTTTTATTCTTGGAATTTTAATTTTTGATGTTAAAAATAATCCAAGAATAAAACTAAAAGCAAATAATATATAAAATATTATTCCTAAATCTTTTATTCCGTAAATAGTCTGATACATATCTTTTATTTCTAATCTTTCAATAGGGTAAGTTATCCAATAAGCCAATATACTTATAGTTGAAATATTTATTATGGTTGCATTAATTAATGTTCTACTTATCAATATTGATAAAATTATATAAGGAAATACTAGTATCATCTATTACTTAATTTATTTTATTCTAAATTTATATAGTAAATCTTAAAGTGTTTGTTTACCTCTAGTAACTTTTATTCTTATATATTTATTAAAATATGTAGATAAAAGATTTATATTTTATTTTCAATACTTTCAAATTTTTTACTCTTAAAAATATTTTTAAAAAATATTTTATTTTATAAATATCAATCTATAAATTATAATATCTACATTAGTTTATTAAATAATTTTATGATTATAGATAGTAATAAAAATATTCAAGTAAAAAATATATGTTGTATTGGTGCAGGATATGTAGGTGGGCCGACTATGACGATTATAGCCTCCTATTGCCCAAGCATTAAAGTGAACGTAGTTGATATTAATGCAGATAGGGTAAACCAATGGAATGGTGATACTAATAATCTGCCTATATATGAACCTGGCCTTAGCAATATTGTCAGCAAAGTTCGCAATAAAAATTTATTTTTCTCAACTGATCTTATAAATGGGATAAAGAATGCAGATATGATTTTTATTTCAGTAAATACCCCTATTAAAGAAAAAGGCTTAGGTGCAGGACAAGCTAGTGATTTAACTTGGGTTGAATCATCGGCAAGAGAAATAGCAAAATATGCAGAGGGTCATACTATAGTTGTTGAAAAAAGTACTCTCCCAGTTAAAACCGCTGAAATAATAAAATCTATACTGACTTCCGCGGAGGATAATTTTTCAAATAATAATAGTCTAAAAACATTTTCAGTATTATCTAATCCTGAATTTCTTGCAGAAGGTACTGCAGTTGAAAATTTAAAATATCCAGATAGGGTTCTTATTGGAGGGGAAGATGAAGCAGCTATAAATTCTCTTATTGAGATATATCTTAATTGGGTACCAAAGGAAAAAATTTATACTACAAATTTATGGAGTAGTGAGTTATCTAAACTTATAGCTAATGCATTCTTAGCTCAGAGAATAAGTTCCATTAATTCTGTATCAGCAATTTGCGAATTTACAGGAGCAAATGTTGAAGAAGTTGCAAATGCAGTTGGAAGTGATTCTAGAATTGGAAATAAATTTCTAAGTTCTGGGCCAGGTTTTGGTGGTAGCTGTTTTAAAAAAGATATTTTAAATTTAGTTTATATTTGTAGGTCATTAGGGCTTGAAGAGGTTGCTGCCTATTGGGAATGTATTTTGAATATTAATGATTGGCAACAGGATAGAATTTATAAAATAATATTGAAAAAACTTTATGGTAATTTAGTTAATAAAAGGATAGTTATATTGGGCTTTTCATTTAAAGCTAATACTAATGATGTAAGAAATTCTCCTTCTATAGAAATTTGTAAAAAATTAATTAATGAGGGAGCAAAGTTGGTAGTAAATGATCTAAAAGTCTCAGAGAAATCTATTTATAATTCTTTTTCAAATTATTTCGAAAAAAATATGATTAGTGATTACGTGATTTTTGAAAAAGATCTAAATAAAGCTTCCAAAAATGCTGATGCTATTGTTATTTTAACTGATTGGGAGGAATATAAAAATTTAAATTGGTATTCACTTTATGAAAAGATGAGAAAGCCAGCTTGGATTTTTGATACAAGAGCTGTAATTCCCCTTCAAAAATTCAGTAATAAAAAAATAAATATTTGGCAATTAGGAAATGGAGAAGTTATTTAAAATATGTTTTAATTTAGCTTATTTATTTTTCTTAACCAATAATAAGAATGTTCAACAATTTTATTTATATCTTGATATTGTGGTTTCCAATTGAGAGATGATTTTATTTTATTAGAGGATGAAACTAAAACAGGAGGATCTCCAATTCTTTTGTCTGCTATTTCATAATTAACTTTTCTGTTAGATATCAACTCTACTGCATTGATGATTTCCAAAACTGATACTCCTTTTTCATTTCCCAAATTGAATACTTTATATTTCTTATCAATTGGAGCATCCTTTGAGAATGAATAATCATCAAATGATTCAAGAGCTTTTAGATGAGCATTTGCAACATCTACTACATGAATATAATCTCTAATACATGTTCCATCAGGAGTTGGATGATTTATTCCAAATATTTTAAATCTCTTACTAATTTCTAAGGCTGATTTAATTACTAAAGGAATTAAGTGAAACTCTTTAGCGCGGTCCTCTCCAATTAATAAGTCTTCAGAGGATCCAGATACATTGAAATACCTCAATATGACGCTATTTAAATTAGAGTTATAGGCTAAATCTTTTAATATTAATTCCCCAGTCAATTTACTTCGACCATATGGACTTATTGGATTTTGTTCTGTATCTTCAGTAATGGGATTTTGATCAGGGATACCATAGGTTGCACAAGAGCTAGAAAATATTATTGGGATAGAGCTATTAAATTTTCTTTTTTTGCGAATTTCTAAATCGCATATTACTTCAAGAAGATTTAAAAACTCAGTGATATTATTTCGGTAATATTTTAGAGGGTTTTTAAAAGATTCTTCTACATTAATAGAACCTGCAAAGTGAAGAACTCCATCAATAATCTTATTTTCATGAATAGTATTTCTTAAAAGAATATGATTACCTGTGATTATTTCTTTAATAATATTTTTATTGCCTATATTAGAAATTATTAAAGGTATTTTTAATTTATTTTGTAAAATAAATGCAATATTATTAAAATTTATATCCACCACTATTGGATCATGCCCCATTGCAACTAACTGTCTTACTGTATGACTTCCAATAAAACCTGCACCTCCTGTAACAAGAACTCTCATTAATATTTAGGTTGTAAATTTAATTTTGTTCATAAATATTTATAATAGTTTTTTTTAAAGTATGCAATAGTAATGTCTAAGCCTTCATCGAGAGAGGTGTGAGGATGCCAATTTAAAATTTGATTGGCTAGTTTTATACTAGGTTTTCTTTTTTTTGGTTCTGGAAAAGATAATTTTTTATAAATAATATTAAGACTTTTATTAATCTTATTTTTTATTTTATTCGCTAATTCTTCAATGGTTATTTCTTCATAATGGCCAATGTTGATAGGTTTTTGATAGTTACTGTTCATTAGTTTTACTATTCCATCAATAACGTCGTCAACGAAGCAAAAAGATCTAGTTTGCAATCCATCACCATAAATGGTTAATGATTCTTCTTTTAGAGCTTGAGATATGAAATTAGAAATTACTCTTCCATCATCTGCTAACATATTTGGCCCATATGAGTTAAAAATTCTTGCTACTTTAATATCTATTTCATAGTTACGATTAAATTCAAAACAGAGTGTTTCTGCAATTCTTTTACCCTCGCCGTAACATGCCCTTTCTCCAAAAGTATTTACAGAACCATTATAAGTTTCATCTTGTGGATGTATTTCTGGTTCTCCATAAATTTCACTAGTGCTTGAAAAAAATAGTTTTGCATTCGTTTTCTTTGCTAATTCCAGCATATTATAAGTACCAATAAAGTTTATTTTTAAGGTAGATATTGGATCAAGTTTATATTTATTTGGAGATGCGGGACAAGCCATATGCCAAATATTTTCTACTCTTCTATCTAATGGTTTTGTAATATCTTGATCAATTAATTCAAAAAGTGGATTATTTATAAAATCTAATAGATTGGAATAGTCACTAGTTATAAAATTGTCTACGCAAATAACATATTCACCTCTATTTAATAGATTTCTTATTAAATGGGAACCAATAAAACCTGCTCCACCTGTTATGAGGTTTCTCAATATAGTTATTAAATTAAATTAACTTTACATCAATTAATTCTTCTTCTCAAGACATAAATTAATAAAAAATCAATTATTTAAATATGAAAAAATATTATAACAAATTGATATATAGTAAATTTATGGATTAATTATAGTCTCATGGAATTTAATTCCCTAGGAACTATTCCTTTCAAGTCATAAATTATATTTTTATCTTTTACTAATTTTGACCAAAGTAATCTATCCATATCTTTAAACTCTTTATGAGGTACAGCTACAATAACAACATCAAATTTATCTTCTTCATTTAATGGTAGTTTATCTAATAATTTAAAATTAAATTTAAGTTTGTTTTTATTTATAATATAAGGATCATATAAATATGGAACTATATCATTCTTATTTAAGTTATCAATAATATCCAAAACTTTTGAATTCCTCGTATCTGGACAATTTTCCTTAAAAGTTATACCAAGGATTAATACTCTAGCCTTTTTAAGTGTAATTTCTTTATTAAAAATTTCTTTCATAAGCTGTTCAACAATCCATTCGCTCATGCTATCGTTTAAGTTTCTACCAGCCAAAACAATATCAGGGTTATATCCGTGCTGCTTGGACTTATAAGTGAGATAATATGGATCTACGCTTATGCAATGTCCTCCAACTAAGCCGGGTTTAAAAGGTAAAAAATTCCATTTACTACCGGCTGCATCAAGCACATCTAGTGTATCAATCTTTAATGTTTTGCAAATTTTTGCAAGTTCATTAACTAATGCAATATTTAAATCTCTTTGTGTATTCTCTATTACCTTTGCAGCCTCAGCAATTTTTATACTTTTTGCTTTGTAAGTTCCCGCTTCAATTATAGATCCATATAATTCGTCTATCCACATCGCTACCTCATTATTACTTCCACTTGTTATTTTTACTATAGAAGTTAATCTATGTTCTTTATCTCCTGGATTAATCCTCTCAGGACTATAACCGCAATAAAAATCATTATTAAATCTTAATCCTGAATATTTTTCTAAGATTGGGACACAAATTTCTTCTGTTGTTCCAGGGTAAACAGTACTTTCATAGATTATGATTGGTGCAAATTTTGATTGTTTTGTGCTAATAATTTCAGCAACAGTTTTTGTGGCTTTTTCAAGGTAGTTTAAATCTGGAATTTTATTTATATCAATGGGGGTTGGTACTGATATGATAAATACCTCACATTCCCTTAGGTATAGAGGATTATTAGTAAACTTAATAGATTTTAAATATATGAGATCATCATGATCTGTCTCCATAGTAGTATCCTGACCAGACTGTAATTCAGTAATCCTTTGTTTATTTAAATCGAAACCTACGATTTTTCTACTTAATTTCTTTCCACTTAATAAAGATTTTTTTCTTTTATTAAATTCAGTCGCTAAAGGCAACCCTACATAGCCGAGTCCTATGACACAAATAGTACATTCCGAATTAATTGGGAGATTTAGATTATTTTTGTATTCCATTCTTAATTTCTTTTATCTTAAAATTTATAAAATGATTTGTACCAGTCTACAAATCCCTCAATGCCTTCTTTAATAGATGTATTAGGTTTAAAGCCTGTCCAATCCTCAAGAGAAGAGGTATCTGCAGAGGTGCTAGAAACATCCCCAGGTTGCATACCTAGAAATTCTTTCTTAGCATTAATACCTAATTTTTCTTCAAGAGCCTTAATAAAATCCATTAAAGGGATTGGATTAGAATTACCTATATTAAAAATGCGGTAAGGAGCCCAACTTGTTGATGATGAGGGATTATTTAAATCAAAATTAGGATCCAATGATGCAGGTTTATCAATCAATCGTACAAGAGATTCTATTATATCCTCTATGTATGTAAAATCTCTTATCATATCCCCTTTATTAAAGACCTTAATTGGCTTATCCTCAAGCATGGATTTGGTAAATAAGAAAAGAGCCATATCTGGTCTTCCCCAAGGACCATAAACGGTAAAGAATCGAAGTCCAGTTGTAGGTAAATTATATAAATGACTATAGGTGTGTGCCATAAGTTCATTTGCCTTTTTACTCGCAGCATAAAGGCTAACAGGATGATCTACAGAATCCTTTTCACTAAAAGGTTGCTTTTTATTACCTCCATAAACCGAACTGCTGCTTGCATAAATTAAATGCTTTACATTAAAGTGTCTGCAATTTTCTAAGATATTACCAAAGCCAACAATATTTGAATTAATATATGATTCTGGATTTTCTAAAGAATATCTCACTCCAGCTTGTGCTGCTAAATTAATAACAATTTCAAAATTAAATTTCTTAAATAACTCTCTCATTGGAGCAATATTTACCAGATCTTCCTTTATGAATTCATATTTTCCTGAATTAGAACTTGATATTTTTTTAAGTTCTTCAAGCCTAGCGTATTTTAAATTGATATCATAATAAGGATTTAAATTGTCCATACCAATTACATTATGTCCCTCTTTTATTAATCTTTTTGTAAGATGGAAACCAATGAATCCTGCTGAGCCAGTTACTAAAATTGACATTTTATTATTAATTCAAAAAAGGATAATTGTAGAACAAAGGAGATTTATAAGTTGATATTTTGATTGTTCTAAAAAGTTCAATGGATTTTACATAGTTTTATTGGTACTTACTAATTTATAATACAATCTAGAGATGTAACTTTTAAGTTTTGTAGTTTGCCAAATTTATTAATTAATTTTTTAATATTTTCTCTTTCCTTTGTACTAACTTATATAATGGTACCTCTAGTGCGATCGATAGCACTAAAATTAAGACTTGTAGACAAACCTGATAAGAGGAAACAACATAAGAATAGTATTGTCAGGCTAGGTGGAATAGCAATTTTTTTAGGAATTTATATCTCATTCTTAATTTTATTTTCCTTAGGTTTTTTAAAAATAGAATCAAATAGCCTTTTTTGGCCGATATTTAATTTTGCACCACTTTTTTTCCTCCTTGGTTTTGTAGATGACATTATTAATTTGTCGCCTTTTATAAGATTATGCTTACAGGTCGTCATTTCTATATTCCTATGGTTAGGGGGCATTCAAATACATTTAATTGATTTTCAATTTTTTCAATACTTCAATTTTTCTTTTTATCTCATTGATCAAATTAGTCTAATATTTACTATTCTATGGATTGTTGGAATTATTAATGCCATTAACTGGGCAGATGGACTAGATGGTTTAGCTACTGGAATAATCAGTATTTCTATTATAGGTTTAATTTTTAATTCAATCTTTTTAGGAAATTATGAGGCTTGTATATTTTTACTCTCAATCTTAGGAGTTTGCTTATCATTTTTGATATTTAATTTATATCCTGCCAAAATACTTATGGGTGATGGGGGATCTTATCTTTTAGGATTCTTAGCTTCTACATTAAGTATTTATTCCCTAACACCTGAAAATCAATTAAATCAAGGATTGACCTTCTCATCTTTGAATATTTTATTTTTGTTTGCAATTCCTATCTTTGATATGGCTTTAGTAATTTTGTCTAGAATGAAATCAAACAAATCCATTTTTTTACCTGATAGAAATCATATTCACTATCGTATATTAGACAGTGGCTTTTCTCATAAAGAGACTGTTTTTCTGATATTGTCTTTTAGCCAATTCTTTGTATGCTTATCTTTAATACAAAATTTTAATAACTATTTAAGCTTTATATTATTAATCTCATTATCTATTTTAGTAATTTTGATCTTCAATAAATGTGATATTAATCAGATGACTAAATTAAAGTTATCCCCTAAAAAAGATAGATTCTTTTAATTTACGCTTCCTGCAGGATTCGAACCTGCGACCCACTGCTTAGAAGGCAGTTGCTCTATCCAACTGAGCTAAGGAAGCAAAAAATTTGTTTTCTTAAATTTCATTAAATAAATACATTACTTTTAAACTATTTAATAGTACAAAATAATTTAGGTATTTAACCCTTTTATTGTAATGGTTTTAATGAAATAAAAAAAGAAAGTTGAGAAAAAACAATAAAATTATTTTTTAAATTCTTATTGAATTTTTAGATAATTCATATTTAAAACTTTCAAAAGTTTTAAAAATTCCAGTATCAAGGTTTGTTTGAGCATACCAACCTAATTTATTTATCCTTTCTGTATTAAGTTTTTTTCTTGGAGTACCATCAGGTTTGGTTGCATCCCAAATTATGTCACCTTTATATTCAATTATATTTGCAATTTTTGATGCTAGATCGCTTATTGATATTTCAAAATTACTTCCAATATTAATTAATCTTGGAATATTAATGCAATTTATATCAGACTTATTTTGTGATAAGTCACACCATTTTTCAAGAAGATAATAACAAGCTTCTGCAAAATCATCTATATAAAGAAACTCTCGCATAGGCTTGCCAGAACCCCAACAAGTTACTTCCTTCTTGTTAGAAATTTTTGCCTCGTAAAATTTTTTAATTAATGAAGCCATTACGTGACTTTCTCTATCTTTGTAATTATCTTTTGGACCATATAGATTTGTTGGCATCAAAGAGATTGCATCAAAATTATATTGATTAGTTAAGGCCTCGCATAATTTTATGCCTGCAATTTTTGCAATTGCATACCATTGATTAGTACTTTCTAAGGAGCCCTCCAATAAATATTCCTCTCTGAGTGGTTGTTTAGCAAGTTTTGGATAAATGCAACTGCTACCAAGGAACAAAAATTTACTCACATCATTTTTCCAAGAAGCTTCTATTAGGTTATTTTGTATTTTTAAATTTTCTAATAAATATTCAGATGGTTGAGTTGTATTAGCAAGAATGCCTCCTACTTTGGCCGCTGCTGCGATAACAATATCAGGCTTATTTTTCTTAAACCACATATCAACAGAATTATAATTTGTTAGATCTAAATCTTTTCTTTTTGAAATTATTAGTTTCTTATTCTGGATGGTAAATCCTTTTTGATTGAGTAATCTGCATAAAGAACTTCCAACCATGCCAGATGATCCTGCAATATAAATTCTTTTATTTAAATCCATCTTTGTAGAATTTTAACTTAGTCACTCATTATATCTGGAATGGCTTCTAAAGAGTTATTGTAAGGAAAACCTTGGTTTCTTAAAATCAATTCTTTTTTTGCTTCTTTATTATCATTAATAATCATTAATTCAATCATTTCTTCTAAGGTGATCTTTGGTTCCCATCCCAATTCTAAATATGCTTTTTTTGAATCTCCATGTAGATAGTCAACTTCGGTAGGCCTAAAGTATCTAGGATCAATTCTTATAACAATTTTCCCATTATCAGCCCTTCGTCCAACTTCATCAAGTCCTTTCCCTTCCCAAATAATGCCAGGAGTGTCAGGGTTTATATTCCATTTTAGTTTTGATGCACTGATTTCAATGAATTTTCTAACACTTTCTGTTCTACCAGATGCTATTACATAATCAGAAGGCTTTTTCTGCTGCAACATTAGCCATTGCATTTCAACATAGTCTTTTGCATGACCCCAGTCTCTTTTTGAATCAAGATTTCCAAGATATAAACAATCTTCAAGACCTAAATTTATTCTAGTTAAACCTCTAGTTATCTTTCGAGTGACAAATGTTTCTCCCCGCCTCTCTGATTCATGATTAAAAAGAATTCCATTGCATGCAAAAATATCATATGCTTCTCTATAGTTTATTGTAATCCAGTAAGCATATAATTTAGCTGCTGCATAAGGGCTCCTTGGATAAAAAGGAGTAGTTTCATTTTGTCGATCTTGCATTGTTTTTCCAAATAATTCACTAGTGCTTGCCTGATATACTTTGGTCTTTTTGTTTAAATTTAAAAGTCTCACAGCATCAAGAATTCTTAAGGCTCCAAGTGCATCGCAATTAGCAGTATATTCCGGTGATTCAAAACTGACAGCAACATGACTTTGTGCTCCTAAATTATATATTTCATCAGGTAAGATTTTTTCAATAATCCTAATTATATTAGAGCTATCAGTTAAATCACCATAATGGAGAATTAGGTTTAAATTATCTTTATGAGGATCCTGATATAAATGATCTATCCTTTGGGTATTGAAATTACTTGATCTTCTTTTAATGCCATGGACAACATAATTTTTACTAAGCAAAAATTCTGCAAGATAACTTCCATCTTGCCCAGTTATTCCAGTAATAAGTGCTTTCTTTTGTTGCTTCATATTTATATTCCTGTGATGTTAATTATGGTAACTTCTCGATTTAATTAAAAGTATTTGACTTTTTGGCATGGATTAAATTAAACAGTTTTTCTACCATATAAATCATCAAAGCGTATTATGTCATCTTCTTCAAGATATGATCCACTTTGCACCTCAATTATAGTTAAAAGACTATCGCCAGGGTTTGATAATCTGTGTTTTGCGCCTAAAGGGACATAAACACTTTGATCCTTATAAAAGATTTTTTTATTATTATCTATTTCTACTTCTGCAATTCCACTAACTACGACCCAATGTTCTGCTCTATATCTATGAAGTTGTAAAGATAGACTTCCTTTAGGGATTATTTCAATTTTTTTAACTTTCCAGGTTTCCCTTTCGCTAATAGTTTTGTAATTACCCCAAGGCCTGTATACTTTACTATTTGTTTTTGATTCATCAAAGTTTTCTTTTTCAAGATCTTTAACTAAATTTTTTATTGAATGGCTTTCCTTTTTATTTGCTATGAGGATTGCATCATCAGTCTCAATCGCAAGTAAATTATCTAATCCAAAACCAACTAAAAGTCTACTTTCGCTTCTTAAGTATGAGTTTTTAGAGTTTTTTAAAAAAACTTTGCCGATTGTAGTGTTTTGATTATTATCTTTTTTGGAATCTTTCCAAATAGATGCCCAACTGCCCAAATCATTCCATCCGCAATCCAATCTAATTACTGTTCCTAAATCAGTTTTTTCCATAACAGAAATATCAATAGGTGAATTTGGACATTTAGCAAATATTTCATTATTTAGGCGTTGAAAATTTAAATCTTTCTCACCTCCAAGTAATGATTCTTTGCAGATTTTTAGCATTTCTGGATGTAATCTTTCTATCTCTTTAATTATTGTTGATGCCTTAAACATAAAAATTCCACTGTTCCAAGAAAAATGTTTATCCATTAAAA
>CAYNKY010000003.1:0-48579 GCA_964397895.1 uncultured Prochlorococcus sp.
CTAAAAAAAATATAAAAGGATTTACTCAAGCCCAAAAAATTGTAGGGAAGGCATGTGGTTTAAAAGGTGTTTCTCCTGGAATGACATGTGAGCCAATAATGACAACAGTTGGAAGCCAAGATACGACTGGTCCGATGACAAGAGATGAGTTAAAAGAATTAGCATGTTTAGGATTTACTGCAGATTTAGTCATGCAGAGTTTTTGCCATACTGCTGCTTACCCAAAACCTGTTGATTTAATAACACATAAAGAATTACCTGATTTTATTTCACAAAGAGGCGGAGTAGCATTAAAACCTGGAGATGGAATAATTCACAGCTGGCTTAACAGGATGCTCCTCCCTGATACTGTAGGAACAGGAGGAGATAGTCATACTAGATTTCCTCTTGGAATTTCGTTTCCAGGAGGCTCGGGAATAGTAGCATTCGCAGCTGCAATAGGGTCAATGCCTCTAAATGTTCCAGAGTCAGTATTAGTAAGATTCAAAGGGGATTTACTTCCAGGGATTACTCTAAGAGATTTAGTTAATGCAATTCCTCTTTTCGCCATTAAAAAAGGACTTTTAACAGTAGAAAAAGCAAATAAAAAAAATATCTTTAATGGCAAAATTATGGAAATAGAAGGTTTACCAAATTTAAAATTAGAGCAAGCTTTTGAGCTTACTGATGCCACTGCTGAACGTTCATGCGCAGGAAGTTCAATTTTATTATCAGAAGAAACTGTTACAGAATATATAAGAAGTAATATTTCTTTGTTAGAAAAAATGATTGATAGTAAATATGAAGATGCAAAATCAATTTCAAGAAGAATTGTTGATATGAAAAATTGGTTAAAAGATCCAAAATTAATACAACCAGATAAAAACGCTGCTTATGAAGAAATAATCGATATTGATTTAGCTGAGGTTAAAGAGCCAATTGTAGCTTGTCCCAATGATCCTGATAATGTAAAAGAAATCTCAAATGTAGCAAATACAAACATAGATGAAGTATTTATTGGTTCATGCATGACAAATATTGGACATTATAGAGCTGCTGCAAAGATCCTTGAGGGATCTAAAGAAATCAAAGCAAAATTATGGATATGTCCTCCTACAAAAATGGATGAGGAAATTTTAAAAAAAGAGGGCTACTATAAAATCTTTGAAGCCTGTGGAGCTAATTTAGAACTACCAGGATGTTCATTATGCATGGGTAATCAAGCAAGAGTAGAAGATGAAGCAATCGTATTTTCTACTAGTACTAGAAATTTTGATAACAGACTTGGAAAAAATGCTCAAGTATTTTTAGGAAGTGCAGAATTAGCATCTGTTTGTGCTTTGCTAGGTAGAATACCTGAAATACATGAATATCAGAATATTACTAGAAATAAAATAAACCCATATTCTGAAACCTTATATCGTTACCTTCAATTTGATGAAATGGAAAATTTTAGTTTGTCACAATAAAGCCCAATATGGAAAATTTACAAACGACAAATCTTCAACTAAGTAATAATGCTTCAAAAAATATAAAAAAATTACTTAAGAAAAAATTTTTAATAGTAGCTATTGCTCTTCTTTTAACAGGTTTAGGAGCCTCAATTACGAGTATTTCATTTAAGGCTGGAATCTATTTTATCAATAATTGGAGATTAGATCTTCTTGAAAAATTTCCTTCTTTCGTAGTTTTACCGTTATTTGGAATGATAGGGGGTGGTATATCGGGTCTTTTGATTAAAAAATTTGCACCTGCTGCAAAAGGTTCAGGTGTAAGTCAAATAATGGGATTTTTAAGGCATAAAAAAGTACCCATGAATCTTAAAGTGGGGTTAATTAAGCTCATATCAGGAATAATTGCTATTGGTAGCGGGTTCCCCTTAGGTCCAGAAGGACCTTCTGTACAAATGGGAGGTTCCGTTGCATGGCAAATGGCGCAATGGCTAAAGGCGCCAAAAGCATTTAGAAGAGTAATTATCGCTGCAGGGGGAGGTGCTGGGATAGCTGCTGTATTTAGTGCGCCTCTTGGAGGATTTATTTATGCCATTGAAGAATTATTAAATTCTGCTAGACCAGTAGTATTGTTATTAGTAGTAGTAACAACTTTTATTGCTGATGCTTCCGCAGATATAATACAAGCATTAGGTTTAGATCCTAAAGCAGGAGGTTTTGACTTTAACTTAGGATTTTTAATCCAAAAAGAATACAGCCCTCTTATCAAATTTCTACCTATTGATTTTATATATCTTGTTGTATTAGGGATAATTATTGGCTTAGTAGCGGAACTTTATAGTAGATACGTATTAGCGATGCAAATTGTAGGAAAAAAATGGTATAAAAATAAATTTGTTCTTAAAATGAGTATCTGTGGATTTGCTCTTGGAAGCATATATTCTTTTTTACCAAGTAGTTTTCACAATTTAGATGAACTTCAAAAAATAATAGCGGAAAAAAATACAAATATTGAAATTGCACTTTTGGCTGTATTAGTACTCTTTATAACTACTGGCCTAGCAGCGGCCTCAGGAGCGCCTGGAGGCCTTTTCTATCCAATGCTAACCCTGGGAGCGTCTATTGGCTTAATAATGGGGAATTGGGTAGAATTTGCTACTGGTCATGCTCCTAGCACCTACATATTTGCTGGTATGGGTGCTTTTGTTGCTGGATGTTCACGAACTCCTATCACAGCGATGTTTTTAGCTTTTGCTCTAACAAAAGATTTATTAATTATGAAACCAGTCTTGATTAGTTGTATTAGTAGTTTTTTAATCGCAAGAACCTTTCATGAAGAATCTATTTATGAAAGACAAATTCAAATTGAAATTGATAATTAAAAAAATTATTTTGTTAATCAAAAACAGCTGTTTTACTCTCGTAAACAAATACTTGATGATTTAAATGCAATCTAACCGCTCTAGCTAAAGAGATTCTTTCTAAATCTCTACCTTTCCTTATTAAATCGTCCACTTCATCTCTATGACTAACATTGATAGTTCCTTGATCAATTATCGGACCTTCATCTAACTCTTTAGTAACATAATGAGCAGTAGCTCCAATAAATTTAACTCCTCTCTTCCATGCTCGATGATATGGCTGTGAACCTTTAAATGCTGGTAAAAAAGAATGATGAATATTAATCACTGAAGAAAATTCATTTAAAAAAGATTCACTTAAAATTTGCATGTATTTTGCTAGAACAACAAGATTTATATTATTTTTTTTAATTAAATCTAATATTTGTCTTTCAATTTCAAATTTTTTAGATTCTGAAATATTAAAACAAAAAAAGTCTGCATTAAAATCTACTGCTATATTCCTAAGATCAGGATGATTAGAAATTATTAAAGGTACTTTCATTTGCAATTCATTGTTTCTTACTCTCCATAGCAAATCAATCAAACAATGATTTTGTTTGCTCACAAAAATGGCTACATTTGGAATCTCATCAGAATAATTTATTTTGAAGTCACCTTTTATTTTTTTTGATAATTTATTTAACTCAAAACTAATTTGATTTTTGTCGATAACAACTTCATTAGTATTCCATTCAATTCTACTTAGAAATAATCCAGCAGCTTTATCTGTATGATGATCAGAATGTATTATATTGCCACCATAATTTGCAATCCAACTAGTTAATTCGCTAACTAGTCCAGGCCTGTCAGGGCAAATTATTCTAAAAATAATTGAGGGTTGTGCCAAAAGAAAGATTTAATGATTACTCTAAATAATCTGCCGAATGATTTAGGATATTACAATGGATATATTACGCAAAAAAATTAAAAATGCACATATATTAATAATTGGTTCAGGAATAATTGGGAAATTTAATGCAGTAGAGCTATCAAAACTTGGTTGTCGTATTACGATAGTTGATCCCAATACAAGAAATAATGGTAGTAATGCTTCATTAGGAGTTTTAATGGGAAAAATATATCAAAAGCGTGAAGGAAGGAGTTGGAATCTTAGAAAAAAAAGCCTTGAATTATGGCCTAAATGGATTAAAACCCTTCAAGAATATAATCCCTCACTAACTATTGAAAAACCATTTATAAAACTAACTACAAATAATATTCAATTTCAAAAGATGAAAGATTTCGTAAAAATTTATTCATCAGATAATTTAGAAATAATTGAAGAAAATTCTTCGGAAATCAAGGAAATTAATAAAATTTTTTTTAATAAAAAACTTAAAGGGATTATTTCACACGAGGATGGAAGAATTAATCCTCAAATATTACTTAATACTTTAGATATTATTTTAAGAGAATTAAATGTAAGTCAGATTCCACTAGAAATTAAATATATTGAAAAAAAGAAAGACAAGTGGATAGCAATATCTAATAACAAAGATGAAATAAGTTCAGATGCAATAATACTTTGCAATTCAATAAATACAGATAAATTATTATCTGGTTATAAATCAAAAATTAAATTAAAACCTGTCGTAGGTCAAGCAATAGAACTAGATTGCCATAATCTAGTTAATAATTTTTCGTGTCTTCCAAAAATTTTTAATATTAACGGAATAAATATTATTCCATCAGGTTCCAAAAAAATAATTTTAGGATCTACAACTGAATTCTCAGAAAAAGCGGAAAAAAAATATTTAGAAAAACTTTATAATTTTTTAGAAATTAAACCGAATTGGCTAACTAAGGAAAATACTCTAAGAACTTGGTTTGGGATTAGATCTAGACCTGAATCTGAAGGATCTCCTATTTTAAAATCTCTTGATAATGGACTTATTATTTGTACGGGTTTTTATAAGAATGGAATATTACTAGCTCCCGCTTGCGCAGAATGGACATTTAGGGAAATACAAAAGTATTTTTAAATTATTTTGTTTCTGTAAAGTCAGCATCTATTACATCATCTTCACCTTGATCAGATCCGCCACTAGAAGGATTTTCTGGAGATGGAGGTTGATTTCCAGGTTGTTGATAAACTGAAGAGCCAACAGCGTATAACTCTTGTTGAAGTTCTTCCAATAATTTTTTCATAGCATCATAATCTTCTTTCTCAGTTGCCTCTTTTAACTCTTTACTTTTATCTTCAACTTTAGTTTTCACAGAAGAATCAATTTTATCTCCCAACTCAGTTAGCTGTTTTTCAGTCTGATAAACAAGTGTTTCAGACTGATTTTTTAAATCAATTTTTTCTCTTTTTTCTTTATCAGCAGAAGCATTTGTTTCTGCATCTTTTACCATCTTATCAACCTCATTATCAGATAAAGTTGATGCACCCGTAATAGAAATACTTTGTTCTTTGCCGCTACCTTTATCTTTTGCCGTAACACTTAAAATACCATTTGCATCAATATCAAAAGTAACTTCTATTTGAGGAACCCCTCTAGGAGCAGATGGTATTCCATCTAATCTAAAGGTACCTAAACTTTTATTATCAGAAGCCATTTCTCTTTCACCTTGCAAAACATGTATTTCTACATTTGTTTGACCATCTACAGCTGTTGAATAAGTTTCTGATTTCTTTGTAGGTACAGTAGTATTACGTGCAATCATTTTTGTCATAACACCACCAAGAGTTTCTACTCCTAAGGAAAGAGGCGTTACATCGAGTAAAAGTATATCCTTGACTTCGCCAGCTAAAACTCCACCTTGAACAGCTGCTCCAACAGCAACTACTTCGTCAGGATTAACAGTTTGATTAGGGTCTTTCCCCGTAATAGTTTTAACTAAATCTAGTACTGCAGGAATCCTTGAAGAGCCTCCTACCATAACCACTTCATCAATTTCACTTGTTGAAATTTTTGCATCTTTAAGAGCTTGCTCTACAGGAATTTTACATCTGTCTATAAGAGATGCTGCTAATTCTTCAAATTTTGCTCTAGTAAGATTTAAATCAAGATGTTTAGGTCCTTCTGGAGTAGCTGTAATAAAAGGTAAATTAATTTCACTTTGAGTAGCATTAGATAATTCAATTTTTGCTTTTTCAGCAGCTTCAGTTAAACGTTGAAGAGCCTGCTTATCCTGTCTTAGATCAATTCCTTCATTAGATTTAAATGTACTAGCTAAGTGATCCACAATACATCTATCAAAATCATCCCCTCCTAGGTGAGTGTCACCAGATGTTGAAAGAACTTCAGTCACGCCATCTCCGGCCTCAATCACAGAAACGTCAAAGGTACCCCCTCCAAGATCAAATACTAGTATTTTTTCATTTTCTTTATCTAAACCATAAGCCAAGGCAGCCGCTGTTGGCTCATTCACAATCCTTAAAACTTCAAGTCCAGCAATTTTTCCAGCATCTTTTGTAGCTTGTCTTTGTGAATCATTAAAATATGCTGGAACAGTAATAACAGCTTGGGTTACAGTCTCACCAAGGTATTTCCCCGCATCTTCAGCTAATTTTCTAAGAACTTGCGAACTTACTTCTTCGGGAGAAAAATGCTTATCTAGTACAGGACACTTTAATTTAACGCTTGACCCTGCTTTCTCAACAGCATAACTTACCTCCTTTGATTCCTGACTAACTTCATCAACTCTTCTACCTACAAAACGTTTTGCTGAATAGAAAGTGTTTTCAGGATTCATCACTGCCTGTCTTTTCGCAATCTGACCAACCAATTTATCTTGATTTTTTGTATATGCCACTACAGATGGCGTAGTTCTGAAACCTTCGGCATTTGCGATTACAGTAGGTTTACCACCCTCCATAACGGCCACACAACTATTAGTTGTTCCTAAGTCAATACCAACAACCTTCCCCATGAATAAAAAAACTCCTTAATAATCTCCATAATCGGTCATCCTCGTCTTTATTGTTACTCAAAGACGAGGTGTGGTTTCCGAACAAATCACATTTTTATTCTAAAATTGCCAAATATGATCAGCAGCAAAACATCATTTCTCGCTTTGATAGGAAACCCTGTAAAGCATTCCTTATCACCAATAATGCATAATGCGGCAATAAATTATTTAGGCCTCGATTTAGTTTACTTAGCAATTCCTTGCAAAAATAAAGATTTTGAAATTGTTATTAATTCATTAAAAAAAATTAATTGTAAAGGCTTAAATATTACAATTCCTTTTAAAGAAAAAGTTATAGATCATTGCGATGAAATTACACCTATCGCAAAAAAAATAAAAGCAGTTAATACTCTTAAACTGAATGATCAAAATCAATGGATTGGAACAAATACTGACGTTATTGGTTTAATACATCCTTTAAAAAAATTAAATTTCAATAGAAAACTCGGCATTGTTCTTGGCTCTGGAGGAGCATCAAGATCTGCAATTCAAGGACTAATTGAGTTGAAAACTTCAAACATAATTATCATTTCAAGAAATACTGAAAAAAGAGAAAAACTTATAAAAGATTTTGAGGGAGAATCTTTAATTAAGGGATTAGCCTTTGATGATCATACAACTTTTGAATATATACACAATTCAGATTTAATTATAAATACAACACCCGTAGGGATGGTAAAAGAAAATTATGATAATCAAGAATTACCCTTTGGTTCAATTTTTTGGAAATCTCTTAATTCAAAAACTATCGTTTATGATCTTATATATAACCCTAGTTCTACAGCACTATTAAAATTTTCACAAAAGAAAGGTTGCAAAACTATCAATGGAACAGAAATGTTAATTGCACAAGGGATTGAATCTTTAGCATTTTGGACAGACGGAAGAAGAGCACCATTTAACATTATGGAGGATGCTCTGAAAACCTATATTTAAAATTTAGTTTCAAAGATAATTACTAAATATTTCATAAAAACAGCCTTTGTAATGTATTGTTATTAATACACAGACGCTCATTTAAAAACGAGCCAAATTGACCTCGTCTGAAAGCTATGACCACTCAAGGAATTTATTACGAAACAATGTACATTCTTCGTCCAGATATTGCGGAAGAAGATGTTACTAAACATATAGAAAAATATAATAATTTGTTAGAAAAGATGGGTGGAAAAGTTCTTGATAGCCAAATGAGAGGGAAAAGAAGATTGGCTTATCCGATTGCTAAAAATCGCGAAGGGATATACGTACAACTCAGTCATCAAGGTGATGGTCAGCACATATCAAAAATTGAAAAAGCTATGCGTTTAAGTGAAGATGTAATCAGGTACATGACTATTAAGCAGGAAGGTGTTTTACCTACACCAAAACCTGCTAGCAAAAATACAAAATTAAAAGAGGATTCTGAGAAAAAAGATCCTGAATCATCAGATCCTATTGAATCAAACGATGCAGCTTTAAATAAAGAATCTGAACAAAATAAAGAAACTATTACAGAAAATTTGGATTCGAAAAAAGTAACGGAAGATTAAATAATTTCTACTCACCTGGATTTGTTTCAGCCCATATTTTATTTGACATGCCCCACATATAAATGAAACCTTCTGCATTTTGGTGAATAAATTTATCATCTTTACTGTATGTCGCTAAATTTTCGTGATAAAGAGAATTATGTGAAGATGATCTACCAATTACAAATGCATTCCCTTTATTTAATCTAATCTTTACAACACCATTTACTGTTTTTTGAGTTGACTCAATAAAGCTATCTAGAGCATTTTTTAAAGGACTAAACCAAAAGCCTTGATAAACCAATTGAGTCCATTTTTTTTCAATTAAAGACTTAAACTCAATTACATCAGGACTTAAGGTAATACTTTCCAACTCTTTATGAGCTTTTATCAGCAAAAGCAAACCAGGGGTTTCATAAATTTCTCTACTTTTAATACCAACTACTCTATCTTCTATCATGTCAATCCTACCAAAACCATGTTTACCCGCTAATTCATTTGCTTTTATGATTAATTCTGATCGACTTAATTGTTGGCCACATATTGCGACAGGAAATCCATTTTCGAACTCAATATAAATATCTTCAGGAGTATCAGGCGCATCTTTGATTGAGGACGTCATTTTATAGATGTCCTCACTCGGAGGAAGCATTGGATCTTCCAATAATCCAGCTTCAATACTACGGCCTAATAAATTTACATCTATAGAATAAGGTGATTCTTTAGATACTGGAGCGGGTATTCCAAATCTCTCACCATAAATAATCGCTTCCTCTCTACTCATATTCCATTCTCTAGCCGGTGTAATAATCTTTAAATCAGGCCCTAAAGCATTTATGGTCAAATCAAACCTGACTTGATCATTTCCTTTCCCTGTACAACCATGAGCAACTGCGTCAGCATCATACTCACGAGCTGTATTAACAAGCATCTTAGCTATGAGAGGTCTAGCCAAAGCTGTAGACAAAGGATATTTTTCTCCATACAAGGCATTAGCTCTAATAGACGGAAAAGCAAATTCTGTTACAAATTGCTCAACAAGATTTCCAACAATTGATTGAGATGCACCAGATTTTAAAGCCTTATTCCTTATCATTTCCAAATCTTCACCCTGTCCTAAATCAGCAACAAAAGTAATTACCTCAGATACGCCATAATTTTCTTTTAAGAAAGGGATACAGACACTTGTATCAACTCCACCTGAATATGCAAGAACTACCTTTTTTATCTTTTGCATTGATTTCTCCTAAATAATAATTAATTAAATTTTTAATAAATTTTTAAAAGTTAATATTATTGTAACGACAAAAGCTGGTCCAAAAACCAAAGAAACTACAACATAATTTTTAATTAATAAAACATCAGAATTGTTAAATGCATAATATTTTAAACCTAATACAATGATTACCGAAAGAGGCCAGATAATAAAGTATTTTAAATTATATTTATCAAACAAAGATTTTAAAAATGAACTTTTTGTATTATCTTATAATAAGAAACAATTTTTTTATGAAATCTGATAAATTACAATTAAGATTAACTGAGATTGCTGAAATTAATCCTGCTCTTACTTGTTATAGTAGAGATGACGCAGCACCAGTTCTTCCTTTAAGAGAAGAACCTGACTTATTATCTTGGCTTGAACATACAGGAAGATTAGTTACAGAGGAACAAGGAGAATCACAGGAGATCAGTACAATTGAAGAAGAAGAACTTTCTGCATTAATGGGAGAGAAAGAAGATTATAAAGGCGAAGATGATGTATTGGACGATGATTGGGAAGATTAAAAATTTTAACTATATATCATTAATATCATTATTATCATTAGCAGTTTTATTAGTTTCTTACATAGAAAAGAACTATAGTTTTTTTATTTTATTTTGTTTATCAATAATAAGCTCTATTTTTTCTGTAGCTTTAGGATTAAAATTTCTAAAAAAATACAAAATTTTTCAAAGAATTAAAGAAGAAGGCCCTTCTTCTCATTTTTCTAAGAAAGAGATACCAACAATGGGGGGTATATTTTTTCTACCTTTTTTTTTAATTTATACTTCAATAATTGATATAGAACCGCAATCCTTAAAAATTATTTTAATTTGTACAATATCAGGATTCTTAATTATTGGATTAGCAGATGATTATCTTAGTATTAAAAATAAAACAAATTTAGGACTTAAAGGAATCGAAAAATTAGGATTTCAAATATTAATTTCATCATTTTTTATAATTTCCATATTGCAAAATAACATAATAAATTCAGAAATAATGCTAACAAATAATCTTTATGTAGACATTAAAGGTTTTATATTACCTTTATCTTTTATAACAATTATTGCATTAAGTAATTCGGTAAATTTAACAGATGGATTAGACGGATTGGCAGCAGGATGTTCCTCAATAGTATTTTGTGGTTTAGGGATTGAGATTCTTCTTAAAAATACCAATAACATGATTGGATTTAGTCTTCTATCATTCTCTATGGCTGGTTTGTGCTTAGGATTTTTAGTATTTAATAAAAATCCAGCTAAGATCTTTATGGGAGATACTGGATCCCTTACTATTGGAGCAATTTTAGGCTTATTTTGTATCATCACAAATAGTTATATTACGACACTTATATGTTCAGGAATATTTGCAGTGGAAGCTTTATCAGTAATCCTTCAAGTTAGTTTTTTTAAGTTTTCTAAAAAATTTTTAAATAAAGAAAAAAGAATTTTTCTTATGACACCAATTCACCACCACTTCGAATTAAAAGGAATAAAAGAAAAAAAAATTGTTGGAAATTTTTGGTTAATCAACATTTATCTTGTAATTTTTAGTATAGTTTTGAAAATGAGTTATTAAAATGAGTTTCTTTACGTGGAAAGATACAGGTTTAACTAGTGACTGTTCGAGCCTTGAAGCGATGGCTTCAAGATTTGAAGAATCTGCAAAACTTATGAAAAAATTATCGCAAAGAGGTTTCAAACTAAAAAAATTTAATAAGCGTCAATTGATAATACATTCTGATGCAGAAGTATTTGATGAGTGGGGGTTTATTAGTGAGGAACGTCCCTTTAGGCAACTAAGTTTAATTCCTGATGAAGAAAGTAAACTTAGTTTATGATCTTTCTGATAAATACTACTAAGATAATTTCTTACATGGCTGCTCCAACTGAAATGCCTACTTACTGCCTCTATACCATTTCTACTCCATAATTTCCACTGACTTTTACTAGAAATTGCTGTTTCCAAAGCAAACTTTAATTTATTAATATCAGTAACATCAGCAAGTAAACCATTCTCGCACTTATGTTTTATCTCAAGAGGCCCCCCATCATTTGTTGCAACCATTGGAAGGCCACAAGAAGCAGCTTCAAGTAAAGTTAATCCAAAAGGTTCAGTTAATGCGGGATTTACGAATACACCTCGTCTGCTAGCAGCCCACCTATAAATTGCTGGCACTTGATCAGGAGTATGTTTTTTGGGATAAGCAACTTTTCCATAAAGATTATATTTATCAATAATTTCAAAAATTCGCTGAAAAACATCTTTTTGTTGAGAATCCATCTTTGAAAGATTATCCCTACAACCCAAAACGAGTATTAAATTATTATTTTTCTTTAATCTATCTGATCGCCCAAAAGCTTCAACAAGTGATGGTATATTTTTTCTTCTAACTGCTCTTGAAATTGCCAACAATGGAGGTTTAGAAGAATTACGAAGAAAAGGATTCATCAAATTATCAATTTCAGAAGTCTCAGTCGTTGAATGCACATGATGAAATTTTTCATGATCAACACCAGGGCAAATAACCATAGACTTTGATGAATCAAAAGAATTATAAGAAGAATATTGATGCACAGATTCTTGCTTAGTACTCGTAACAATCATAGAAGCTTCTTTTAAGGCTAATTCTTCTGCTGTGATCCTTTGACTAATAAAATATGTTTTTTCTATTTGATTTAGTGTAAGTCCTGCATCTAAAAGTCTTCTTTTCTTTTCTCTACCTAATGAATGAGCTGTAAAAACTAAAGGAACATTAAGCATTTTACTTAATCTAACACCAACATAACCAGCATCAGCATAGTGAGCATGAATCCAATCAGGTTTATTGTCAGACATTCTATAAAACTTAAATAATTTGACAATTAATTCATCTAAATAAGGCCACAGTAATTCTTTTCTAAGATATTTTTCTGGACCAAATTCGAATCTTAAAATTCTTGCTCCTAATTCAATAAATTCTTTTTGAATTGAATAGTCATGACTTATTCTTTTGTCCTTTATTAATCTAGTAACTAAATCAACCTGCTCAATTTCAGAGGTTTTTGTCAAACTTTTAACTAGTTCAAGCACATATTGAGTTTGACCTCCAGTGTCTGGATCCCGTCCTAATTCTAAATGATTAGAACGAATCAATCCATGAAGATGCAAATGTAAGATTTTTATTCCCAATTACATGCCTCGTCTACTGGTACTTATTAATAAGCCATAAATTGAACTGAAATCTTAAGAAAGCGTTATGTTTTTAATCATATATTTAAAAAAAACAAATTTTTAAAGCTATAACTAAGTTTTAAAAGAATATAAAAAATTAAAAAATAAATCTAATCTGGTAATACAAAGAAATACAACAAAAATATAAGTTAAGATAAAACTTCTTTGAGATACCTTGCTGTATAACTTGTTGCATGTTTAGCAACATCTTCAGGTGTTCCTTGAGTCACTATTTCCCCCCCCTTGTCGCCACCATCAGGGCCTAAATCTATTATCCAGTCAGAACATCTTATGACATCTAAATTATGTTCAATTACAATAACCGAATTACCTTTATCAACTAACCTTTGTATTACATCCATTAATTTATGAACATCATAAAAACTTAAGCCAGTTGTTGGTTCATCTATCAAATAAAGTGTCTTACCAGTTGCTCTTTTAGACAATTCAGTAGCCAATTTAACTCTCTGAGCTTCACCTCCAGACAGAGTCGGAGCAGGTTGACCTAGTTTTACATAACCTAGCCCAACATCAACCAAAGTTGAAAGTCTTTCAGATGCTTGAGGTATTGCGGAAAAAGCATTTGCAGCTTGTTCAACCGTCATCTCAAGCACATCTGATATGGTAAAACCTTTATATTTTACCTGTAGTGTCTCCCTGTTGAACCTTGCCCCTTTGCAAACATCACATTGGACATATACATCAGGTAAAAAATTCATTTCTATTATATTTACGCCTTGTCCTCGGCAGGCTTCACATCTACCCCCTTTAACATTAAAGCTGAATTGACCTGCCTGATAGCCTCTTGCTTTAGCTTCTACAGAAGCAGCAAAAACTTGTCTTATTGGATCAAAAGCTCCCGTATATGTTGCTGGATTTGATCTTGGAGTTCGGCCAATTGGTGATTGATCAATTACAATTACTTTATCAATAGCTTTAATACCTTTAAGTTCTTTCAAACCTTTAGGAAATGGAACTTTCAATCCAAGAGAATGACTTAAAGCAGGATGCAATAATTCATTTACTAAAGTACTTTTACCACTACCACTTACACCTGTAATTGAAACTAACCTACCTAATGGAAATTCAACTGAAATATCTTTTAAATTATTTTTATTACAATTATTAAGAATTAAACTTTTTTTTACAGAGCATCTTCTTTCTATGGGAGTTGGTATTGTTTTTCTCCCACTTAAATAAGCTCCAGTAAGAGAATCTTTAGACTTAAGAACATCATTAAATGTACCTTTAGCAACTATTTCTCCGCCATAAACACCTGCTCCTGGACCAATATCTACAAGAAAATCGGCTGCTTTCATTGTATCTTCATCATGTTCTACAACAACAAGAGTATTTCCTAAATCTCTAAGTTTTTTTAATGTCTCAAGCAATCTATCATTATCTCTTTGATGTAAACCAATACTTGGCTCATCAAGAACATAAAGAACACCTGTTAAACCTGCACCTATTTGAGTAGCAAGTCTAATTCTTTGAGCTTCTCCCCCAGACAGCGTCATCGCTGGTCTATCAAGGGTTAAATAATCAAGTCCAACATCTATTAAGAATTTAAGCCTTAATCTTATTTCTTTAAGCACTAATTCACCTATTTGTAATTGTCTATCAGATAAATCAATGGCTTCATTTTTATTAATGCCCATTATCTTTTCAATATGCTTTAAAGTATCAAAAACGCTTATAGATGTTAAATCAGTTATCGAGTAAGGTCCAACTTTAACTGCTAGGGCTTCAGGCCTTAATCTTTTGCCACAACAAGTTTTACAAGGAACTAATTCTAAATATTTTTCCAACTTTTGTTTTAAAGATTCTCCATTAGTCTCATTTAATTGTCTTTCTAAAATATTTAGAATACCTTCAAAAGGCCTTTCAAAACCTGTAGTATTATTAAATCTACTATCTGCTTGTATAAGAATAGGTTTTTCAGATCCTACTAAAAGTACTTTTTGTTGAAGGTCAGTAAGTTCATTCCAGGGCGTTTTAAGTTCAAAACCATAAGCTTGCCCAACAGAATATAAGAGTGAAAAATAATATGTATTATCTTTTTCGCTCCAGGGAGCCACAGCTGCATAAACCGGCAAAGATGGTTCTGGTATTACTCTTTCAAAAGTAAATTTTTTTAAATAGCCAATCCCATGACAATCTTGGCAAGCTCCATAAGGACTATTAAAAGAAAATAATCGAGGAGATAATTCTTCTATGATAGACCCATGCTCAGGGCAAGCAAAATTTTCAGAATATAACCTCTCTCTTGTTATTTCAGAAGGTAATTCTTCCCCTTTTTTGGGAACTACTTCAATAATTGATAATCCATCACCTCTCTTAAGGGAAGTTCTTAACGAATCATTTAATCTTTCTTGTATTCCTTCTCTAGCAATTAATCTATCTACAACAACTTCAATATTATGAATATGATTTTTATCTAACTCAATACTATCAGATAATTCTCTAACCTCTCCATTAATCCTAACTCTTGCAAAACCTTCTGAAGCAAGACCATTTAATAATTTTGAATGAGTACCTTTTTTGCCCCGAACAACCGGTGACAGTATCTGATATCTGGTTCCTTCTGGAAGTAATAAAATCTGATCAACCATTTCATCAATAGTTTGAGGGCTTATTTTTCTTTGACAATGATGACAATGTGGTTCACCCGCTCTTCCAAATAATAATCTTAAGTAATCTTGAATCTCTGTTACGGTGCCTACTGTTGAACGTGGATTATGACTTGTTGATTTCTGATCAATAGATATAGCTGGAGATAAACCTTCAATATTATCAACATCAGGTTTATCAACTTGTCCCAAAAACTGCCGTGCATAAGCTGAAAGACTTTCAACATATCTTCTTTGACCTTCAGCAAAAATAGTATCAAAAGCCAAAGAACTCTTTCCACTACCACTTACACCAGTAAAAACTATAAATTTATTTCTAGGTATTTTTAAATCAATATTTTTTAAATTATGTTGCCTTGCACCTCTAATAGTTATTGAAGCCTCATCAGAACTATTTATATTTTTTCTTATCATTTAATCCTTTATATATGTTTAATTTAGTTTTCTATTATAGTAAAAATTTTGATTTTAAGCGGCTGCTTTATTTATTAGTGTTAAAGCATAATCATTAGCCTCTTGAATACCACCCCCAATCAATTCAGCCAGCTCATTTTGCTTTTGTTCCTTTGTAATTAATTTATTTAATGAAGTAAAAGTAACTCCATTTTTGATATTTTTTTCTACTTTGTAATGAGAGTTCGCAACTGCAGCCAAAAGAGGATTATGAGTGATACAAAGAATTTGTTTCTTTTGAGAAAAATTTTTTATTAACTCTATTAGTGATAACAATGCTTTACCACTTAATCCATTATCAATTTCATCAAAAAACAAACTTCCAGATAAATTGGAAATATTAGCTTTTAAAGCTAACAAAAATCTTGACATCTCACCTCCTGAAATTACTTTTGAAATAGGCGAAAGAGATTGATCAGGATTTGCAGAAAACAAAAAATCTACATTATCTGATCCATATGAATTTGGTAAAGTTGATTCAAAAGAAATCTTAAAGGTTGAGTTACTCAGTCCTAGATCTTTCAAAGTTGAAGTAACTAATACTTCTAATTTCTTTGCTAAATTTTTTCTATTTGAAGATTGAAGAGAAAGAATATTTTTAAATTTATTATTTTTATTCTCAAATTCCTTTTTTATATTTTCTATTTCCTGTTGCATGTTTTCAAAAGAAGTAATATTTCTTAGTTCATTCCTTTTTTTTATTAATTTAGGAAGTTCTAAAGAAAAAGATTTTTCGAGATTTTGTAATTTAAATAATCTATGTTGAATCTTGTCAAGATCTTCCTCTTCAATATCATTTAGTTGAAGATAAGTTGTAGTCTCAGCAATAACTTGTTCCAGAGCCAAATAGATTTCAGCTAATTTTTCTGAAAAAATATTAATATTTTGATCATATTTAATAATTTTATTAAATTGTTTCATTGTATCTGATACTAATTTGCTTGCAGAATTTGAATTACCATTAAAATCACTTAAATTAAACAAAATTTTATTAAGACTATCTTTCAATTCAAAATTATTAGAAAGTTTTAATTGCTTAGATTTAAGTTCTAATATTTCGTTCTCATGAGTTAATTCAGCCTCCTCCAGAATTTGTAGTATTTTTTTATCAGCAAAAAAATTTTCTTTATATTTTTCCAATTTTAAAACCTTTAAATCAATATTTTTTTTCAATAAATCTATCTCTTTGAATGCATTAAATACTCTTTGATTTATGGACTTGAGAGAATTATCACCAAACCCATCAATTATTTTCTTTAAATTTTCTTGAGAATTAAATATAAAAGTATCATTTTGCCCTGCAAAATCAATTAAAAAGCAACCAAGTTTTTTTAAATTACTCTTTTTAATAGGAATATCATTAATATAAAAATTTGTGAAAACTTTTAAATTTTTCTTTAAAGATTTCCTAGTAATCTTTAGTTCATCAACATTTATACAAAAATTATTTTCTTCTAATTGATCTCGTGATTCTTTAGTTAATTGAAACTTTGCTTCAATTAAACATTGATCTGATCCTGGACGAATCAAGTGGTTAAGAGGTATATTAGTTCCACCAAACAATGAATTTAAAGAATCTAAAATCAATGACTTACCTGATCCAGATTCTCCTGTAAATACATTCAAACCTTTTTCGAAATTAATTTCTATAATCTCAATCAAGGCTACGTTTTCAAGTTTTAATTCTTTAAGCAAAATGATTTTTCCCCTCAACAGAAAATTAGCTTCTTTTTACTCAAATTAAAAGTTATTAAAATATAAAGTTATGAAAGAAGATTTTAAAGATTTTATTGAGGCTTCCGGACTTCTAGAGTACGATCCAGAAACTATATCAAAAATTTATAAAAGAAACCCTAAAAGGCTTATAAAAAGACTGTGGCAGACATTAATACCAATATTTGCATATATATTTTCTGTTGGATGGGATAAAATAATAGGTAGATTAAAAAATAAATCTCAAGCAAGATTCAGAGCTAAACAGCTTACAAATTTATTAGTGGAACTTGGACCAGCATTTGTAAAAGCTGGTCAAGCTCTATCTACTAGGCCAGACATTATACCTGTTGTTTTACTAGAAGAATTATCCCAATTACAAGATCAATTACCTGGATTTAGCGGAGATAAAGCTATGGAACTGATAGAAGAAGACCTTAATGAAAATATTTTAAATATTTTTGATCAAATAGATAAAGAACCAATATCTGCTGCATCCTTAGGGCAAGTACATAAAGCAATTCTGAAAAATGGAGAAGTTGTTGCCGTTAAAGTACAAAGACCAGGACTGAGAGAGCAAATTACTTTAGATCTTTATATTGTTAGAAATATAGCATTTTGGTTAAAAAATAATATTGGTTTAATAAGAAGTGATTTAGTTGCCTTAATTGATGAACTTGGCAAAAGAGTTTTTGAAGAAATGGATTACATTAATGAAGCAAATAATGCAGAAAAATTTAGAGAAATGCATAAACAAAATATAAAAATAGCAGTTCCTAAAATATATAAAGAGATGACATCTAGAAGAGTACTTACAATGGAATGGATAGAGGGAACTAAGCTAACGAATCTCGAAAGTGTAAAAAACCTAGGAATTAATCCTGATAAAATGATCGAGATTGGTGTTCAATGTAGTTTAGAACAATTATTAGAGCATGGCTTCTTTCATGCTGATCCTCATCCAGGAAACCTTTTAGCATTAGAAGATGGACGATTATGTTATTTAGATTTTGGAATGATGAGTGAAGTCTCTCGGGATTCAAGATCAGGCCTAATACAAGCAGTAGTTCATTTGGTTAATAAAAATTTTGATAAATTATCACATGATTTTGTAAAACTCGGTTTTTTATCTAAAGAAGTTAACTTAGAGCCAATTGTGCCTGCATTTCAAGATGTATTTGTTAATGCTATAGAACTTGGTGTATCAAAAATGGATTTTAAAAGCGTAACTGATGACATGTCAGGTGTTATGTACAAATTCCCCTTTAAATTACCTCCTTACTATGCCTTAATAATAAGATCTCTAATAACTCTTGAAGGTATTGCCTTAAGCGTAGATCCTAACTTTAAAATTTTAGGAGCTGCTTATCCTTACTTTGCAAGAAGGTTAATGGAAGATCCTGATCCTCAATTACGAGAAAGTTTAAAAGAGATGCTTTTTGATGAAAAACAATTCAAATGGGATAGATTAGAAGATTTATTATCAAATGCTGCAAAACAAACAGATCTGAATTTAGAAAAATTATTAGATGAGGTCATAAATCTTTTGTTCTCTCCTAAAGGCGGCTTCTTAAGAGATGAAATCATAAATGGATTAACAAATCAAATAGATACTCTTAATTGGAAAGTTATAAAAAATATAAATTATTATTTACCAAATCGATTAAAAATGAATATTAACTATAAGAATGGAAAAATTAATGATTTGATAATTTCAATTGAACCTTTTACAAAATTTTTAAATGTTTTACAAAAAATCCCAGGATATTCTATAGATATATTCCTTAAAAGATTACCAAGATTATTAAATGAACCTTATACAAAAGAAATGAGTTTAAAAATAGCCAAAAGAGTTACTGAAAAAAGCGTTGTAAGACTTGTAAAAATTGCTGCAGGATCAAGTATATAAAATGTTAATTAAAAAAAATTTTTTAAAAAATTTTCTAATCATTATTATTTTCATTAAATCTTTATTTTTTATACCTGAACTGAAAAGTGCAGAAGAAATAAAAATTATTTATAGTATTTTTTCTAGAACGATTGAAATAGAATCTCTAAAAAAATATGCTGCCTCAGGAAATGCTAAAAAAAATTTAAAAAGACTTTTAAAAAGAATAGATTCTAATGATGATGAAATACTTAAAACTCTTAATAAGAGTTTTGATATACCTTTACCTATAGCCAGTAAATTAATGTATTCTGATATTGGAAATGTTGTTTTAACAAGATTATCAAAAATTATACACACTCCTAATGCTAGAGACGAAAAAACTGGAATTCTTGCCCTACGTTCAAGCATTATTAAAGGAATAGTAATTGGTAACGGTAAAATTAATCTTGTAAATTTCTTTGAAGGATATCCTACTAAAACAGTTATTTTGAACATTAATGCTTTGAGTAAAATTCTTAATAAAGTAGAATCGATAAATGAACTCCTAAAATTTTTTACCGATTCGCCTCTTAATAAAATAAAAGAAAATTAAATTTTGACTATGTTACTAAAATCAATTAAAAAATTAATGCCGAAATATAAGAAAAAAAATTGGCCTGGATTAATTGAAGCATATAAACAGTATTTGCCAGTTAGTTCGAAAACACCAATAATTTCTTTAAAAGAAGGAAATACACCTTTAATTTTTAGTAATCAATTAAGCGAATTAATTGGAAACGATACAAATGTTTATTTAAAATATGATGGTTTAAATCCCACTGGCTCTTTTAAAGACAGAGGAATGACGATGGCTATAAGTAAAGCTAAAGAAGAAGGATGCGAAGCTGTTATATGTGCAAGTACAGGTAACACTTCAGCTTCTGCAGCAGCTTATGCATCTAGAGGAGGACTAAAATCATTTGTTTTAATTCCTGATGGATTTGTTGCTCAAGGAAAACTTGCACAAGCTTTAATGTATGGAGCAGAAGTTATATCAATAGCAGGAAATTTTGATAAAGCACTAGAAATTGTTAGAAAGTTATCAGAACAATATCCAATAACGCTTGTAAATTCTGTCAATCCATATCGAATTGAGGGTCAAAAAACAGCTGCTTTTGAAATTATTGATGATTTAAATATTGCACCTGATTGGCTTTGTATTCCAATGGGAAATGCAGGTAACATTACAGCCTATTGGAAAGGCTTCAAGGAATATTCAAAGAGAAATCGAAAATTAACTTTACCAAAAATGATGGGATTTCAATCTTCAGGATCTGCCCCATTAGTTGAAAATATAATTGTTAAAAACCCTGAAACAATAGCTACTGCAATAAGAATTGGAAATCCTGTTAATAGAGAAAAAGCTAAAATTGCTAAGAAAGAAAGTAAAGGAGATTTTCAGTCTGTTACAGATAATGAAATTGTTGAAGCATATAAGCTTCTTGCAAAAGAAGGCATATTTTGCGAACCAGCAAGTGCAGCTTCAGTTGCAGGACTAATAAAAAATAAAAATAGAATAAAAAGAGACTCAACAATTGTTTGCGTATTAACAGGAAATGGCTTAAAAGATCCAGATTGTGCAATTAAAAATAACGATGCCTTGTTCAAAAAGAATATTGAACCTTCATTAAAAGATATTGGAAAAATCTTAGGATATTAAAAAGCCAATAAAAAAAGTGGATGTGAAAAAAAACAATAATATACTTTTTATATGTGGAAAAATATTTAAAAAATCAAATTAATTGTTTAAAAAATATTTGATGCAAATTAAGATTTAAAATTTTTCCAAAAATTAAAAAAATTATTAACAAGTTAACTTTATCGCTAAACCTTTTAAATAAAAGGTTAATCGTAAGTTATCCACAGAATCCACAAGCTCTAATACTACTATATTAATTTAATTTATAAATATATTTATAGTTATATATAGTTTAAAAAAGAAGAAAATATATCTAAAGAATAGATGGAATTCCTTTGAAAATAGGACTAATATAAATTTATAAAAAAAAAGATTAATGATGGAGATTATTTGTAAACAAAACGAATTAAATAATGCTATTCAGCTGGTCAATAAAGCTGTAGCATCCCGGCCTACTCACCCTATATTGTCTAATATTTTATTTACAGCTGATCAAGTTACAAATAAAATAAGTTTGACTGGTTTTGACTTGAATTTAGGAATTCAAACTTCTTTTGATGCTTCTGTTACTAAAAGTGGTGCAATTACAATCCCTTCAAAAATCCTTTCTGAAATTGTCTCTAAGTTACCTGTTGAATCTCCTGTTACTTTAAATGTTGAAGAAGCATCGGATAATATTTTATTGAAGAGTGATAGAGGTTCTTTTAATTTGAAAGGAATTGCTTCTGATGATTATCCTAAATTACCATTTGTTGAGAGTGGAACTTCATTAGATATAAATCCTTCTTCTTTTCTTAAAGCTTTAAGAATGACCATATTTTCAAGCAGTAATGATGAATCAAAACAATTACTTACAGGTGTTAATTTTAAATTTAAAAGTAAATCTTTAGAATCTGCAGCTACTGATGGACATAGATTAGCTGTTGTTTTGACTGAAAGTGATGAATCTAATATGGATCAAACTATTGATGATTTAGAGTCAAAAGATGAAAATCTATCTGTTACTATCCCTACAAGATCTCTTAGAGAAATTGAAAAACTTGTCAATACAAAATCAACAGAAAATAAAGTAAAGTTGTTCTATGACAAAGGCCAATTGGTCTTTATTTCTTCTGATCAAATAATAACGACTCGAACTTTAGAAGGAAATTATCCAAATTATTCTCAATTAATTCCAGATTCTTTTTCTAAAGTTTTTAAATTTGAAAAAAATGCTCTAGTTAATTCTTTAGAAAGAATTGCAGTTTTAGCAGATCAACAAAGTAGTGTTGTCAAGATTAATATTAAAGAAGAAAATTTAGCATTTATTAGTGCGGATGCTCAAGATATTGGAAATGCTGAAGAGATTTTACCTGTTTCATTTTCTGGAGATCAACTAGAAATCGCTTTTAATGTCAGATACTTACTAGAAGGTTTAAAAGTTATCACATCAGAATTTATATTTTTAAAGTGTAATCTTTCAACCACTCCCGCTGTTATAGTTCCTGAAAATAATAGTTCATTCACTTATTTAGTAATGCCTATTCAGGTACGGTCATAATTTGAAATTACCTAAAGAATATTTATTAAGTTCTTTGTTAAGTCATAATGTCAGAGCTAATATGTCTCTTACTTATGGCGTTGGTGAAATGGTTTGGATGCATCCACCTGTACATAGAATACTTGGATGGGTTAGTAGGCCTTCTAATTTAAATCTTAAAAGGAATGTATGGAAATTAAATCAAATAAAGCAAATAGTAGATAATGAAATTTTTGTTCAAGGTGAACCAGCTACCTCTGATTTAAATACCTTAAATAGGTTTCCTAATCTTTTATTTGCTAATTTGATTAGTAATAATGGCTTTAAAATTGGTTTTGTTGCAGATTTTCTCTTTGAGTTCAAAACTGGCAAAATAAAAAATTATTACATTTCAAGATCTAATCCACGAATTCCTGGTTCGAGTAGATGGAAGTTAGATATCTCAAGTATCACTGATCAACAACCTGGTTTGGTTTTTGCTTCGGTTAATTCTTTAGAAGATTTAGTTTTGGTAAAATCAAGCTTTAAAAATGAGGTGTTAAAAAAAAGTAAAAATCTTTTTAATAAGTTTGATGATTTTAAAAATATCGCTTCTAATAAATTAGAGGACTGGTTGGAAGAGGATCAAGTCTTCACTAGTGAACAACAAAATGAAGATTTTGATAAATATAATCGATCTCAAAAAAAAATTAAAAATCAAGATATTAAATTTTATACTGATCCAAATAGCTCAAAAACATCTAATAATAGTGATGAAGATCCTTGGATTTGATTTATGGTGAATTTATCAGGAAATACTTCTTTTAATATTAAAGAAGCTCTCAAAACTGAAAATCTTACAGAAAATGACTATAAAGAAATATGTCGTCGATTGAAAAGAGAACCTAATAGAACTGAGTTAGGAATGTTTGGAGTAATGTGGTCTGAGCATTGTTGTTATAGAAATTCAAAACCTTTACTGGCTAAATTTCCAACTGATGGTGAATATGTTTTGATTGGGCCTGGAGAAAATGCAGGGGTTATTGATGTTGGTAATCATCAAAAATTAGTTTTTAAGATTGAGAGTCATAATCATCCTTCAGCAATTGAGCCATTTCAGGGTGCTGCAACTGGAGTTGGAGGGATCTTAAGGGATATTTTTACTATGGGTGCTCGTCCTATTGCTATTTTGAATTCTTTAAGATTTGGTAATTTAAATAAACCTTCCAATATATCATTATTAAAAGGAGTAGTTTCAGGAATCTCCCATTACGGGAATTGTGTAGGCGTACCAACAGTGGGAGGAGAAATTAACTTTGATGATAGTTATTCTGGTAATCCTCTTGTTAATGTAATGGCTATTGGTTTACTAGAGACAGATGAAATTGTTTGTTCTGGAGCTAAAAATATTGGTGCTCCTGTCCTCTATGTTGGTAATACTACGGGTAGAGATGGAGTTGGAGGAGCAAGTTTTGCAAGTTCTGAACTTACAACAGCTTCTTTAGATGATAGACCTGCTGTTCAAGTAGGAGACCCTTTTTTAGAAAAAAGTTTAATAGAAGCCTGTTTGAATGCTTTTAAAACAGGAGATGTTCTTGCTGCTCAAGACATGGGAGCTGCTGGTATTACTTGTAGTAGTGCAGAAATGGCGGCAAATGGTGGATTAGGGATATCTATCAACTTAGATTTGGTACCATCTAGAGAAGATAATATGACTGCTTATCAATATCTTTTGTCCGAGTCGCAAGAGAGAATGTTATTGGTTGTCAAAGAGAATAAAGTTGATGATCTTATTAAAGAATTTCATAAATGGGGCTTATATGCTTGCGTTGTTGGAGAGGTAATAGAGAAAAATGAAGTAAACATTTTTCATAAAAATGAATTAGTAGCAAGAATACCAACTTCTGCTTTATCTGATAAAACTCCAGTGAATTTAAATGAAGTAATTAAAGAAACTCCGGTAAATATACTTAATAAATGGAAATGGAATGAGAATGATTTACCTAAAGATAAATTAAATTCTGCATATTCTTTAAAATTAAAAAAAGATTTTTCATGGGGGGATATTTTACTAAAATTATTATCCACTCCTTCAATAGCTTCCAAGAATTGGATCTTTCATCAATATGATTATCAAGTACAACTAAATACCGTATTTAAGCCAGGTCAATCCGATGCAGCAGTAATAAGATTGAGAAGTCAAAATGAGAAAAAGAATAAAGATAGTTTTTACTCTGGAATTGCTGCTTCTGTTGATTGTAATAATAGGTGGGTTTCTCTTGATCCGTTAAGAGGAAGTATTGCAGCAGTTGCAGAATCTTCTAGAAATGTAAGCTGTGTAGGAGCTTTACCTGTTGCAATTACAAATAATTTAAATTTTTCATCGCCTGAAACTGATATTGGATATTGGCAGTTGTCACAATCTTGTGATGGTATCTCTGCTGCATGTAAAGTTCTTGAGACTCCTGTAACTGGCGGTAATGTGTCTCTATATAATGAATCTAAAAATGAAGAAGGTTTTTTAACTCCTATCCAACCTACCCCTGTTATTGGGATGGTTGGTTTATTGAAAGATGTAAATAATGCAATTGGTTCTGGATGGAAAAATATAAATGATGAAATTTGGATTGTAGGATCTAAGTCATCTGAAATTACTTTGGCAGCAAGTTCATTTTTAGAATATTTCCATGGAGAAGTAGCAGGTAGACCTCCAAAGCTTGATTTAATTGATGAGAAGATCTGTCAAAAGTTTGTTAGAGATGGTATTGCAAGAAAATTAATAATTTCAAGTCATGATATTAGTGATGGAGGATTAGCTGTTGCAATAGCAGAATCTTGTATCCTTTCGTTAAAAGGTGCGAGAATTTCAATATGCGGTGATGATAGAAAAGATAAATTACTTTTTGGTGAAGGTGGATCAAGAATACTTTTTTCAGTTCCTTTTAGTAAAAAAATGCAATGGTTAAAATTTGTTTCTGAACAAAGCAAATGTTTTACTGATAGTATTTTTGTTACAAATATTGGTCATGTTTGTAAGGAAAATTTAATCATAAAATATTTAGAAAATACTCTTTGTGAATTAAAAATTAGTGCGTTAGCTGATAAATTTAATAATGGATTATCAAACAACTTTTAATTATGAGTGAAGTTAATAAGTTAAAACATTCTTTGATTCAATAGATTATGTGTGGAATTGTAGGAATTGTTTCTTCTGAGGATGTAAATCAGCAGATATATGACAGTCTTTTACTCCTTCAACATAGGGGGCAAGATTCTACAGGAATTGCCACTATGGATAAAAATATGTTTCACGTTTATAAAGCTAAAGGTCAAGTTACTACTGCTTATAGAACACGAGACATGAGAAATCTAAGTGGAAAAGTGGGTTTAGGACATGTGAGATATGCTACGAAAGGTTCTGCAGAGAGTATTGAAGAAGCGCAGCCTTTTTATGTAAATGCTCCTTATGGAATAGTTTTGGTTCACAATGGAAATCTAACAAATACTAGAGAATTAGAAAAACAGTTATTTAGTGTTGATCGTAGACACACTAATTCATCTAGTGATACAGAAATGCTTTTAAATGTTCTTGCTACCGAGTTACAGGAACAAGTTCATAAAAAGGAATTAGAACCAGATTTAATATTTAAAGCAATCAGATCTCTTCATGAAAGAATCCAAGGCTCCTATGCAGCTATTTCCTTAATTTCAGGACATGGTCTGTTAGCTTTTCGAGATCCTTTTGGTATAAGGCCTTTAGTTATTGGAAAAAGAATTTCATCTGATAATAAACAAGAATGGATGATTGCAAGTGAGTCACTTGTTTTAGAAAATAATGATTATTTAATAGAAAGAGATGTAAAACCTGGAGAGGCAATTTTTATTAATAATCAAGGTGAATTCTTTTCCCAACAATGCTCGGATAATCCAAGCTTATTTCCTTGTTCTTTTGAATATGTTTATTTAGCTAGACCTGATTCTATTATGAATGGAATTTCAGTATATGAAGCTCGTTTAAGAATGGGTGATTATTTGGCAGAAACAATTAAAAAAAAGATTAAGAGTGGTGAAGTTGATGTGGTAATGCCCATTCCTGACTCTTCTAGACCTGCAGCAATGCAAGTAGCTAGGCAATTATCTATTGAATATAGAGAAGGTTTTTTTAAGAATAGATATGTTGGCAGAACTTTTATAATGCCAGGTCAGCAAAAAAGGAAACAATCAGTTAGACAAAAATTAAATGCTATGAGTACAGAGTTTAAAAATAAAAATGTACTAATAGTAGATGATTCAATAGTCAGAGGAACCACTTCAAAGCAAATTGTGCAAATGGCTAAATTAGCAGGAGCAAATAAAGTTTTTTTTACTTCCGCTGCTCCTCCTGTTCGATTTCCGCATGTCTATGGTATCAATATGCCTAATAGAGATGAGTTAATAGCCCATAATAAATCGATTTTAGAAATTGCTGAAAAATTAGAAATTGATGAACTTATTTATCAAAGCATTGATAATTTACGAAAATCTATAATAGGTAATTCAGCTATTAAGGATTTAGAAATGTGTTGTTTTACTGGTTCTTATATTACTGGAAATGTAAGTCAAGAATATTTAAATTGGATAGAAATGGAATACAAATCTTAAGCAGTCAAATTTTCTAAAATAAATATTTTTTCTATATATTCATTTGGTTCCATTGATAAAAACTCTACATTATATTTTTTCTTATTTGTAATTAAGTTTATTTTTGAAAAATCAAGTTTTGCGACGCGATTTTTATTAGTAATTATTGAGCAAAATTTGCTTTTTGGGAATATACTTAAAAACTCATTTTTTTTAATTTGTATTTTTTCATCAATAAAACCAAGCCTTGAATTATGAGAGTTAAATATTTCTTCTTTTTTAATATTAAAAAAATCACCTGTTTTGGTTGCAATAATTAGTTCCTCTTCTTCTTCTTTACATTTACAGCATGAAATTATTGTTTCTTGAGGAAAAAGTTTACTTAAAATTGATCCTTGTGCTTGCTTAGATGATGTGCAAATATATTTATTTGAAAGATTAAATTTAAATAATCTACCTATAGATGTAATTATTATAATTTTTTCATTTTCTTCCGATATAAATGAATTGATAATTATATTCTTTTTCTTAGGATTAATTATTGAAAAAGCTCTATTAGATTTCTTCATTTCTGAATCCAGCAAAACTTTTTTGAAGCGCCCGTCATTACAAATTAAACATAAATTTACTTCTCTATCATTATTAAATCCATGGAAGTTAATTATTTCATATGGATTAATATTATTTAAATCTTTTCGTTCTAATTTGTAATCATTTTTAAGCAATTTATCCCATTTAATATTAATTAATTTGCCTTCAGATGTTAAAGCAATTATTTTTAGTTCATATTGAATATTTGTTATAAATTGATCAGTATATTTTTTTTGTACTATTTTATTATTATTTTCATTAAATTTTTTATAATTGTTTAGAGAAAGTTTTTTAATTTGCAAAGTATTATCAATTGATAATTTAGTTTCTTTATTTATTAATTCATCAAGAATTTGCTTATTTATTTCTTTACCTTGATTGTCAAGAGATAAATCTTTTCTAATTTTAGTTTTTCTTTTTGTATTATATTTTTTCTTAAGATTAATAAGCTCTTCTTTCAACATTTTTAATAAAAGTTCTCTTTGATTGAGTATTTTTTCTAAAGAATTTTTTTTCTCTTTTAGTGAATCAATATCTTTTTTAATTTGTATCCTTTCTAAATTTGTCAATTTCTTTATAGGCATGCCTAATACAGCATCAGCTTGTTTATTTGTAAGGTTTAAAATTTTGCTCAGGATAGATTTTGCTTCGTTAGTGTCAAGTGAATTTTGCACTATTTCAATTATTTTTTTAATATTTTCAACAGCGAGAGTAAATCCTTCAAGTATCTCTAGTTTATCTTTAGTTATATTCAGAAAGTATGCTGTTCTTTTTTGTATAGTACTTTCTCTGAATTCAAGGAAATTTTGTAGATATGTTTTTAATGATAATTGCATAGGCTTACCATCAATTAGGGCTAAAAATATTGCGCCAAAGTTGGCTTGCAATGATGTTTTTTTAAATAATTCAGATATAACTAAATCGTGATTTACATCTCTTTTTAGCTCTATTACAATTCTCATCCCATCTCTATCACTTTCATCTCTTATATCTCCAATACCATTAATTTTGCCATTATTAACTTGTTCTGCTAATTTTTCAATCCAACCGGCCTTGCTAATTTGATATGGGAGTTCAGTTACAATAAGCGCTTTTCTTTTGTGTTTACCTTTACCAATATGTATTTCTTCAACATTAATTATGCCTCTAATAGTTATTGAACCTCTTCCTTTTTGATAAACATCTTTAATATCATTACTGTAAATCAATTCTCCACCCGTCGGGAAATCTGGTCCTAGGACGATTTCAGTTAAATCATTATCAGTAATAGAATTATTTTCAATTAATGCAATTAAAGCATCTACAATTTCACCTAAATTATGAGGTGGGATGTTTGTAGCCATTCCTACTGCTATTCCAGAGGAACCATTTAAAAATAAAAAAGGTAGTTGTGCTGGCAAGACATCAGGTTCCTTTTGAGATCCGTCAAAATTATCAGAATATGAAACGGTATTAGATTCTATTTCTTGAAGTAAAGCTTCATGAGCAATCGGAGCAAGTCTAGTTTCTGTATATCTCATGGCTGCAGGTGGATCATCATCTACAGATCCAAAATTTCCATGACCATTTAATGTTGGGTACTTTGTAGAAAAATTTTGAACTAATCTTACTAATGCGTCATAAACTGCTTGATCTCCATGTGGATGGTATTTACCTAAAACATCTCCAACAACTCTAGCGCATTTTCTAAATGGTCTATCAGGATTTAGTCCTAATTCATGCATTGCAAATAAAATTCTTCTTTGCACAGGTTTCATTCCATCTCTTGCATCTGGTAAGGCACGTCCAACTATTACGCTCATTGCGTATTCAAGATATGATCTTTGCATCTCTTGATGCAAAGATATTGAAATGAATTTTTCCTTCGTCATTAGTATTGGAAAATTAGGGAAATTCCAGAAATAACTAAGCTTAGATTAATAGGTAAAAAAATATTTTCCAGTAAATAACTAAAAGAAATTTAATTTTTATAAAGTTTTGCTAATTCTATGTCTTTTTGAAGTTCTTCTTTTGTAAAAAGAATTTTTGTAGCTTGTTGTAAATTTTCCCCCCAAAGTTGTTCTTTGCGATATTTAAATGAGACATAATTAGGGTTTTTTTGGAGTGCTTCTTTTGCCAACAAAATTGATTTTTGAGGATTTTTTATTTGTATAGCGGCTGCTAAAGCTAATAATGTTTCAGCATTTCTATTAATTTTAATAGCTTTATTAAAGTTTTCTAAGGCGAGCAAATTTTGATTAATTTCAAAATAAATTAGACCTTTATTATTGATAGCTTGCCAAAAATCTGATTTGATTTTGATAGCCTCATTATAGTTTTCAAGCGCTTTTTCATAATTTTTTTCTAATAAAAAAATATTCCCTAATTGAAAAATAGCTGTTGTATTTTCTGGTAAAAATTGTAAACCTTTTGAGAGTGAATTCTTTGCTGCTTGATTTTTTTTCTGTTGTAAGTAGATAGAACTTTCTGCAAAATATAGTTCTCCCATTTTAGGATTGATGTTTTTGCCTTCTTTAATAGATTCCAACCCTTCATCATAGAGTTTATTACTAATTTGAGCTTCTGCTAAGACGACCCATAAATTTTCATCTTTTGGATTAATACTAATTGCTAATTTAGCTAATCTTAGGCCTTCTTTAAATTGCCCAAAATATATTAATTGATATGCATTTCTGCCAAGAGCACTACCATTTTTCTTGAAGAATTCTTTAGTAGGTAATTTATAGAAGGGAACTATACCAAGAACTTTATTTGTATTGAAATAAAGTATTCCAAGAAATTGGATGATTAAAAATTTAATTAATATTTTTTTATTAAACATTTTTAATTTTTTAATACTGCTTTTATATTTCTTTTCCACATCCAAGGTTTTATTCTTTTAAGTGTAGTACCTTTTAATTTTTCAGACCATTCATCATCTGTCCAATTTAATGCATCTTTATTTATCTCTTGAATCCAATCTTTTGCTTTTGCCTCAAAACTTTTATTTGTTGGAGTTGATTTGTTCCATGGACAGATATCTTGACATATATCACATCCAGCTATCCAACCGTTAAGATTTTTTTCTATTTTTTGAGGTAAAGTTGAATCTCTGTTTTCTATTGTGTGGTAAGCAATACATCCTTGAGAATTTACTACAAAAGGTTCAGTAATAGCGTTAGTTGGACATTTTTCAATGCATTTATCACACTGTCCGCATAATGCTTGACTTGGTTTGTCAGGATATAATTCTGAAGTTAAAATCATAAATCCTAAAGAAATCCATGAGCCATAATCTTTATTAATTAGATTACTATTCTTTCCTATCCATCCTAACCCTGATTCTTCTGCCCAAGCTTTTTCTAATAAAGGTGACGAGTCAATGCATATTTTCCATTGACAATTAGGTATGTAATCATCAATCCACCTTCCTATATTTTTTAATTTTTTATTAATTAATTTATGGTAATCATGCCCTTGACCAAATTTGGCAATTTTAAAATTATTTTTTCTTTTACTTGAATCACTTAAATAGTTATAACCTACAGATAAAACACTTTTAGCTCCTTTGAGGATCAAATCAATATTTTTTCTTTTATCTGATTCCATCCATTTCATATCTCCATGAAAGTTATTTTCTAACCATCTTTCAAGAGCTTTTGTTCTTAGATTAATTCTTGAACTTCCTGGTATTGATGCAATTCCAGCAACAGCAAAACCTTCATCTAAAGCTTTTTTTTTCAGTTTTTGGCTTATGATCTTATTTTTCATTACTTAATTTTATTTTCAATATTATTTAAAAAATTAAAGTTTAATATCAAAGACTAATAAGTTATCAATAGAAATTGAGATAAAAGATGTACTTAAATAGTTAACTTGTTAATTTACTAGTAAAGTAATAATAATACAGAACATTCATTTTGGTTCAATCTACACCAAAACAAGATTCTAATCTGGCTTCGAGGCTTCAGCAAGATCTTAAAAATGATCTTATTGCAGGATTACTAGTGGTTATCCCTTTGGCGACAACTATATGGCTTTCCTCGATTGTAAGTAAATTTGTTTTGACATTAGTTACATCTATTCCAAAACAGCTTAATCCATTCATAACTCTAAATCCTCTCTTACAAGATTTAATCAATTTAACCCTAGGACTTACAGTTCCTCTATTAGCTATATTACTAATTGGTTTGATGGCTAGAAATTTTGTTGGTAGGTGGTTGTTAGAGTTCGGAGAAGGTACACTATCTAAGATTCCGGTTGCAGGTTCAGTTTATAAAACTTTAAAACAATTATTAGAAACTTTTTTAAGAGATAATTCAAAAAGATTTCGTAGAGTAGTGTTAGTAGAATATCCTAGAGAAGGATTATTTAGTGTTGGATTTGTCACAGGTATAGTTGGTCCTTCATTACAACCAGAACTAGAGCAGAAACTTTTGAGTGTTTTTATTCCTACTGCTCCGAATCCTACTACTGGTTGGTATACACTAGTTCCAGAAAAATCTGTTAAAGATCTTGATATTTCAGTTGAAGATGCTTTTAGAACAATTATTTCTGCTGGTATTGTTAATCCTGATGAAAAGAATAGTTCTAGTAATCCAACTTTTTCGAAATTATTTTCACAATTCAGAGCAGCAACAAATACTTCTTCTAATTAAAACTTAAATGGATAGTAGATCCCTTATTAGAGAATTATCTCTAGTTACTTTAGGATTAATTAATGATAATAAGAATAAAGATAGTATTATCTTTGATCAGATGCAATTTGAAATTACTTTTGAATCAGCGTTAGAACTCATGACAAATCATTGTCTACAGGAGCTGGATGATTGTCAGATATCTTTAGAAAATGCTTCAAATATTTTATTAGATAGTGAATTACGTGAAATAGATAGCTCTTTCTTTGAAGAGGTGAGAGGTGAAATTAAAAAAACTTTTATTCACCTGGAAAATATTATGAATACATTATCAGACACTTTGGAAATTCCAAAATTAATTGCTATTAGTGGCCAGAAACAAGTAAGAGATGATATTAAAAGTAGACTTTCGAAAGTATTAAATAATATTTTAATAATAGACAAAAAAATTGATGATGTAATGGAAGACTGGAGATTTAAAAGATTACCCAGGATTGATAGAGATATTTTACGTTTGGCATATGTTGATATCGTGTTTTTGAATACTCCTGTTTCGGTAGCATGCAATGAGGCTGTAAATTTAGCTAATAAATATAGTGATACAAAGGGAAGAAAAATGATTAATGGAATTTTAAGAAGAATGCAGAAAGAAAAAATTAAATGATTCAATAATATGAGCTAGGATAAATGTAGATTTAGTTGTTAAAAATAAACAAATGACTGAAAACGATATAAATAATTCTACCGAATGGGCTAAAGAGGCATATGCTCAATTAAAAAAAAAGCAAGAGCAAAATAAGATTAACCAATTAAGAAAAGAAGAAAAAGAAAGAACTAGATTAATAGAAGAAGAAAGTAAAAAAGATATACAAGAAGAAGAAACTATTATTCCTGTTAATGAGAAATCTAATATTGTAAATAAAAAAGAAGAATATATTGATGAAGTAAAAAGAAAAGATATAGAACTTGCTCCTAATTTAGGAGAGTTTAATGATGAATTTACTTGGTCTGCAATGATATTGGAGGCTCAAGGCAAGAAAGCCGATCAGATTTCTATGGATGATATTGATTGGCTAGGTAAGTTAAGAAGAGGTCTTGAAGAGACAAGAAAAGGATTTGTTACTGAATTACTTGACAAGTTAGGAGATGATCCTCTAACTCCTGAAACACTTGAAGACTTAGAGACATTATTATTAAGAGCTGATGCTGGAATAGATGCAACAGATAAGGTTATTAATTCTCTTAGAAAAAAACTGAATGAAGAAGTTGTTGGAGGAGAGGAAGGCATAAATTTTCTAAAAAAGGAGTTGCGTTCAATTTTAGAAATTCCCATACAAAAATCAAAAAAAAATGTTCTAGTACCAGAAAAAGGAAAATTAAATATTTGGCTAATTGTAGGTGTAAATGGAGTAGGTAAAACGACTACTTTAGGGAAATTGGCATATCTTTCTCAGAGGAGTAAATATAAAACATTAATTGCCGCAGGAGATACTTTTAGAGCAGCTGCTGTTGAACAATTAAGTATATGGGGAGAAAGAAGTAATGTTGAAGTAATATCTAATCAATCTAAAAATGCAGATCCTGCAGCTGTTGTTTTTGATGCTATAAATTCCGCAATAAAACGTGGATCTGATTTGCTTTTAGTTGATACTGCTGGGAGATTGCAAAATAAAAATAATCTTATGGATGAATTATCAAAAATTAAAAAGATAATAGATAAAAAAGTGCCAAATGCAAACGTCGAATCATTGCTTGTATTAGATGCAAGTCAAGGCCAAAATGGGTTAAAACAAGCAAAGGGATTTGCAAAGTCTGCTGATCTTACGGGAGCAATTATTACAAAATTAGATGGAACATCACGAGGTGGTGTTTCATTAGCAGTTTCTTTAGAAGTTGATCTTCCTATAAGATTTATTGGAGCAGGGGAAGGAATAAGAGATTTAAAAGCATTTAATAGCTTTGAATTTATTGAGGCTCTTTTGGCTGATAGATAAAAAATTAATTAATTTTTTTTAAAATTTAATTTTTAATGTTAGAACTTACATATAGATATCTTAATTCGTGACTAAAACCAAAAAAAATAAATTTTTGATAGATAAATATGATCATAAATTCTCTGTTAACGATCAATATGGTTCTAACTCTGAAAAAAATAAATTTATTGAAATTGCATCCTCTCTTGCTTATTATTTAAAGTTATTTTCAAGTTTAAAAAGATTTTTAGAATATATAGCTCTAGTGGCAAAACACATCTTAAATCAAGATTTTTCTATAGTTATTCCTTTGGATGAGAAAGGTCAGATTTGGTTAGAAAATATTTATCTTTCAGGTGATTATAAATTTAACAATATTATTTTAGAAATTAAAGAATTTTGTAATAATTCTAACTTGCTAAATAATTTCAAAATTAAAGATAGCCATATTTTAGAAGAATATTTTCAGAATATTTTCCCATCATGTGTGTTTAAGTGTCATAAATTAAATTCTAGAAATAAATGCAGAGGTTTTTTTTATGTTTTTTATAAAAAAACTAGAGAATTGGATATTTCTTGTGACGAGAGAAATATAAGCTTTTTGTTGAATATATTAGCTGTTGGTATTGAAAATTATCTATTGCTAAAAGTAAATAAAAAACATGAAAATGTTGATCGGGAGATTTCCAGTGGCGCTGAGATTCAATCACGACTTTTACCAGATTTTTGTCCAAAAATTTTTGGAGTTGAACTTGCAGCTCACTGTAGACCAGCTCTTCAGCTAGGTGGAGATTATTATGATTTTATGTCTATTAAGCCTAATATTGAGGAGAAAAGGAGGCAAAAGGGTAGATGGGCGCTAGTTATTGGAGATGTAATGGGCAAAGGAATACCAGCAGGTTTATTAATGACAATGCTTAGAGGAATGCTCAGAGCAGAAGTTTTAACAGGGCTGCCTCCTGATAGAATACTTCATGATTTGAACCAGTTAGCAATATATGATTTAGATCAATCTCATAGATTCATAACATTATTCTATTCAGATTTTGATCCAAGAACTAAAAAACTTAGATATGCGAATGCTGCTCATAATCCCCCTTTATTATGGCAAAACGCAAATCAAAAAATCAAAAAGTTAGATGCTGATGGATTTGTAATTGGTTTGCAAAAAGATGCTGAATATCAATGTGGAGAGGTCAAGCTGAGTTCTTCAGATTTAATTCTTTATTATACAGATGGAATAACAGAGGCATCTAATTCAAATGGAGAAAGATTTGGCGAGAAAAATCTTATTAATACTTTTTCAAAATTATGCAAAAAATCCCTAAATTCCCAGCAAATATTGGATGAAATTTTTAAAACTTTAGATAAATTCGCTGGAAAAAAAAGAGATCTCGATGATGATGCATCTATAGTAATATTTAAATTAGAATAATTTTTTAGTGTCAGTTGGATAAAAAAATGCTTTATTAGATGTAAATTAGTCATTTTCAATAATATGTCAAAAGTATGGAGTAATAGATTTGATTCTAGTCTCGATCCATTTATACAGAAATTTAATTCATCAATAGAATTTGATAAAAATTTAATACTTGAAGATTTAGAGTGTTCAATAGCGCATGCACGCATGCTTGGTGATTCACTGATTATTTCAAAAAAAGAAGCAAATATAATAATTGAAGGTTTAAATCAAATAAAAAATGAATATCATGAAGGCAATTTTATTCCATCTTATCCCTCTGAGGATATTCATTATGCCATAGAAGAAAAATTGATAAATATAATTGGGGATACAGGAAAAAAATTACATACTGCAAGGAGTAGAAATGATCAAGTTGCTACTGACATTCGTATATGGTTGAGAAAAAAAATAGATCTTATTGATTATGAGGTTATAGAACTTCAAAAAATTCTTTTAAAACTGTCAAATGAAAATATATTTACACTAATTCCTGGTTATACACATTTACAAAGAGCTCAGCCTTTGTCCTTAGCTCATCATCTTTTGGCTTATGTCGAAATGTTTCAACGTGATAGAGATAGACTTCTCGAAATAAGGCATAGAGTAAATATTTGTCCTTTGGGATCAGCTGCTTTAGCAGGAACAAAAATTAATATTGATAGATTTACTACTGCTAAAGAATTAGGATTTGAAAATATTTATAGAAATAGTTTGGATGCAGTAAGTGATAGGGATTTTGCAATTGAATTTATTTCGGCATCTTCGCTTGCGATGTCTCATCTAAGCCGTTTGTCTGAGGAAATAATTTTGTGGGTTACTGATGAATTCTCATTTGCTCGTTTAACAGATGCTTGTGCTACTGGGAGTAGCCTAATGCCTCAGAAAAAGAATCCAGATGTACCAGAATTAATTCGAGGGAAAACTGGAAGAGTGTATGGAAATTTACAAGCTTTGTTGACAACTGTTAAGGGAATGCCATTAGCTTATAATAAGGATTTCCAAGAAGATAAAGAACCTTTGTTTGATACGGTAAATACAATTACTGATTGCCTTAAGGCAATGAAAATTTTTCTTGATATTGGATTAGAATTTAATAAGGCAAAATTGATGCAGGCAGTTGAGCAAGACTTTTCTAATGCAACTGATGTAGTGGATTATTTAGTTAAAAAAGGTTTGCCCTTTAGGGAAGCTTATCAAGTGGTTGGAGGAATAGTGAAATCTTGTATTTCTAGGGAAATATTACTTAAAGATATTTGTTTGAGTGATTTTAAAAAATTTAATAATGCTTTTGATGAAGATATTTTTGAAAGCATAATGCCTAAGAATGTAGTTGCATCACGTAATAGTATTGGAGGAACTGGTTTTAAGCAAATTAAAGAGGAATTATTAACTTGGGAAAGAAAGTTGTTAAAGTAACAAAATTATTTTCTCCAATTAGATATATATTTAAGTAGTATGTAATTAGTTTAATCGTTTTTCAGATTCGATTAAAATATTAGGTATTTTTAAAGTGAGTATTTTTGTTGGTAATTTGCCCTTCCGTGCAGAGCGAGAAGATGTTCTTCAATTATTTACACCATATGGAGAAGTAGTTAACTGTTCTTTACCCTTAGAAAGGGATACTGGAAGAAAAAGAGGATTTGCATTTATTGAAATGGCAGATGAAACCTTAGAGCTAGCTGCGATTGAAGGTTTGCAAGGTTCAGAAATGATGGGCAGACCATTAAGGATTAATAAGGCTGAGCCAAGAAATAATCCTCCAAGAAGAAATTTTAACGGTGGAAACTCGAGATTTTCTAATGGTGGAAACTATAACTCTTCAAATAATGGAGGGTATAATTCTTCAAATAATGGAGGGTATAATTCTTCAAATAATGGAGGGTATAATTCTTCAAGTAATGGTTATGGTGCGAATGGCTATAGTTCAACCAATACAAATAGTTACAATGATCAAAATCAAAATTTTACTAACAGGTCTTCAGGTGCTAAGGGATGGGAGGATAGAAGCTATGGTAACAATACTGAAAACTCGGATTATGAAAATGGCCGAAGCAGAAGGCGAAGAGGAGCTTCAAATGATTTAGATAATGATCAGTAACCTGATTTATTAAGATCTTCAGCAATTTCTATCAATTCTTCAATTTTCAGAGAACCTTTAATTGAAGATTTTGTTATTTTGTGTCTGATAGATTTTGCATGTGGAAAATTTGAGATTAAATTTATCAGGTGCTTACATATATCCCAGGATCTTCCTTCCTTTTCTAAGTGGTTATTAATATATGGAATTAAGGAGAGTAATACACTAGAAACTTTTTTAGAAATAAATTTTTTGTTATAAATTAGTGAATCTATTTCTATCCAATTCATTGGATCCTGATATGCACTTCTACCTATCATTACCCCATCAAAGATTTCTAAAGCTTTTTCACACTGTTTTATATTATTAAAACCTCCATTAATTTCAATTAAGAGTCCAGGATTCTTTTCTTTTAGCTTTCTGACAATATCATATCTGAGAGGAGGAATAAGTCTATTTTCTTTCGGATTTAAACCTTTTAAGAAAGCCTTTCTTGCATGTACAGTAAATCTTTCAGCTCCAGCATCCGCTGTATTTCTAACAAATTGATTTAGATTTAAAAAGCTATCATTATCATCAACTCCAATACGATGCTTAATTGTTACTGGAAGATTGCAATTATTTTTTAATGATTCAATACATTTTGCAACTACGTAAGGTGAATTCATAAGAGATGCGCCGAAATTACCTGCACTTACTTTTGAACTTGGACATCCTACATTAAAATTTATTTCGTCATAACCCCAATCCTGAGCCATTTTTGCGGCTTCTTTTAAAAAATGTGGATTATCTCCTCCAATTTGTATGGAGATAGGATGCTCTTCATTATTAAAATTTAAAAAATTTTCTCGTTTTTTAGTATAAATCAAGCTTTGAGCAACAATCATTTCAGTGTATAAAAGAGCTTTTGAGCTTATCTTTCTCATTATCATTCTAAAATGTCTATCTGTACAATCCATCATTGGAGCAATACTTATTTTGTGTTTATTGCATATAGAATTAGGAGTAACAAATATCATTTCTTTGAATTTTACTAATGAATAATTTCTTAAGTAGAAGATTTTTTATTTTAATTCCTTTTGCATCTTTTTTAAAATTCTTTTTAAAACCTAAAAAGGTTTATGCAGCTTCTGATGAATCATATAAACAATTTAAACTGACAAAAGAAGAGTGGAAAAATAAACTTTCTCCTGAAAGTTATCATATTTTAAGAGAGGAAGGAACAGAGCGCCCTTTTAGTAGTCCATTAAATAATGAAAAAAGAAAAGGAGTTTTTTATTGTGCGGGATGCAACCTTGCTTTGTTTGATTCAGATGCAAAATATGACAGTGGAACCGGTTGGCCAAGTTTTTGGGATTCTATTGAAAATGCAATTGATACTAAAATTGATTTCAAATTAATTGTCCCAAGAACAGAATATCATTGTTCAAGATGCGGAGGACATCAAGGACATGTTTTCAATGATGGACCACCACCTACTGGAAAAAGATATTGCAATAATGGCTTGGCCTTAACTTTCAAGCCTCAATAATTTTTTGGTGCGGATTCCGCAACTTGTTTTGTAAATCGATTTCATTCAAAATAGTTAAATGATTTAAAGTATCAAATGATTGAAAATCAATCTGAAAATATTGAAAATTCTGATGATAAATTGAATATTAACTTAGAAGATGAACTTAAAACTTCTGAACTAAAAGATGATGAAATTGTTGAATCATCTCAAGTAAAAACTCCTGAGAACTCATTTAAAGATAATAATTCATCTGATGAACTTAAAAATAATATTGCTAATACAGATGCCAGGCTTGAGCAATTGGAAAAGGAGCATGAAACTTTAAAAAATCAATATGTTAGAATCGCAGCCGATTTTGAAAACTTCAGGAAAAGGCAATCTCGAGATCAAGATGACTTGAAAATACAAATAGTATCAAAATCTTTAAGTACTATTCTTCCAATCGTGGATAATTTTGAGCGAGCCAGACAGCAATTAAAGCCTGAGAGCGAAGAGGCACAAAATTTGCATAGGAGCTATCAAGGTCTTTATAAACAACTCGTGGATGTTCTAAAACAACAGGGAGTTGCTCCAATGAGGGTTGTTGGTCAGCAATTTGATCCTAATTTGCATGAAGCAGTCTTGAGAGAACCAAGCGAAGAGCAAAAAGAAGATATCATCATAGAAGAATTGCAAAGAGGATATCATCTAGATGGTAAAGTTTTAAGGCATGCTTTAGTTAAAGTTTCTATGGGACCTGGCCCTAGCCAGGATCCACAAGAAGCAGGAGAAAAAGATAAAGTTGAAGGAGAACTTAAATCAGATGAAGAATTATCAGATGATAAATAAATATTTTTCAATTCTATGTAATGGTTTCTAATGGCTGATTTTTATCAAACACTTGGGGTTTCAAGAAATGCTGATGCTGATACTCTCAAAAGAGCCTATAGAAAATTAGCTAGACAATATCATCCTGACATTAATAAAGAACCAGGTGCAGAAGAAAAGTTTAAAGAGATTGGCCGTGCTTATGAAGTATTGGCTGATCCAGATACACGGGCTAGATATGATCAGTTTGGAGAGGCTGGCCTAGGAGGTGCTGCAGGCATGCCTGATATGGGAGATATGGGAGGTTTTGCTGATTTATTTGAAACTTTCTTTAATGGCTTTGGAGGTCAAGGTTCTCCAAACTCAAGGTCTCAAAGAAGAGGTCCTCAACAAGGTGATGATTTGAGATATGACTTAAATATCGATTTTAAACAAGCAATTTTTGGAGAGCAACGCGAGATAAAAATTCCACATCTGGAGACTTGTACGACTTGTAAAGGTATTGGTGCTAGGCCTGGAACAGGTCCAACTAGTTGTTCTACATGTGGTGGAAGTGGTCAAGTTAGGAGAGCTACTAGAACTCCTTTTGGCAACTTTACTCAGGTTGCTGAGTGCCCGTCATGTGCTGGCGTAGGTCAAATAATTGCAGATCCTTGCATTAATTGTGGTGGTAATGGAGTAAAGCAGGTGAGAAAAAAATTACGCATTAATATACCTCCTGGTGTTGATACTGGGACAAAATTAAGAGTCTCTGGAGAGGGTAATGCTGGTTTAAAGGGAGGCCCTTCAGGGGATTTATATGTTTTTATAAAAGTAAAAATAGATAATAAGTTAAAAAGAGACGGCATTAATATTTATTCTGAAATATCAGTTAGTTATCTTCAGGCAATTCTTGGAGATACTGTAAGTGTAGAAACCGTTGATGGAAAGATTGATTTGGTTATTCCTGGTGGTACTCAGCCAAATAGCACATTGACTTTAGAAAATAAAGGCGTGCCTCGTTTAGGCAACCCGGTAGCAAGAGGTAATCATGATATCCTCATTAAGGTAAAATTGCCGACTAGAATTAATGATCAAGAAAGGGAGCTTTTAGAAAATTTAGCATCTCATTATTCAGCTCAAAATATCAGCACGAATAGTGGTCTTTTTAGTAAATTTTTTGGGAAGGATTCTTGAAGCAGACTAAGATTTTTTTAAATTTAAGATCTATACCTTGTCCATTAAATGTAGTTAAATGTAAACTAGCTTTAGAGAAATTGACGAAAGAAGATATTCTTTTCTTGGAACTAGATAAAGGTGAACCACAATCAATGGTTACTCAAACTCTTAGAAATATGGGATATGCAATAAAAGTTGTTAATGAAGAAAAAGATTGGGTTCAATGTGTAATTAGTTATGGAAATATCTAAAACTAGGTCTGGTTTGGTTACGAAAAAATTTAATGAATTTTATCATGTAGATATTTTTCATCAAAATTCCCTAGAAAAAGAATTATGTTTACTTTGTAAAAGTAGAAAAAATGTTTACTATCAAAATAAATCTATTTTTGTTGGAGATGAAGTCATTATTAATGAGATTAATTTTGATCAGAGGACAGCGATAATAGTTAATTTGATCAGTAGAAGAAATTTTTTAGAAAGGCCTGCAGTAGCAAATATTTCTGATATTTATATTATTAATTCTGTGGATGAACCAAAGCTTAATTATTCACAATTGAGTCAGTTCCTTATTAAGGCAGAGCTACTCAAGGTAAAAGTATCCTTAGTACTTACAAAATGTGATCTTATTTCTAATGAAAGAAAAAATCAATTAATAAAAAAATTTACACATTGGGGTTATCACCCGAGAACTTATAATTTAATTCAAGATGATAATCTTTACGATTTTACTGCTGAACTTAAAGATAAAAGTTGCTCCATCTTGGTTGGCCCTTCAGGAGTAGGAAAAACAACCCTCCTGAATAAAATCATTCCAGATTTAAACAAACCAACTGGTTCCGTTTCAAAAAAAATCAAAAGAGGTAAAAACACAACAAGAAATATTGAGTTATTTAAATTATCGAGTAAGAGTTATATTGTTGATACGCCTGGTTTTAATATACAGAATTTTGAAATTGCTCCAAAATATATCGCTAATTTGTTCCCTGAATTTCGAAGACAGAAAAAGTTTAAGAGACTAAATTGTAAATTTAGAAATTGTTTACATTTGGACGAACCTGGATGTAACTTAAATAAAGATTTTGAAAGGTATCAATACTATAGAGATATGATATCTTGATTTTTAGGAATCATTGTTTTCAAATCCAGGAAGATTTAGATTAAGTCCTCCTGTTAAATCATTCATTCTTTCTTTCATTGTATTTGTTGAGCTTTCATGAGCTTTCTGCATAGCTTCTAAGAAATCTTTTTCAATAGTTTCTTTATTTAAGGATAGAATGCTTTCATTCACTTCTACTCTTAAAGGGATTTGATTACCACTTATCCAAACTTTAATCATCTCGTCTTCACTTTCTCCTTTAATTTCCAGTAATTCAAGCTCCTCTTGTAATTTTTGAGCATCTTGTTGAATTTGCTTGGCTTTTTTAAAAGCCTCAGTTATTTGTCCAAAGTTTGGAAGTCCAAAACCAGCCATTTTTTAAAAAGATCATTTTATTAAGGATAGTCAATATCCAATCATTCTTACTTCTGGATGAAGAAATATTCCTTTTTTTTGTAGTACTTTTTGTTGAATTAAAGTTATTAGCTGAAAAATATCTTCTGATGTCGCATTTGAATAATTAACTATAAAGTTTGAATGCATTGTTGATACTTGTGCTCCTCCTATTGTGAGTCCTTTTAAACCTAACTCTTCAATTAATTTTCCTGCATAATTATTTTGAGGATTTTTAAATACACTCCCAAAGCTTGGTAAATGATATGGTTGGCTTTCTGTTTTCTTTTTTAGGTTTTTGCGGGTAATTGCTGTAATTCTTGAGGCATTACCATTTGGTTCAAATGCAAATTTTGCTGTTAATAATAGTAAATTACTATCTTGTAAACTGCTAGATCTATATTTAAATTTAAGTTCACTTTTTTTTAAATTAAATATCTTTAGTGTTTTTTTATCTATTACTTTTACAGAAAGTAAATTGTTTGAAATGCAATTATCTCCAGAACCTGCATTCATAAATATTGCTCCTCCAATAGTTCCGGGTATTCCTATAATCCATTCACCTCCTTCGCATCCATTTTTTGCAAGTAAATTTGCCATTGTCGGGAGCATAACGCCGCATTCAGTATTAACAATTCCAGATTTGATATCTACTTTTATAAATTTAAGTTTTTTCGTGCATATCACAAGACCTTTAAGTAATATATCGTTAATTAAGATGTTTGATCCAGCTCCAACAATTTGACATTGTATATATTTTGATTTTGCCCAATTAATTAAGTTTATTAATTCAATCAAAGTGTTTGGTTCTGCAAAATATTCTGCTATTCCACCAACTCTAATTGTAGTGTAATTAAAAAGTTTTTTATTTTGTTTCAATTTGGTATTTATCATTAGAACAACTTAATTATGAGGTTAATAGAGACCATAAATTATGACAATCACCTGCACCCATATTTAATATAAAATCTCCTTTTCGAGTTATGTTAAAGAATTGTTTTTTAATTTCATAATAGTTATCTAAATATATTATATTTTTATTGATTTTATAAATTTCTTTTTTTAATTTTTGCGAATTTATATCATAAATATTTAGTTCTCCTGCACTGTATATTCTTGTTACTATAATCAAATCAGCTCTAGAAAGTTCATAGATAAATTCGTTGAAAAATTTATTAACTCTGCTATACCTATGAGGTTGAAATATTATAACTAGTCTTTTGCTTTGTGTATTACTTTTACCAATAAATAATCTTGCTAGTTTGATTGTTTCTTTTATTTCATTTGGATGATGAGCATAATCATCAATAATTATTCTGTGGGATAATTCTCCTCTATACTCAAATCTTTTTTTTGGTAGTTTTAGAAATTTAAAATTTTTATTAATATCTTCAAATGATATATTGTTAATTCTACATGCAGCTATTGCTGCTAAAATATTTGACAAATTATGAAGACCTGGTATGGGTATAGTAATTGTCTTTATGTATTTATTTAGTTCATAATAATCAGCAATAGTATAGTTTTGTTGAATAACTTTTGGTATCAATGAATAATTAATATTTTTAGTTTTAGATATTGAAAAACTATAATCATACTTAATATTATTTTTTGTTATTTTACAATCATTATTTATTAATAATTTATTTGAATTAGATGCAAAATGTTTAAACGAAATTATTAAATCTTCAATGCTTGAATAATAATCGCAATGATCATAATCTATATTATTAATTATACCTAATGAAGAATTATAGTTTTTTGTAGTTCCATCTGATTCATCAATTTCTGTTACTAAATATTTGTTGTCTTCGACATGAGAATTGCTCTCATATATTGGTAAAATACCTCCAATTATTGAAGAAGAATTATTCGTACATAAATCTAATAATGTTGCTAAAAAAGTACTTGTAGATGTTTTCCCATGAGTTCCCGCAACCGAAATAGAAATATAACTTTTCATTATAGATGCGAGAATTTCAGATCTATGTTTAATTACAAAATTTTTCTGTATACAAAAACTTAATTCTTCATTATCTTTTTTTATTGCAGAACTAGTAACTATAATTATCCTTTCTTTTTTAAAACAAGCTGTAATTTTTTTAATATTTTCTAATTTTTGATCTTTAAAGACAATCGCTCCTTTTTTTTCTAATTTATTTATTCGTTCATTAAAAGATTTGTCTGACCCTGAGACTGTAAATCCTTTTTTTAATAATGCTAAAGCTACTCCAGACATGCCTATACCACCAATTCCTATAAAGTGATAATGCCCTTTACTTATCAATTGAGTTTATTGTGAAATTTTTCATCAGACTCAAGATAACTTCCAAAAAGAATTTTGTGTTTTTAATTTTACAAATTTCGATTTTTGGGTGATTAATTAATACAAAAAAAAAATATTTTCTTAATAAATCAAAAAATACTTACGATATTGCAAAATTTTAAGTATGATCAGCAGCTTAGGTTACTTTTTTTTTAGAGATTTATTTATGACTTTGCGAGTTGCGATTAATGGATTCGGCAGAATCGGTAGAAATTTTATGCGTTGTTGGCTTAGTAGAGGTGCATATACCAACATTGAAGTTGTTGGTATTAATGTAACTTCTGATCCAAAAACCAATGCTCATCTTTTAAAGTATGATTCAGTACTAGGTCGTTTAGATGATGTCGATATTAAGTACACAGATGATACATTTGTTATTAATAACAAAACTATTAAATGTTTTTCTGACAGAAACATATTGAATTTGCCATGGAAGGACTGGGGTGTTGATTTAGTTATTGAATCGACTGGTGTATTTAATACTGATGTTGCTGCAAGTAAACATCTTGAAGTTGGTGCAAAAAAAGTAATACTTACTGCTCCTGGTAAAGGTTCAGGAGTTGGAACTTATGTAGTTGGCGTTAATGCCGATACTTATAATCATGGCGATTTCAACATTTTGAGTAATGCCAGTTGTACTACAAATTGTTTAGCGCCTGTCGTAAAAGTACTAGATCAAACTTTTGGAATAAATAAAGGTCTTATGACTACCATACATAGTTATACAGGTGATCAGAGAATTCTTGATAATAGCCATCGTGATTTAAGGCGAGCTAGAGCAGCTGCTACAAATATTGTTCCAACTTCAACAGGAGCTGCAAAAGCGGTTGCGTTAGTATATCCAGAGATGAAAGGTAAATTAACAGGAATAGCGATGAGAGTCCCAACTCCTAATGTTTCTGCGGTAGATTTTGTTTTTGAATCCTCAAAATCTGTTACTAGTGAGGAAGTTAATGCTGCTCTCAGAGAGTCTTCCGAGACAAATATGAAGGGAATTATTAAATATGGTGATTTGCCATTGGTTTCTAGTGATTATGCTGGTACAAATGAATCTTCAATTGTAGACAGTGATTTGACAATGACAATTGGTGATAATCTAGTAAAAGTGTTGGCTTGGTATGATAATGAATGGGGTTATAGTCAAAGAGTTGTTGACTTGGCTGAAATTGTGGCTGAAAAATGGCAATAAACTAGAAGTGGGAGAATGGCTGATTTTTTAAAAGATCACTGTTTGGGCAATTTTTAATTTCTACTTTAGGATCACCTTCTATTAGATAACCTATTTCAGTGATTGTTGGATTAACTGTTAATAATCTATTAGCCCACTTTTTTGGTAGTGAGAATATTAGTTCATAATCTTCTCCACCAAAGAAATAATAATTATCCCAATTACTTCCATAGGGCCAATCATTTGCTTTAGGAATTTTTTCATAATCAATAACTGCTTTACAGTTGCTTTCAATAGCTAAATCTTCAACTGCTTGATAAAAACCATCGCTGCTATCAGTACATCCAACTTCTTTTTTGGAGCTTGATTCTTTGGTATTAATTATTTGCGTTAAAACTTCATTTTTTGGTTTTGGTCTGCAGAAATTTTGGATAGCTTTCTGAATGAGTGATTCTGATAATTTAAATTCCGAATGATTTATTTGCTGTGTGATTAATAAAAAGCCCAATTTGCTTAAACCGTGGTTGCCGGAGGATAGAAGCACTTCGCCAGCTTTACAAGCATTTCTTCTTAGTTTTAATTCACTTTGTATTCCTATAGAAGTTATTACTATTGATCTATTATCTCCTTTTGAACAATCTCCGCCAAGAATTGAACCCCCAAATTCGTTTAATGCTTCATTTAGACCTTCATAAATTTCTTCAACCCATTTCCAATGAGTATATGATGGAATTATTAATCCTATGTTAATTCCTATGATCTCTTGACAACCACTTGATATGAGATCTGAAAAATTTGATGTTGCAGCTTTCCATCCTATATCTCTAGGGTTTATGTTGTTATCGAAATGCGTATTTTCAACCATATTATCAATATTGATTAATAGCCCTTTTTTATTATTTTTAATAAATGCACAATCATCAGATGTTTGATTTTCTGGCATATATTTTGAAATTCTTTTAATTAATTCTTTTTCGCCTAGGGCATTAATGGTTTCTTCATGCATTTGCTTTTAAGTTTTCCTCTCCATCTAAAATTTTGATACTGATAATTTTATCGTCCATAGATAATTCTTCCAAAACATCAAATCCATTCACGACATATCCAAACGCAGCATTTCTCCCATCAATAAGATTTCTACCTGCTGGATTGAGCTCAGCTTCATACAAGAAAAAGAAGAATTGCGACGAGCCATCATTAATTTCGGCATTAGAATGAGACCATCCTAGTGTGCCTAATGTTGCAAATGGCAGTGTTGGTGTCTCTGTATAAAATCCAAGGTCTTCAAAAGTTTCATTGTAAAAAGTTTCAGATTCCCCAGGAACTCTTATCTCAAGAGGTACATTTCTTTCTTCATTCGTTTCAGGATCTACATAACCTATTTCATCACCTTTAGGGTCACCAGTTTGTAATACAAAAAACTCTTCAGCTCGATTTATTGGTAAATCATCATAGAAATTTTTACTTACAAGATCGATGAAGGCTCCACCTGTTAATGGTGCATTATAACCATCGATAATTGCATCCATTTCTCCTTTAGAAGTATTTATCCTAACTGTTGCTCTGCCTAATAATCTTGGAAGCTTATTAAATTCACTTGGTATTGCATAAGGGAATTCTTTCGGTAAGAATAACTCTTCTAATTTACCTATTTTCTCTAAGGCTGCTCTTCTCGCTTCAATAAAAGCATATTTATCTTTAATTTTTGCTTCGTTTGCAAGATTTTCTAAATCTGTTTTAAGGGCCAAGATGGTATTTTCAGCTGATAATTTATTTACACTATCGATTTCATCAAGAATTTTACGATTATATTTTTTATAGAGTGATTGACATTTTGTAACATTTTTTGCAAGTGCCGGCCATCTTCCTCCTCTCACCAGATCGCTTGTTTCTTCAAGCTGATGTTGTAATGACTGAAGTTCTTTTTGATTAATTGGCAATGCATTCCTTAATATTGCATTTGGATCTTTTACTGCATTTCCGTTTGGCAAATCAGCAAAAACAATAATAGGACTTGTAAAAAGTACTTGAATTAATAGAATTAATACAAATAGATAATTTTTGTTCAAATTTGATAAAAATTTTCGCATAGGATTCAAACAGGTTTATGATCTCTGGGTATGGAATACAGGAATGATTTCCAGTAACGATTTTCGCACAGGTACTACCATTGAAATA
>CAYNKY010000004.1:0-44272 GCA_964397895.1 uncultured Prochlorococcus sp.
TTTACTGTAGAGACTGTTAGTGAAACAGCTGCCATAGATTAATGCAGGGTCATGAATAGGACGCAGTGCGTCAAAAAATTGGAAAGAGAAATACTCAAACCTTATGAACAACAACATAATCTGCTAAGCAGCAATTCAACCACTCCTTAACTGTGCGGTTGGCCGAACCCAGTTAACGGATATACCCTCGGGATGGTAATATTTTCGGATTAAGAGCTGTTAAAAATCAGCTAATCATCACCAAGTAAATACAAAATGGTAGCAACTCCATCCACAACAAACCCAACAAAAGGCGTAGTTCGTCAAGTTATCGGACCTGTTTTAGACGTAGAGTTTCCAGCAGGAAAACTTCCAAAAATATTGAATGCACTACGCATAGAGGGTAAGAATCCTGCTGGACAAGATATTGCTTTAACAGCTGAAGTACAACAACTCTTAGGCGATCACCGTGTTAGAGCAGTTGCTATGAGCGGCACAGATGGCCTTGTAAGGGGTATGGATGCAGTTGATACTGGTGCGCCTATCTCAGTACCCGTTGGAGAAGCCACTTTAGGTAGGATATTTAATGTTTTAGGTGAACCAGTTGATGAACAAGGTCCAGTAAAAACAGATACGACCTCTCCAATACATAGATCTGCTCCAAAATTAACCGATCTAGAGACAAAACCAAAAGTTTTTGAAACCGGAATTAAAGTTATTGATTTGTTAGCTCCTTATAGGCAAGGAGGAAAAGTCGGACTATTTGGAGGAGCAGGCGTTGGAAAAACTGTTTTAATTCAAGAATTAATAAATAATATTGCCAAAGAACATGGAGGAGTCTCTGTCTTCGGAGGAGTTGGCGAGAGAACTAGAGAAGGAAATGACTTGTATGAGGAATTCAAAGAATCTGGGGTCATCAATGCAGATGATCTTACGCAATCTAAAGTTGCTCTATGTTTTGGACAAATGAATGAGCCTCCTGGAGCAAGGATGAGAGTAGGGTTATCAGCTCTTACAATGGCAGAACATTTTCGTGATGTAAATAAACAAGACGTATTACTATTTGTTGATAATATTTTTAGATTTGTGCAGGCAGGTTCTGAAGTATCTGCCTTATTAGGAAGAATGCCATCTGCAGTTGGCTATCAACCAACTCTAGGAACTGATGTTGGAGAATTACAAGAAAGAATTACATCCACATTAGAGGGTTCTATAACCTCTATTCAAGCAGTTTATGTTCCTGCTGATGACCTTACAGATCCAGCCCCAGCTACAACATTTGCTCACCTTGATGCAACAACTGTTTTAGCAAGAGCGCTTGCAGCAAAAGGTATATACCCAGCAGTTGATCCTCTTGATTCAACTAGTACTATGCTTCAACCATCAGTTGTAGGTGATGAGCACTATAAAACTGCTCGTGCAGTTCAATCTACTTTACAAAGATATAAAGAACTTCAGGATATAATTGCGATTCTTGGTTTAGATGAATTATCTGAAGAAGATAGATTAACTGTTGATAGAGCAAGAAAAATCGAAAAGTTTCTATCCCAACCTTTCTTTGTTGCTGAAATTTTCACTGGAATGTCTGGTAAATATGTGAAGTTAGAAGAAACTATTGCAGGATTTAATATGATCTTGTCTGGAGAATTAGACGATTTACCTGAGCAAGCCTTTTACCTTGTTGGGAATATAGATGAAGTAAAAGCTAAAGCAGAAAAATTAAAATCAGATAATTAATTTTCTTAAATAAACAAATTAACTTTAAATTCTAATGACGATTTCATTAAAAGTTCTAGCACCTAATCAAAATGTCTTTGAGGGAGATGCAGAGGAAGTAATTTTGCCAAGTACTACTGGTCAATTAGGAGTTCTTCCTGGACATATTTCACTCGTAACAGCTATCGATATAGGAGTCTTGAGATTGCGGACTAATTCAAAATGGACTTCTATTGCGTTGATGGGAGGCTTTGCAGAAATTGAATCTGACGAAGTCACTGTTTTAGTAAATAATGCTGAAATTGGTTCTAAAATCAACTCACAAGGAGCAGAAGAAGATCTTATCAAAGCAAAAAATGAGTTAGCCAAATTTTCAGAATCTGATAAAAGTCCTGAGAAAATAAAAGCAGCACAAGAAGTTTCAAAAGCTCAAGCTAGAATCCAAGCATCTAAAAATTGAATTTATTATGCAGTACCGCAGAAAGTAACTTCAGGAAATTTTAGTTTTGCTTCCTCTAATTTTTTAGTTTTACCTTCTTCCTGCCAATAATTAATAACTTCAGTAGCTTTATTAAGAATCTCAACTCTTTCATTATCAGTTATCCATCCTTTGTTCTCTAATTCAGTTTTTAATTTTTCCCAAGCATCTTCCCGAGGCCAAAAGAAATAAGCCGTTAGAGGACTTGGACCTCCACCAACGATTTGATCAACTGCTAAAGCTACATTATCAGGTAACCATAAAATTTTTATTATAAATCTTCCTTCATCAGGTTTAGGTGTGTAACCAGTGGGAACACCGTCTTCATCAATTGTGGCGGAAGCAAGAACTGCAGAAGCCCCCATCATACCTGCATTTGGCACTGAAGTTTTTGAATGTTGTGTATCTTTTTTTTGTACTTGTTGATCAGCAATATTTTCATTGCTGCTATCTGATTGAGACATATAAATTAATGTATTAACTATTAATTTATCAGCTCAAGGGTTAATTTTGGGAATTTGCTAAAAATTCTATATTAAATAAAGTTAGTCCCTAAAATTACTTGCAGATAAATAAATGTAAATTTGAAAAGCTACCCACTCAATTTCACATTATAAAATTTATAAATTTGTGCCTCAAGAGAATCCCATAGATCTCTGGGGATTTCATTTTCTTCTGCAAACATCCCAAGTTGACTTGCTAAAGCACGTGCCTGGGAGAGTCTTGAATCATAGGAATCTTGTTCTTGCATTTTAAAAAGTCAGATAACAATTACTATGAAAATAGATCTTCACATAAGACATCGTCAAATTTCTCATACCTCAATATCAGAAATTTCTTTAAGAGCTGCCCTACTTAGGATATCAGGCTTATTATCTTTAACTAAAATATCATCCTCTATTCTTACTCCAATTCCTTTCCATTCTTGAGGAATTTCTGGTTGACCTTCGGGTATAGGAACCCTGTCGCTAATATATATTCCAGGTTCAACAGTTAAGATCATATCATTATTCAAAAGGACATCATAATCACCAAGTCTATAAGCCCCAACATCGTGAACATCTAATCCCAGCCAATGTCCAGTTTTGTGCATAAAAAAATGTTTATAAGCATCTGTTTCTATTATTCCATCAGTATCTCCTTGTAATAATTTTATTTCCTTTAACCCATCAATAATAACTCTTAAAGCTTTATGGTGGATATGGTTTGTGCTCACTCCTGTAACAACATTTTCTATAGCATATTTTTGAGCTTCAAGGACAATTTCATAAATTATTCTTTGTTGACTTGAAAATTTCCCGCTTATAGGAAATGTTCTTGTAATATCTCCATTGTAATAATCCATTAACGAGCAACCCGCATCAACTAAAAGCAAATCTCCTTTTCTTAAATCTGCATTATTTGCAGTGTAATGTAAAACGCATGCATTATCTCCTGATGCAACTATTGAATTATAGGCAGGCCCTCTTGCTCCTCTTTCTAGGAAGAACCCTTCTATTAGCCCTTGTATTTGTCTCTCATTGCTTTTCTCTTTAATATTTTTTCTAACTAATTCATGAGCCTCTGCAGAGATCTGAACAGCCTTCCTCATTCTTTCTATTTCGTATTTACTTTTTACTAAGCGCATTCTATTTAAATAAATTCCAGGAGATTCGATTGAAGTAGGAGATTTACCTGTTCTTGACTGATCTTCAATTTGCTTAGCCCAAGTATCTAGAACAATTAATTCAACTTTTGGATTTTTACCTATTGGGAATACAATTTCATCTGCACCCTCTAATAATCTATAAAGTTGTTTTTTTAATTCACCTAATGGATATGCTTTATCTGCCTTGAAAACTTCTTGAGCTCCTTCAATACCCCATCTAAATCCAGTCCAAACCTCACTTCTAATATCCTTTGGACTTACAAATAAAATATATCTCTCTCCCTTAGGTTTATGTGATAAGAATAACGCAACTGACTCTGGCTCATCAAAACCTGTTAAATACCAGAAATTACTCTCTTGTCTAAAAGGATATTCGCAGTCAGCATGGTGAGTAACAAGTCCAGACCCTGGCAAAATAGCTGCTTTACCATCCAACATTGAAAAGAATTGCTCTCTTCGCTTATTGAATATATCGTTATTAAATTGGTACATTACTAATTAGAATTGGCGTGTTAAGACAAAAAATGGAAGAATGAAATATAAATAATAATTTGCCCCAAATATAAATGGAACCAAATGTTTTCATTCTAATCACACTAATATTTATAATTTTACTTGGTTCAGCTTGTTGCTCAGGGGTTGAAGCTGCTTTTTTAGCTGTAAATTCAATGAGGATTCTAGAATTAGCAACAAAACAAAACAATTCAGCTAATAAATTACTAAAACTTAGAAAACATTTAGGAAGAACTTTAACTGTGATAACAATTACTAATAATGGATTTAATATTATAGGAAGCCTAATTTTAGGTTTCTATGGTGCTTTGGTGATAAGAAATAACCTTGGATTAACAGTATTTTCTATAGGTTTTTATTTATTAGTAGTTTTAATTGGGGAAGTTTTACCAAAAGCTATTGGAACAAGATTTCCTTTACAAATTGCTATTCTTTCGGTTCCAATTTTGAGGATGTTAAATACTTTAATGAGGCCATTTTTGATATTAATAGAAAAATTATTTCCAGTTATTACAGCCGAAAATGAAATTTCAACTGATGAAGAAGAAATTAGGCAAATGGCAAAAATAGGTTCTCAGAAAGGGCAAATTGAGGCAGATGAGGCAGATATGATTTCTAAAGTATTTCAGTTGAATGATTTAAAAGCAAAAGACCTTATGATACCACGAGTTTCAGCACCTAGTATCGACGGTAGCAATACTCTAGAAAATATTTCAAAATTAATAATCTCAAATAATTCTCCATGGTGGGTTGTCTTAGGAGATAAAGTTGACAAAATTCAGGGTGTAGCTAATCGAGAAAAACTACTAACATCAATCATTAAAGGAAAAAATAATTTATTAATATCAGAATTATGTGAACCTGTAGATTACATTCCAGAGATGATCAAAATTGATAAGCTCTTAACAACATTTGACAATAATAATAAAGGCGTAAAAGTAGTGGTAGATGAGTTTGGTGGTTTTGTGGGATTAATTGGAGCAGAAGCGATTCTTTCTGTATTGGCTGGATGGTGGAAAAAATGAACTTACAAAAAGAAAAATTAGATAAAAGTTACTTACTTTTTAAAAATTGGTGGGACAGTACAGTCTTAACTAATTATGAAAAATATACATTAAATAAAGATATAATTTCCCTAAATCAACAACTTTTAAGACTAAAAGAAAACGTTCTAAGAGTTGGTGTTTATGGTAAGGCAGGTGTAGGAAAATCAACAATATTAAATTGTATATTACGAGAAAATTTTTTTAAGACAGACATATTAAATGGTTCTACAAAGAATTTTGAATCAAAAGAAATTTCATTTAATAAAGGGATTATCAAAACGATCGAATTAGTAGATACCCCTGGCTTTGACTCATACAATATTAGTAATGATAAAAAGGATATTAAAAATCTTTTTAATTTAGATTTAATTTTATTTGTTATTACAGGTGATTTAAATAGGAATGAATTAGATAAATTATCAGAATTAATAAGAAAAGGAAAAAGTATAATATTAATTCTTAATAAAATTGATATTTGGAAAAAAAATGAACTACAGGTTTTAAAAGATAATATTAAGAATAAATTACCACTAAATTGTAAAATTCCGTTTTTAACTCTAACGGCTAAATATAAAAAAAATTATATTTATACTTACATAATCAATACTATTAACACAATAGGTTATGAATTAATAATTTATAATACTTACCAAATTGCAAATAATTTATCTCAAAATATAAAGGGGAACAGACTAATCAAAGGAAAAAAAAGAGCTCAATCATTGATTGGAAAATTTGCTACTATAAAGGCCTCAACTGTCGCAATAAACCCTTTATTATTCTTAGATATTGCTGGTAGCATTATGTTTGATACTTATCTAATTAATGAATTAAGTAAAGTTTATGGCCTCAAAATTGAAAGAGATTCAGTAAAAAAACTTATACAATCATTATCAATAAATAATTTATATTTAGGAGTTTCTCAAGTAGGAATTAATACTACTTTTAATTTATTAAAAAAATTGAGTTTAATTTTCGCACCATTCACAAACGGCTTATCATTGTTACCTTATGGACCAATAGCAATTATTCAAGCAGCCTTAGCAGTGCAAACAACAAGAATGATTGGAAAATTAGCTGCTAAAGAAATAATAAGAAAAAGCAATGCCAATATTAAGGATCCTCTCAATATGATTAAACAATTAGCATCAAGAGATTCAGGAATTATAAATATTAATAATTCATTCATACATCATCAAAATAGTAATAGTGATTATTCAATTTTTATCCCTTGAAAACAAAAACAAAAAAAATTGCATTATTTGGAACAAGTGCAGATCCTCCTACAAATGGTCATAGAATAATTATTGAAGAGTTATCAAAGAATTTTCATTTAGTTATTTCTTATGCAAGTGATAATCCTTCAAAAAAACATAAGGAAAATTTATTTTTCAGAAGTCTCCTTTTAAAAACATTGATCGAAAATATTAATAATCCAAAAATTCATTTTGATCAGGATTTAAGCAGCCCTTGGGCGATAAATACTTTTGAAAAGTGCAAAAAGAAATATCAATCAAATGAAATATTTTTTGTTATCGGAAGTGATTTATTGGGAGAGTTATTCTTTTGGAAAAATATTAATGAGATTTTAAATGAGTTAAATTTATATATTATTCCTCGAAAAGATTATCCAATAAATCTTAAAGATCTAAAACTTTTAAAAGATAAAAATATTAACTTTGAAATATCTAAAATCAATGTCCCAAAAATATCTAGCTCTTTAATCAGAAAAGATAAGAATTATTTAGGACTTCCTGAATCTTTAGTTCCTATTATTAAAAAAAATAATTTGTATAGACCTTTAAATAAATCAATATAATGAAAATATTTATTGCACAAATAAATCCCATAATCGGCGATCTTTCTGGTAATGCGAAAAAAATCTTAGAAATATCTTCAAAAGCTTTTGAGAAATCTGCTGATTTAGTTTTAACTCCAGAGTTGTCATTATGGGGTTATCCCCCTAAAGATTTGCTTCTAAACAGAAATCTTATTGATAAACAAATTTATTTACTTGATAAATTATCTAAAGATATCGCCAGAAAATATAATAAACTTTCTGTTACTGTTGGGTTGGCGGAGAAAATAGATGATAAATTCTTTCCAAATTTATATAACTCAATTGCTCTTCTAGAAAACGGTTCTTGGACCATTATTGCTAGAAAAAAAATCCTTCCAACTTATGAAGTCTTTGATGAAAAAAGATACTTTAGGTCCGATAATGAGATTTCGGTATTAGAAAAAATAGTTGATGGTAAAAGTTGGAGAATTGGAATAACAATATGCGAAGATCTTTGGGTAAATGAGAATATTGAAGGTAGAGGGATTCATAAAGAAAACCCTATTTTTGATTTAAAGAATGAAAATATAGACTGTTTAATTAATTTATCCGCATCACCATTTACTGTTAAAAAACCAGAAAAAAGAACTTTAATTGCAAAAAATGCTGCAAAAGATCTTAAAGTTCCTCTTGTTTATATTAATCAAACAGGAGCAAATGATGAATTAATATTTGATGGCAATAGTTTCATAATAGATAAAAATGGCTCATTAATAAGACAATTAAAATCATGTCATGAAGATTATTATTGTTGGGATTTGAATGCAAAGATTTATAAACCAAAAAATATCATAGAGAATTCAAATATTGAATCTATTTTTGATGCTTTAGTTTTAGGTGTAAAAGATTATGCCCAAAAATGTAGATTTAAAAAAGCTTTGATAGGTTTGAGTGGTGGAATTGACTCTGCTTTAGTTACTGTTATTGCTACCGCTGCTCTAGGATGCAAAAATGTATACTGTATTTCAATGCCTTCTAAATGGAATAGTACAGATTCCAGAAAAGATGCTAAAGAATTAGCAGAAAGATTAGCCATAAACTTTGATACGCTCCCAATTAGTAATCTTTTAGAAAGTTTTGAAGATAATTTCAAAAGACATTTAAATTTGAAATTAGAAGGTATCGCAAATGAAAATATCCAGTCGCGCATAAGGGGTACATTACTCATGGCATTAGCTAATCAAAATAATTATTTGTTATTATCAACAGGGAATAAATCAGAACTTGCAGTAGGATATTGCACTTTATATGGAGATATGAATGGTGGCTTATCTGTGATTGGGGATCTTTATAAAACTAACGTTTTTAAATTATGTTCTTGGCTAGATGGTAAATTATCAATTCCATCAAAAATGAAATATCTTCTACCTACCGATCAGAAGATAATTGGTGATAAGATCTATCGAAAGGCTCCTAGTGCAGAATTAGGTCCAAATCAACTTGATACAGATTCTCTACCTCCTTACCATACTTTAGATAAAATTCTAAAGGGTATAATTGAAGATAAAAAAAATCTCAGCCAGCTGGAAAGAGAAGGCAATGATCCTTTGTTAATTTTGAAAATCATTAAATTAATTAATCGCTCAGAATTCAAAAGGAAGCAGGCTCCACCAATACTGAAATTAAGTAATCAATCTTTAGGGAATGACTGGAGAATACCCATAGCTAGTTTAATTGAATAATTTTTTATTCAACTATTATTTATTTAATTCTTCAATAGAAGTTATTGGTCTTGTAATAGATTCATGATATATCCCCTCTCTTGCAGAAAGTATTAAACCTGCAGCCTCAAAATAATTTTCTACAGTGATCACATTTTTATATGCCATTAAAGAGTTATTAACATTCAAAAAACACTTATTTCTTACAGCAATAACTTTTATTTGTCTCTCAATACATGCTAAAACTGCTTCACCACCCAAGGCTTCATTTGGAACAACTATGGATTTTATATCATTAGGATAAAGATTAATTTGACTATCTATATTGGGCAGATCAATAAGATCAGGTGCCTTATTCAACCCTATTAGTACTGAAGGCAAAAATGTATATCCAATTTCTTCTGCAGCAGCTCTTGGATCTAAATTATTTATTAATTCCAGAGGAACTAAAGCAGGTGCATGAGCACAAGGAACTTTTAAATATTTACTTATTAGATGACTTATCACTGCTTCAACGCCAGCGATAATATCAATTCCTTTTCCTGCTCTATATAAATTTAAATCTTCAGTATCTAAATCATTCGGAAATTTTGTCACAACTGCAATAGCTGTTATACCTTGTTTCAATAAATGTTTACCAGCATTAAGCAACGAAGATGGATTTTTTATATACCCGCCGCTTGAATTTGAGTATTTCTCATTAATAATAATACCCAAAGGTTCATCTGTTTTAAGATAAGAATTAACTTCAATGCCTAAAGTAGCTTTACAGGCATCTGCCACTTGCAGATGCCTTAGAAGAATTTCATCGTCAATACTTGAATCAAATATTATTCCTAACTTCTGTTGATTAACTTTCCTTAAACCAATTTCCCCTCTTGCAAATCTATCTAAACTATAACCTTCTACATAAAAGATTCTTTCATCAGTTGTACCCAAAGAACCTCCGTTCATAACATTTGGATGAGTAACTAAACATCCTGAGGCAGAAGCCAGTAATTTTGCCGTTGGAATAGCATCTCCAGCAAATCCTCCAATTTCACAGCCAATTCCTGTAGGAATAATAAAAATAGTTGGATATGTTTTCATTATTAGCCTAAAAATTTATATCCAGAAATTACTTAAACTAATAATACTGCATTAATTTTTATTGTTTTTGCATCGTATAAATTTTTTAAACTATTTATTTCTTGAATTGACCAGCGAATAATTTCTCCTTTCTTAGAAATTTCACTAATTATAAATTTACGTAAATTGATTACATTAATATGATTTGGCCAAGTTATTTCAAATTCAATTACTTCCATATAATTGGATGTACTAAATTGAAGAGCCACCAACTACCTCTAATATTTCTTGAGTAATTGCAGCTTGTCTTGCTTTATTGTAAGTAAGATTTAAAGTACTTGCTAACTCTTTAGCATTATCACTAGCATTATTCATTGCAGTCATTCTACACGCCAACTCAGAAGCAGCTGACTCTTGGAGGGCTCTAAGCACTTGATTCTGCAAATATAAAGGTAATAAAGAATCTAGTAATTGATCTGGGCTCTGTTCAAAGACAATATCTGATGATAATTTTGCATCATCAGATTTTGGTATATTAGTTTTTTCAACACGTAACTTACTATCTTTTGTTGTTAATCTAAAAATCTCATCATTTTCTTCTGCAATTCCTTGAGGATCTAGTGGCAGCAATGTCTGTATAACAGGTGCGCAGCTTACAAGAGTAATAAATTTTGTGTAAATAATTTCGACCCTGTCTGAATTCTCAGACAAAAATTGCGCTAATACTTCATTAGTAATTCCTTCAGAATCTGCCGCAGTTGGTACCTGCTCTAATTCTTTAAAAGTACTCTTAATGGTAAATCTATCTTTTCTATTTTGAAAATAACCAATAGCTTTCTTACCCACTAATATAAGGCTTGGCTCGAATCCTTGTTTGATAAGTTCTGCATATCTTATCTCTACCTTTTTAATTAGGTTAGTATTATATCCGCCACATAAGCCTCTATCGGCAGTAATACATACAAGTGAAATAGTTTTAACTTTTCTTTTAGAAAGAAGAGGCGAATCAGATGCCTCAAACTGCATTCTTGTCTGAATATTTTGCAAAACACGTGCCAATTTATCAGCAAAAGGGCGACTTTTAAGCACTTGATCTTGAGCTCTCCTAACCTTAGCTGCTGCGACTAGTCTCATCGCCTCAGTAATTTTCCTCGTATTCTTAACTGATACGATTCTATCTCTAATTTCTTTAAGATTTGCCATAATAACTACCTAAAAAGAACTAAATTTTGGCAAGCATTGCTGATTTAACTTCACTTATTACATCTTTTAAAACAGACTCTAATGAATCATTAAGTTTCTTCTCTTTAAGTATTTCTTCAATAAAATCTACCTTATTTAATTTCAGATATTCCCTTAATTCAATAGCAAACTTAGTAACATCTTCAACAGGAACTTCATCAATTAAACCTTTTACACCTGCATAAACAACCGCTACTTGTTCCGCAAGATTCAATGGAGAAAATTGAGGCTGCTTAAGTAGCTCTCTAAGCCTTTTCCCCCTTTCAAGTTGCTGCTGGGTAGCTTCATCAAGATCCGATGCAAATTGTGAGAATGCAGCCAACTCATCAAATTGAGCCAACTCCAATTTCAAAGTTCCCGCTATTTTTTTTATTGCTTTTGTTTGAGCAGCTCCTCCAACTCTACTAACGGAAATTCCAACATTTATAGCTGGGCGCAAACCAGAGTTAAATAAGTCCGCACTTAAGAAAATTTGCCCATCAGTAATAGAAATAACATTAGTAGGAATGTATGCGGAAACATCTCCTGCTTGAGTTTCAATTATAGGCAATGCAGTCATAGAACCTCCTCCCATAGCATCAGATAACTTTGCGGCTCTTTCAAGTAATCTACTATGAAGATAAAATACATCCCCAGGATAAGCCTCTCTTCCAGGAGGTCTTCTTAGAAGCAGAGACATTTGTCTATATGCTTGAGCTTGCTTAGTTAAATCATCATAAATCACTAAAGTCGCTTTACCTTGATACATGAAATGTTCAGCTATTGCTGCACCTGTATAAGGAGCAAGATACTGCAATGCTGCAGCTTCTGAAGCTCCAGCACTAACTACAACGGTGTAATCCAAAGCACCTTTTTCTCTTAAAACTTCAACCACATTCGCAACAGAAGCTGACTTCTGACCAACTGCTACATAAACACAAACAACATCTTGCCCTTTTTGGTTAATGATAGTATCGATAGCAATAGCGGTTTTACCAGTTTGTCTATCACCAATAATTAGTTCTCTCTGTCCTCGACCAACAGGAATCATAGCATCAATAGATGTTATTCCAGTTTGCATAGGTTCATATACCGAGCGTCTTTTAATTATTCCTGGAGCTAATTCTTCAATAAGTCTATTATCACTGGTGGGTATTTCACCTTTACCATCAATAGGCTGGCCAAGGGGATTAACAACTCTTCCTTGCATTGCTTCGCCCACAGGAACAGAAGCAATTTTTCCTGTTGCTTTTACTGAACTTCCTTCTTGAACTCCCAATGCCTCACCCATTAATACGGCACCAACATTATCATCTTCTAAATTCAAAGCAATTCCTTCCGTACCATCCTCAAATTCAAGTAATTCCCCTGCCATAACTTTTTCTAGACCATATATCCTTGCAATACCATCACCGATTTGAAGCACTGTACCAACATTACTAACAGATACAGATTGATCATAATCAGTAATTTGTTGTTTTAATATTGAACTGATTTCGTCTGGGCGTATAGATACCATGGTTTTAAAAAATAAAGGTGAGTTGTAAGTTACTTGGAAAGAGAAAGACCAAGTTTTCTAATTTGAGAGGCAAGACTTGCATCAATTACTTTTGATCCTACACTTGCGACGAAGCCTCCTATAAGTGTTGGATCTAATTTAGTTACAAGTTCTAATTTTTCTGTGCCAGCTATAGCACTGATTTTCTGAGTAATTAAATCCTTTTGATAATCAGATAGTTCTACAGCAGATGTAACAGTTGCAAGAGCAATATTACTATTTTCTCTGTAAAGTTCCAGAAATCTTTCAAGAATTGGTAATAAAATTCCAATCCTTTGTCTATCAGCTAAAAGCTTCAAAAAATTTAATAATGTGTGATTAATTTTTTCAGAAAATAATTGAACTATGATTTTCTTCTTAGTTTCTTTTTCAAGAATAGGAGAAGATAAGGTTTTTTCTAATTCAGTGGAGTCACTGATTAGATTAATAATTTCCTTTGCTTGATCAACAATTTCCTCAGTTTGATTTAAATCATTTGAAACTTGAAGAAATGCTTCTGCATAAGGTGTAGTGACTGAATTTAAAAGAGGCATTAACTTGTCTCAATGTCGTTTATAGATTGAGTTACCAAATTTGCTTGAGTATCTTGATCAAGCTTACTTGGTAGAGCATCTAAAGCTTTTTTAATTGCTAGTTCAACTGCTTCTTTCCGAAGTCGTGAAATAGCCCTTGCAGCTTCAGCACTTTCATCAGAGATTGCACTTTGCTTAATTCTTGCCATCTCCTCAATAGCCTTTTTCTCACTTTCAATTCTGATAGCTTCTGACCTCTTCAAAGAATCCTCTTTGATTTGGTCGGCCTTTTCCTTTGCTAAAGACAAATCAGCTTTAGCTTGATCAAAAGCTTTATTAGCAGATTTAAGTCTTTCCTCTGCATCTTTTAATTCAAGTAATATCCCCTCTCTTCTTTTTTGAAGCATTTTTCCTAGAAATCCTGGTAAAAATTTATAAAGTCCAAAAATAACTACAGCCCAATTAATGACATTTGTCTCAAATAAATTAAGATTAAGGCCAAAACCATCTGCAGCGAATAAAGAAAGATTCATTTTTGTTGAATTAATCGATTAACAATGAGTTCGCTTAAATCATCAGCCTGTCTAGTTAGTTGTTCACGTGCTGAATCAGTCTGATTCTCGATTTCTAATCTTGCATTTTCTTTAGAAGCATTTGCTTCGCTATTTGCAAGATCTATAGCTTCCTGATAAAGCTTATCAGAGTCTTTTTCAGCTTCGTTTACAATTTTTATGGCTTCAGAACGAGCTTGTAAAAGCTGATTTTGTAAATCAGCTTCTAATTTTTCAACCTCATCAAGTTTCTTTTTTGCCTCTTTGATATTGGTTCTTACATAATCTTCTCTTTTCTCAACTACTTTTCCTACAGGCTTAAAGAATAGTGAATTTAATAGATAGGTAAGAACAACAACTTGTATGGCCATTAAAGGCAAAGTGGCATTAATATCAAATAAACCACCTTCTGTTGCAAATATTTGAAAGGCAAACATATAATTCAATGGTTGAAAAATTAAAAATAAAAAATTTGTAATTTAGATAATCTTCTATTTTTATGAGAAAGGATTTGCGAATAGCAATACAAGAGCCACAACTAATCCATAGATTGTTAATGACTCCATAAAAGCAAAAGATAAAAGTAAAGTACCTCTAATTTTGCCTTCTGCCTCAGGTTGACGAGCTATACCTTCAACAGCTCCTTGAGCAGCGTTTCCTTGACCAAGGCCAGGGCCAATAGCACCAAGGCCAACTGCTAAACCTGCAGCTACAACTGATGCAGCGGAAGTAATGGAATCCATAATTTTGAAAAAAAAAGCTTTAAACTTGTGATTAATATTGTCAAACGCGCTTGGACATCCTTATTTTAATTTAAGAATGGGTCTGAATTTTCAGACCTACGCGATTAGGTATTTTGGCAGATTATCTGCCTTTTGTAAAAGGGGTCAATGTAATAAAAAAGAATTAGTGATGTTCCTCTACCGCCTCCCCTATGTAATAAGCAGCTAAGGTAGCGAATATCAAAGCTTGAATAGCACTAGTAAATAAGCCAAGAAACATAACAGGAATAGGTAACACTAAAGGAACCAGAAATACTAAAACAGATACAACTAATTCATCAGCTAAAATATTACCAAAAAGCCTGAAAGATAATGAAAGTGGTTTAGTAAAATCTTCCAAGATCTTAAATGGCAACATAATTGGAGTTGGATGAACATAATATTCAAAATACCTCCAACCTTTATTACTCAAACCGGCATAAAAGTAAGATAGAGATACCAGTAAAGCTAGTGCGATAGTTGTATTAATATCTGCTGTAGGAGCACCTAATTCACCACTCGGTAATTTAATTAATCTCCAGGGGATTAATGCTCCACCCCAATTACTAACAAATACAAATAAAAATAAAGTTCCTATAAATGGCATCCAGTCTCTATAAACCTTCTCTCCAATTTGAGTCCTAGCCAGATCTCTAATATAATCCCACAAAAATTCAAGTAGATTTTGTAAACCTTTAGGATCATTTTCCATCTTCTTGGTACCTAAAGAGATAAATACTAGTAATGCTCCAAGCAGGATCCAAGATGTTAGAAAAACTTGCCCATGAATACTGATGTTGCCTATTTGCCAATAGAGATGTTGACCAACTTCTAATTCAGCAAAATTTGTAAACAAATAACTTAAATTCATTTTGAATAAAGAAAATTAAATAAATTCTTTAATTAAAAAATTTATTTAGGAACGTGAAAAGTAAAAAAACAAAGCAGGCTTATATAAGAAAAAGCCAATTATTGAAGGGAGGATATCAATTAATTCATTTTTGCTTGCAAAAATGAAAAGACAAACTGGTAAAAGTAGTTGAGCCTTTGAAACTCCAGATGAATTTTTACCTAAATTTCCTATACTTTTAGCAAGTAAACGTAAGTAAAAAATTCCAGTAATAGAACCTACAAATAGACTTAAACCAAACTTTTCATTAATTAAAAAAACTGTCGAAATTGAAATAATTAAAGATAAGAAAAATGTTAAACATATAATTGCTAATTGCAATTTAGAGTAATCATCACTCACCGAAAAGTAATTTAACAATTGCTTGGCAAACGATAGTTTATAAGTCGATGAAGTTGATTTAGTCAGGTTCGCAGAGGAATCAGCACCAAAATTTATTGATTGCTTTAAGTTATTTTTTTTTGAGTTCACCATTGTTGTGAACATAGTTTCAAAAATCCTCTTTGAATTTTAATAAGTACTTAAACCTAGGGAATCTATCATAGATAGGTGACTTTTAGCTATAATTTTAATATTTAACCATGTAATTCTTAAGATTTAGTTTTATTAGCTTATGTAAATTTGATTTTAAAAAATTAAATTTATTGATAAAAAATTTAGAAAGTTGATAAAAAGCTTGGCAAAATTGGAAAATAACGTCTCAATAGTATAAGTACAAATAAAAAATTGCTGGGAAAGTTAAAAGTCCAAAAGAAATTAGTTGATCACTATAAAGAAAGGAATGATTCCCAAGTTAATATATCAATTTCTAATTCATTAAATATTTTTCCATTACCTTTAAAAATTTGGCCTTATGAAGCAAAACTTTTATTCGTATTTTTATGTATTTGGTGTATTGGAGGCTTATTTATTCTTGGATCTGCAAGTGGGTGGGTTGCCAATGAACAATACGGAAGTTGGGCTTATTTTTTAAAGAAACAAATATTTTGGTATGTCCCAGGTTTAATTATATTTTATTTGATAATTAATTCCAGCATTAAAGATTTACTAAAGATATCAAATTTTTGCTTTCACTTTTTTTTAATTTTAATAATTGGAACTATCTTTTTTGGAAGCACCATAAATGGTTCATCAAGATGGTTGATATTAGGACCTCTAAGAATTCAACCATCAGAACTTATTAAACCTTTTTCTATATTACAAGCTGCAAATTTATTTGCTCATTGGAAACTAGTCAATACTGAAAAAAAAATAATAAAAATTATGACTTTTTCAATACTAATTGTTTTAATTATGAAGCAGCCAAATTTAAGTACCGCTAGTTTAACCGGAATACTTTTTTGGATAGTTGCATTATGTGGCGGAGTAAGAATTAGATCTCTCTTTTCTATTGCATCATTAGGAGCTTTTTGTGCTTACGTAAGCATCATGTTTAATGAATATCAGATGCTTAGAATTACATCATTTTTAAATCCATGGAATGCTGGAGATAATGGTTACCAACTTGTACAAAGTTTATTAGCAATTGGATCAGGAGGATTATTTGGCCAAGGATTCGGACTTTCTATGCAAAAATTAAAATATTTACCTATTCAGCATACGGATTTTATTTTTGCAATATATGCAGAAGAATTTGGATTTATGGGGTCAATATTTTTGTTAAGTTTTTTAGCGATATTTTCATATTTATGCCTGCGCATTGCACTTAAGTGCAGAAATAACTACACAAAATTAGTTACTATCGGAAGTGGTACTTTATTAATTGCTCAATCTTTATTACATATAGCTGTTACAACTGGTTCTATGCCTACCACTGGATTACCTTTCCCTTTAATAAGTTATGGAGGGAATTCTCTGATATCTTCCCTTGCCATTGGAGCTTTACTACTAAGATGTTCATTAGAGTCAACGGGGTTAATAGGCATCCTTTATGCACGAAAGTCATTAAATTAGTTAGAATTTAGAAAATTATTTAAAAGCATTACTACAGTTAGCTTAGTTATCTCTGATCTTGCTCAAAAAGGAAATTTATTAATGCAACAAGGTATTAATAATCCTAGCCCTTCTACCTACTTGCTAATTTTTGCAGCTGGACTTTTAACAAGTTTAGGCCCTTGTTCGATATCTTTATTACCTTTAACAATTGCATATATTGGAGGTTCGAAAAACAAAAAAAATAATCTAAAAATAATTAACTTCTGTGTTGGAGTAATCTTATCGATGATATTCTTGGGTGCTATTAGTGGTTTCTTGGGGAGGATCTATGGACAACTACCTATCTTCTTCACCAAAGTTGTAGCAATATTTGCGATTGTAATGGGCTTAAATTTATTAGGATTTATAAAATTCCAATTCCCGAATACACCTAATTTTGAGTTTTTAGAAAAAAAAGTTTCACCTCTATTAGCGCCAATAGTAACGGGAGCTGCATTTGGTTTGGCTTCATCGCCATGTATTACACCAGTCTTAGCAACTCTTTTAGCTTGGGTTTCCCAAACTAAAGATCCTGTGATATCAATTGTTTATCTTTTCTTTTTTGGATTAGGACAAATAATACCTGTTCTTATTGTAGGAATAACTACTGATAATTTAAAGAAATTACTTGAATTTAGAAAATATAGTCAAGTTATTCCTTCATTAAGCGGATTAATTTTAATAACTTTAGGGGTGCTAAATATCATTTCAATCTGGATTTAAATGATTTTTTTTAATCAATTAATCTTAAAAATTTCATCTCTAAAGTTTGCAATTTTTTTATTACTTTTCATAGCTTTTTCAAGTGGTCTAGGTACATTTATTCCACAAGGTCAAAAGATACAAGATTATTATGATAATTATGATGCAAATCCAATATTTGGTTTTTTAAGTGGCGAAAAAATCTTAATGCTTGAACTAGACCATATTTATACAAGTTTATGGTTCTTGACAGCTTTAATTTTCTTATGTATTTCACTCGCTTTATCAAGCATTAGAAAGCAGATACCTACTTTTAGGGCATCCTTAGAATGGATAGATTATGATAACAAAGAAAAATTCAACAAACTTCAACTTGCTGAACAATGGAGCACAAATGAAAACAATAAATTAATTGAAAATGCAAATACAATTTTAAAAAAAGAAGGTTGGAATTTACTAATTAAAAAGAATAGAATTTTAGCTAGAAAAGGAGTTCTTGGAAGAGTTGGACCTATTTTAGTTCATACGGGGCTCATATTTCTTCTTATTGGATCAGCCTATGGCAATTTCACGAGAAAAACGATTGAACAATATTTAGTTCCAAATGAAGGAATAGATTTAATTAATGATCTTTCAAATAAAAAATTAACTTTAAAATTAAACAAATTTCTTATTGAAAGAGAAAGTAATGGATTACCTAGTCAATACACCTCAAATGTAGAAATTATTTCATATAATCCCTTAGAAAAAGTTACTAAAGAAGCTCAAGTAAATCACCCTATTAGGTATGAAGGATTAACTATTTACCAAGCTGAGTGGGCTATTTCAAAAATAATTTTAGAAATTGATCAAAATCTTTTTCAACTTAGTTTAAAACCAGTACCTGAAATAGGTGAGCAAATTTGGGGTATTGTAATTGAGTTAGGTAAAGGAGATAAGAAGCAATATCTTTTAGCAATAGACAATGAAAATGGACCATTAAAAGTTTTTAATATTGAAAATTTCTTAGCTACTGATGTTTACTTAAATGAAGATCCCATTGAAATTAATTCTTCAAAATTAATACTAAAGAAAATCATTCCAAGCACAGGGTTAATTATCAAAAGTGATCCTTCTATTCCTGTTATTTATAGCGCATTTATTTTGATTATTTTTGGTGCTTCTTTAAGTCTTATACCAACAAAGCGTTTATGGCTTCTAAAAGATAGTGATTCGAGAATATTTTATATTGGTGGTCTTTGTAACAAAAATCTTGCAGGTTTTGAATCGGAATTTAATGAAATTGCTGAACAAATTAAAAATTATTAAATAATTTTCTCACCAAAGACTAGATCAAGTTTCATGGCGACATTACCTCTCGGATTAAAGTCAGCATGCAAATGAAGCCAATGAGGTTCTGCTACTTTTATTAAATCATCCAAAATTACATTAATAACCTCTTCATGTGAAATTTTTTGATCTCTATAATTGTTAATATAAAGTTTTAATGATTTTAGTTCAAATACTTTTTTCTTAGGCTGATATAAAATTTTCAATTTTGCAAAATCAGGATATCCAGAGAAGGGACATTTACAAGTGAATTCTGGTAACTCAATTGTTATTAGATATATTCTTGATTCATTTGGATTCTTGAAACATATTATTTTTGCCTCTTCAATAATTCTTTCGCCATAGAGGGGCTTCTCAGTTCCAAAACTAGATTTATCGTTCATTGCTTTTAAAAATTTCTCTCAAAAATTTGAACATAATTAAAAAATCAATTCAACCTTAATTATTACAAATCGAGAACTTAAATACCACAGATATCGAATTTTGTATCAACGCGCACATTTTACTAAGACTTTTAGAGGGTTAATAGAATTAAATAAAAAATTATTTGCATGGACATTTGCATAACTAATGTTGACAACAAATCTAATAAATCGCTAAAGCCTGTTAGCATTCTAGGGATGTTATGGTTACAAACTCACTTTGATAATGAACAGTGGGATGCGTTAGCGGCAAATAAAGTAATTATTTCAGATAATGATTCAAAATTATTAAAAGAAGATGCTTCTCAAGCAGGTATTAAAATTGAATTTATTTCTGATATATCAATATTAGATGTTTTGCCAAAAACAAATTAATATAAATAATATATTAAATTTATTATGAAAAAAATTGAAGCTATAATTCGTCCTTTTAAACTTGATGACGTTAAGGTTGCTTTAGTAAATGCAGGCATCATTGGAATGACTGTGAGTGAAGTTAGAGGTTTTGGAAGGCAAAAAGGGCAGGTAGAAAGATATAGAGGTTCTGAATTTACAGTTGAATTCTTACAAAAACTAAAAGTTGAAGTAGTAGTAGATAATGAAAAGGTTGATTCTGTAATTGAAGCTATTGCAGAGGCAGCAAAAACAGGAGAAATAGGGGATGGAAAGATTTTTATTTCTGAAGTAAATTCTGTAGTAAGAATTAGAACAGGTGATATTGATAAAAATGCTCTTTAAGATATAGTTTCCTTTATTAAATTATTAATATACTCTTTATTTATTTCAAAATCATTAATTTTCTTATTACTCATCCATATGAGATACTCATGATTCCCTGCTGGACCTTTTAAAGGTGATGCTATTAAACCATTAATTTTCCATTCTCCTTTAGTTGCAGTTTCAATAAATTTATCAATTGCTATTAGATGGTATTTGGATTCTTTAACAACACCTCCTTTACTAACAAATTCTTTTCCAACTTCAAATTGTGGTTTTATTAAAAACACACCTTCATGAAATTCTGTATTCAATAAACTTTTTATTGGTTGTAATACTAATCTTAGAGAAATAAAAGAGAGATCTGCAACAACAAAATCAGGGGCATATTCTTCTTTAGAAAGAATAATTTCTGAATTGAGATATCTAATATTTGTTCTTTCAAATAATTCTACTTTTGGGTTATTTCTGATAATCCAAGATGTTTGTCCGTATCCTACATCAATTCCATAAACCTTTTTTGCTCCATGTTGTAATAAACAATCTGTAAATCCTCCAGTTGAGATTCCAGCATCTATGCAAATTCTATTATTAACATTTAAAGGGAATCTTTCAAAAGCCTCAAGTAATTTATCACCTCCTCTTGATACAAATTTTGGTTCAGCAGAAATAGTTAACTCGGATTCTACATATATTTCTTGACCAGGTTTATCAAGTACTTTTCCGTATTTATCTTTAACTTTCCCTGCAAGAATAAGTTTTCTACCCTTTTCTCGAGAATCAACTAATCCTTTATTAAAAAGAAAAACATCTAATCTAATCTTTTTAATCATCTAACAATAAACCATAATAAAAATGATCATCTAATGGCATACATTTCAAGTCTAATTATTAACTTTTTATCACATTAATAGAAAAACCTTTCAATATTTTGAAAAAAATTTTTATGAAAAATAGTTTTGCTAATTTTTATGCTTAATTAATAAATAAATTTCTTAACCATTTATTTATAAGTAAACATTATTAGATTTAAAAGTATTGAGCGTATTAGTCAAATTAGATATAAAGTTTAAATATATATTCTTAAAAATTAGTGATTGAACGTTACACATTGCCTGAGATGGGGCGCATTTGGACTGAAGAAGCAAAATTTCAAAGTTGGCTTGACGTAGAGATAGCAGCATGCCAAGCAAATTTTGAGTTAGGACAATTATCCAAAGAAGATCTTGATCAGATTCGCTCAAAAGCAGCTTTTAATTCTGAAAGGATCAAAGAAATAGAGAAAGAAGTAAAACACGATGTTATCGCTTTTCTTACCAACATAAATGAATATGTTGGAGACTCCGGCAGATTTATCCATGTAGGAATGACAAGTAGTGATGTCCTTGATACAGGCTTATCTTTACAGCTAAGAGACTCATGTGATTTATTAATCCAAGAGATTAAAAATCTTGAAAAAATACTAAGAAAAGTAGCAGCAAATCATAAAGAGACTTTAATGATCGGAAGATCACATGCTATACATGGGGAGCCTATATCTTTTGGATTTAAATTAGCTGGATGGTTAGCAGAAGTTATTAGAAATAAAGAAAGATTAATTAGATTGAAAGAGGTTATTTCAATTGGCCAAATAAGTGGTGCTATGGGTACTTATGCAAATACAGATCCAAGAGTCGAAGAAATTACATGTACTCAACTTGGTCTAAAACCAGATACTGTTAGTACTCAAGTAATTTCAAGAGATAGACACGCAGAATATGTTCAAACGCTTGCTTTGGTGGGATCTTCATTAGATAGATTTGCTACAGAAATTAGAAATTTACAGAGAACTGATGTTTTAGAAGTTGAAGAAGGTTTTACTCCTGGTCAAAAAGGAAGTTCAGCAATGCCTCATAAAAGAAATCCTATTAGAAGCGAGAGAGTGAGTGGTCTATCAAGAATTCTTAAAAGCTTTGTAAATACTGCCTTAGATAATGTTTCTCTTTGGCATGAGAGAGATATTACTCATAGTTCAAATGAAAGAATTATGTTCCCAGATATATCAATTTGCCTTCATTTTATGCTATCAGAAATGATTGATATAGTTGAAAATCTTAAAATATATCCAGAGAATATGCTTAATAATCTAAATATTTATGGAGGAGTAATATTTAGTCAAAAAGTTCTATTATTACTAATCGAAAAGGGTATATCAAGAGAAGAAGCTTATAAATTGGTTCAAAGTAACGCACATACAGCCTGGAATAGTAAAAATGGAAATTTCAAAGAAAATCTTGAAAAAGATCAAAAAATCATGGATTTAATCAATCAAGAAGAATTAAATGAATGTTTTAATCCTTCAATTCATCTCATCAATTTGAATGTAATATGGAAAAGGTTAAATATTTAAAGTTAATTAGTAACTTTTTAATCATTTAAATAAATCTCGCAAAATAATTAATGAAAAGCGAATTTAGATTAGAAAAAGATAGTTTAGGGACAATAGAAGTACCTAAAAATGCTCTATGGGGAGCCCAAACCCAAAGATCAATTGAAAACTTTTCTATAGGGGAAGAGGCAGTCCCTATGAATTTAATATATGCTTTAACATTAATAAAAAAAGCTGCCGCGATTTCAAATAATAAATTAGGTCTCTTAGAGGAATTCAAAAAGGATTTAATTTTGGAGAGTTGCGATGAGATTATGAAAGGCTATTATGACGATCATTTTCCTTTGAAAATTTGGCAAACAGGTAGTGGTACTCAAACAAATATGAACATTAATGAAGTAATTTCAAATTTAGGGGCAAGTAAAGTTAATTCTGATCTTGGTAGTCATTATCCAATTCATCCAAATGATGATGTCAATAAGTCACAATCAACTAACGATACCTTCCCTGCTGCAATACATATAAGTGTTTCTTTAGAAATTACAAAGACATTAATTCCTTCTTTAGAAAAATTAAATTTAACCTTAGAAAAAAAAATAAAAGAATGGAATCATATAATTAAAATTGGAAGAACTCACTTTCAAGATGCTGTTCCGATTACATTGGGGCAAGAAATATCTGCATGGTCAAAGCAGCTAAAAGATGCTAAGAATTCTATTAAACTAAGCCTGAATGAGTTATTTCAATTACCCTTAGGGGGTACGGCAGTAGGCACTGGTATAAATTGCCCAGAAAACTTCAGTGAACAAATTATTAGAACTATCAAAGATGAAACTAAACTCCCTTTTATAAAATCAGATAATAATTTTTCTCTCATGGCATCACATGATCGCTTGGCGAATATGATGAGCCAAATAAAAATCTTAGCCTGCGCTTTATTTAAGATTTCAAATGATATTAAGATCTTATCTTCAGGCCCCAGATCTGGAATTTATGAAATATTAATCCCTCAAAATGAACCAGGAAGTTCCATTATGCCTGGCAAAGTAAATCCTACTCAATGTGAGGCTCTCTCAATGATTTGCGCTCAAATCATGGGTTATGAATATAGTGTCTCATTAGCAAACTGCAGTGGAACTTTGCAGATGAATGAATATAAACCACTAATTGGTTTTAATATTTTAAAGAGTACAAAATTATTAGGTGAAGCAGTTAATAATTTTAGAGTTAAATTAATTGAGGGGATGAGACCAAACCATAAATCAATCGATAAACATCTAAATAATTCATTGATGTTAATAACAGCTTTAGTTCCCGAAATTGGATATGAAAAAGCAGCTGAAATTGCAAATCTAGCCTTTAAAAATTCACTAAGTTTAAAAGAAGCTTCAAAAAAACTAGGCTTTTTAAGTGAAAAAAAGTTTGACGAAATTATGAGAATTGAAGAAATGATTTAAGATTTAGTTTAATTTTGATTATCTAACCTTTTTGTTGCTGGATTGATTTCCGCATTTTTAGATATATTCAAAAGATCTTTTGATTCAGAGACCGGAAATCTATTTATAGCTTTTAATGCAAGCTTTGCATTTCTTTTAAGTCTTTTGCTTGCACCTAAGCAATATTGAATTTGCGATAATAAATCAATAGTTCTTCTTATTATTCTTACTACATCCCCTTCATCTAATGAAGTATTAAAAATTAGTTCTCTCCATTTCTTACCTCTTGCCCAATCTGAAACAATGCCAGTTAGATCTTTTTCTAAATTCAATGGGAAATCAATAGAGAAATGATTTTGTTTCTTAGATATTAAGTTTTTTAATCCTTCAATTTCATTTAAGGTATCAATTACTTTTAATGAGGGTTTAAAATTACACCATGAGTCAGGTCTTCTTTTTTCTATTGAAATAGATTGAATAACTGCTGCTAAATCTGGGGGTTCTAAATCATCTAGATATCCACTAAGCAAAACTAAACCAACCCATAATTCATTTTCAGTTCGCAAAGTAGAAATGGACTTACCAATATCAGTTATCTCTACATCATCCAAACATCCAAAATAATTCAGAATTTTTACAAGATCTTTAAATTTATTCCAATTGTAGTTTTCTTTATCGACCAAGATTTTTTTCTTTTCGTTTAACGAATTCTCTATTTGAGAAATTTTACTTCTATATTTTCGCAGTTTTTTATAATCACCACATTTATCAGCTGGATTCTTGATAATTTCTTTTTCAATTTTAGAAATTAATTTATTTTGAGAAACTACTTCTTTAGCTAAATCATATTGAGGAGTAATTAGATCATGAACTTTAGCTTTTTCAATTATCAAATCAGAATAATATGCGGATAAATCATTCCCTCTTGATATCTCACCAGTAAAATGTAATTCAGGTTGAATAAGGTTTGTAAGATTTATTGTTTCTAAATCTGGAAAAATATTTATCACAAAACTTGGTTTCAGAAGAATAAAGGAATTTTCGCTTGTCAAACATACTAAGTTAAGATTTTTATTTAAATCAAAAATTTTCTTGCAAATCACCGCTGGCATAATTTTACTTTTAATCTGTGGTGCTTTAATAGAAATAAAAGTTCCTTCTTTTAGAAATTTAATTGCAGAACTTATTTCATCCAATAATTTTTTAGAGGCTTGTTTTTCCAATATTTTTAGTAACCTCCTTTCCTCCTTCATACGATTTTTTAATTTTTCATATTTATCAAAATCTTGCCATGAGATATTCTGAGTAATATCTTTTAAATTAGTTAATTCATTCTCTAGTACTTTTAGATTATTAATTTCCTCATTAGACTCCTCAATATTTATAAAACTTCCAAAACTTCTTTTTATTAATTCTTTAGATTTAGAGAGATTAAAGTTCTGCAGAAGATTTAATACCATCCCATAACTTGGTGCGAATTGACTATTCAAAGGATTTGGCTTACTCAAAGCTATAATACTTGCTTCTTTTGCACCTTCAAATCTATTTTGAACAGTAACCACAAATCCTTTAGTATCTTTACCTCTTCTTCCAGCCCTACCTGACATTTGAAGGAATTCACTACTCAATAACAAACGATGTCCCTCATCCGTTCTCTTAGATAAAGAGGAAATTACTGTAGTTCTAGCTGGCATATTTATTCCCGCAGCAAGTGTCTCTGTTGCAAAAACAACTTTAATTAATCCTCTTTGAAATAATCTCTCTACTAATTCTTTCCATGCAGGTAGAAGTCCCGCATGATGTGAAGCAATACCTTTTTTAAGAGCATCAAAATGTAATTTATCTTTTATGCCCTCTTGATTATTTTTAATATATAATTTTATCTCTTGCGAAATTAAATTAGCTTCATGATAATTCACTAAAGTTAAATGATTTATATTTTCTAAAGCTCTGTCACAGCCTTTTCTACTAAAAATGAAATAGATAGCAGGCAACATATTTTGATCAAAAAGTTTTGATATCACAAAAGTAATTGGAGGTGCTTTTGGTTGCATTAATCTTCCAACTTGACCCTTCCTTTTTTGCCCTTTAGGAGATCTCCATACCTTACAATTTGGATGTATTCCTGTTTTCTTTTTATTTAAAAGTGGATGCAATCCCTTAGAGCTGCAAAAAATAAAATCAAGAGGAACAGGTCGATAGTCACTTCTTACTAAAGTTGTTGGACCATGCACTTTATTTATCCAGTTTTTAAGCTGCTCTGAATTGGCTATTGTTGCAGATAAAGCAATTATTTGAGTTCTACTTGGACAATGAATGATTGTTTCCTCCCAAACAGTTCCTCGTTGGGGATCATTCATATAATGACACTCATCAAGAATCACAGATTCCAGATCAATTAAAGGATCATCTTCTTCTTCGAATTCACCATAGAGCATATTCCTTAATATCTCAGTTGTCATAACTAAAATTGGAGCATCTCTATTGATAGTTATATCACCAGTTAATAAACCGACTTTATTTTGACCAAATTGGAGAGAAAAATCTCTAAATTTTTGATTTGATAATGCTTTTAAAGGAGTAGTATAAAAAACTCTACTTTGATGCATCAGGCCCCTATAAATAGCGAATTCTCCTATTATCGTTTTCCCTGAGCCAGTTGGCGCAGTTAGAACAATAGAATCGCCGCTATTTATTGATTGAATAGCATCAACTTGAAATTTATCTAAAGGAAATGGAAAAATTTCTTCTAGATTAAATAAATATTCTGATTGGGAGGCTGAGGATTTAACTTCTTACGATATGATCTAAATAGATATTAATCAAAAAAAATATTATCTTGCAAACTTTACCAATAAATCTAGACCTTTTTAAATTACATAAATATGAAAATTATAAAAATACCTAAAAATAGAATAAGAAAGTTGCGAACTTTATCATTAGGTGAAAAAGCGTATGAATTTAAATCTTCAAATAGTCAATTTCAACAAAACTATATAGATTTATGTAGTAACGACTATTTGGGCTTAAGTAGAAATATTGAAGTAATAAATGCTGCTTATAAAACAACTCTTAAAGAGGGGTTAGGATCAGGTAGCTCAAGATTTATAAGTGGAACAAGGCCTATTCATCAATCATTAGAGTCTGAATTAGGGAAATGGCTTAATAAAGAAAAAATATTATTATTTCCAAGTGGTTTTCAAGCAAATATTGCAGCAATGCAAGCTCTTGCCAATAGAGATAGCATAATAATTACTGATAAATTAATTCATCATTCTCTTTTAGTGGGTGCTAAATCTTCTGGGGCGAAATTAGTCAGGTTTTTTCATAATGACTTAATAGATCTAGAAAAGAAAATATTAAAATATTCCCTTTCTAATAAAAATATTCTGGTCACTGTAGAGTCCCTCTATAGCATGGAAGGAACCATTTCTCCTTTAGAAGAGATTGCAGAAATTTGTAAGAAATATAATTGTAGACTACTAGTAGACGAAGCACATGCCTTGGGAATATTAGGATCTGAAGGTAGGGGGTTAAGTTATGGCTGTAAAAACCCAATTGATATAATAAGTGGCACTTTAGGCAAAGCATTTGGAAGTGGTGGTGCATTTTTAGCATGTAATTCCAAGATGGGTGACTATTTAATTCAAACAAGTGGTGCCTTCAGATATACAACAGCCATTTCCCCATCTCTTGCAGCTGGAGCTTTGCAATCACTAAGGGAAATTAAATCTAATAAAAATTGGGGTTTAGATCTATTAAAGAATTCAAGAATATGGAGAAATAAAATTACAAATCTTGATAAATGGCCTGTAAAGGGCGATTGTCAAATATTATCGCTAATTATTGGGGATGAAGATAAGACTTTATTACTTCAAAGATATCTCGAAGACAAAGGGTTTTTAGCTGTTGGAATTAGGCCTCCTACGATACCAAGGGGGCAATCGAGAATAAGAATTACAATTAGACGTACATTAGATTTGTGTATTTTAGATAAATTTATTTCCGCCTTAAAGAACTTTAAATGAATCAAATTATTTCACAGCATGGCTGGGGTTTTGACAGTAATATATGGATTGAATTAAAAGATAAATTTATAAATGAAAATTGGATATGGCAAAATAATGAAAGAGGATATTTTTCAGAAAAATCTTCTGATTATGCTTGGGAGAAATACCAGTCAGGAGAATCATTTAGATTAGTTATTTGTCATTCTTTAGGGACTCATCTTATTGATAGAAATACTCTTAATAATGCGACTCACGTAGTATTAATAAATTCCTTTAATAGCTTTATTCCACAAAATAATGAAAGAAGAATAACTATAAAAACTCTTAAAAAAATGGAAAGAAAAATTAATGATAAAGAAATAAAATCGATGCTAAAAGAATTTTTCTATAAATCATTTATGCCTAATCCTATAAATATTAATTATGAATCAAGATTCTCTAATATCACACAAAAAATAAATATTCATAAATTATTAAATGACTTCCAGAAATTGTATTATGAAGATTTTTCTAATAATTTATTTCATAATAATATTGAAGTATTAATAATTAAATCTAAAAATGATTTAATCCTTAACGATTTTTCTTCTGAGCAACTAATTAGATCATTAAATAATTCTCAAATTAATAAGCCAAAATTAATAGAGCTTGAAAAGCAAGGACATCTACCAATAAATATTGATTTAATTAAAATAATTGAAAAATGGCTTAAGAAATAATTTATGGAATATAAAGATTGGGATAAAAAAGTAATCGCCAATTTTGATAATGCTGCAAATGTTTATGATAAATATTCATTTATTCAAAAATATTTCGCAAAAAAAATTATTGGTTTAATAAAAGAACTTACGATACCAAATGGAGAATGGTTTGATCTTGGATCAGGCACAGGATTTCTTGCAGATGAAATAGAAAATGAATTTATAAATATAAAAGTAAGTAGAGTTGATTTAAGTAAAAATATGCTTAGTCAAAATAAAAAAAATAGTGAAATAATTTTGTGGGATCTAAATTTTGATTTACCTCCTAATTTAAAAAATTCAACACTTCTCATATCAAGTTTTTGCATACATTGGTTAAAAACACCGACAAATGCAATTAAGAATTGGTATCAAAACTTGGTAACTGGGGGATTTCTTATATTAATTTTTCCTACGAATAAAAGCTTTCCAGAATGGAAAGTAACTTGTAAAGAAAATAATATTGAATACGGGGGGGGTAATTTTCCTTCTTCTAATTCGATCAAAAGCCTTTTTAAAGAAAAAGAAATACTATTAATAAAAAATTATTCCTATGAAGAAACTTTTATAAATATCTATAAACTTTTTAAAAGCATTGTCAATACTGGAGCACAAACAACTCTTAGCAAAAGGATGACAGTAAAAGAACTAAAAGTTATGCAAGAGCGATGGCCAAAGAATAACAACGAAGAAGTAACTCTTACATGGGATATTAATATATTTATAATAAAAAAAATTTAATGATTTTTCAAAAACATCAATTTATTATTTGTGGTACTGATACAAGTGTAGGTAAAACGCTAATAAGTGCTTTCTTTGTAAGAGGATTAAACTCCTCTTATTGGAAGCCTATTCAAAGTGGTTCCTTAGATAGTACAGATAGTGAATTTGTAAGAAATATTAGCGAGGTTGAAAATCATAAAATAATAAAAGAATCATATGTATTAAGTGAACCTCTCTCTCCTCATTGGGCAGCTGAAATTGATAATGTGCGCATAAATCTAGATAAATTAAAATTGCCCAAAATTAAAGGATCTTTAGTAATTGAAACCGCTGGTGGGTTAATGGTACCTATCACAAGAAATTATCTGCAGATTGATCAAATAAAGCATTGGAATCTGCCAATTATTCTTGTTTGTAGAAGTTCTCTTGGCACTTTAAATCATACATTGTTAAGTATTGAAGCTCTTAGGAATAGACAAATAAGAATCCTAGGACTAATCGTAAATGGAGAGAAGCACTTAGATAATCCAAAAACTTTAAAGACTTTTAGCGGATTACCAATAATAGCTGAATTCCCATTTTTAGATGATCTTAATAGTAATAATTTAGATAGATTATGGAAAGAATTAAATATTAGAGAAAATTTAGAGTTAAGTTTCAGAAATAATCCATAATAAAAATAAAATGACTAATTTATTTTATAGAGATTGGCACCCAAACATCTGGCCACCTTTTACTCAAATTTCAAAGAGTAAAGGCCAAATTGAAGTAAGTCATGGAAAAGATGCAAGTATTTTCACGATAAATCCCAAAAAGGAATTAATAGATGGTATAAGTAGCTGGTGGGTTACGCTTCATGGCCATAGTAATGATTACATAACACAAGCAATATATGATCAGTCGAAAAAATTAGAACAGGTTATCTTTGCTGATTTCTTACATCCACAAGCAAAAAAGCTTTCAGAAAGACTTAGTCATCTAACAAAACTAGAAAGATTATTTTTTTCTGATAATGGATCAACTGCAGTTGAAGTAGCCTTAAAAATTGCATATCAATGGTGGCAAAATAAGGGAGAAAATAGACATCAAATAATTGCCTTTGAAGGTGCTTATCACGGAGATACTTTTGGGGCTATGGCTTTAGGCGAAAGAAATATTTTTAATCAAAGTTTTGAAAAATTAATGTTCCCTGTACAAAGGGCCCCATGGCCTGCCACATGGATAGGCGATGAGGATATCGAGAAGAAAGAAAATCATGCCATACAAAAGCTAATTACACTTATGGAAGAACCCACTGTAGCTGTAATTATTGAGCCTCTTTTACAGGGTGCAGGTGGCATGAATATGGTAAGGCCTGAATTTCTTAAAAAAATTTCAAATGCCATAAAAAACTATAATACCCTTTTAATCGCTGATGAAGTTTTAACTGGATTTGGAAGAAGCGGTAATTTATTTGCATTTCAGAAAGCTAATATTAAGCCTGATATAATCGCTATTTCAAAGGGTTTAACAGCTGGATTTTTACCTATGGGAATAACAATGAGTAAAGAAGAGATTTTCCAATCTTTTATAAGTGATTCTCCTGAAAAAACATTTTGGCATGGGCATAGTTTTACAGCAAATCCTCTTGGTTGTGCAGCTGCCAATGCTAGTTTGGACCTCTTAGAAAAAGAACCTAAGAAATATCTTAATTTCGAGGCAAGACATTTAACTTATTTAGATCAATTTAAAAGGTTATCTTGTATCAAAAAGATTAGAGTTTGTGGAACTGTTGCTGCTTTTGATTTAGAAATTGGAACAAGGTCTGGTTATTTAAACGAAATAGGAAAAAAGATTAAGAATCTTGCATTAACGAAAGGACTTTTTATAAGACCTCTTGGAAATGTCATTTATCTGTTACCCCCTTTATGCATTACTGATAAAGAATTAGAAAAATGCTATAAAATTCTATATGAAATAATCATAGAAATAGTTTCTTAAGGTTCATTGAAAATAGCATTTTCTTCTTTTTTTACAATAAGAGAATAATCTCTAATTATAAATTCTAAATTATACTAAATCTCTTTCTCAGAATTAAAACTCCAACAAATAACATTGACTAATCTGTCATTAAGAATAATCAATTTTTCTTAATATTCAGCTAATTGAATTTATATATTCAAGTTAATTGGCAACATATTGATTAATCTTTTTTGGAGAGTCATAAAATTATTTCAATAACCAAATTGGTAAAGAATTCATTTCCTTACCAGTGAAATTTGCAAAAAGTATTGCAAAAATCAAACTCACAAAAATAACTAAACCTAATAAAAAGAGAGAAAATATCTCTCCATTTGATAGAGGTCTACGATCTCCAATTGAGTTTGCAATTTTAGAATCAGAGGTATATGAATTAGTAGATTGATTACTGAGTTGTTTATCTGAAATTAAAACCTTATTTAATTTACTATCGTATAAATGTCTCAGATAAGGATTATTAAGATTTTCATATGCCTCAAGAACAGTTTGTAACTTTATCTTGGCATCATCTAAATTTAAGGAAGTCGTATCTGGATGTAACTCTTTTGTTAATTTGCAAAAAGCTTTTCTTAATTCATGATTTGAAGCTTTCTCATGAACACCTAATATTTTATAGTAATTTTTTTCGCCTTTCAATATTTTCTAAGATTAATCTCATTTTAAACAATTCTATTTAAAGTAGATGCATTATAAAAACATAAAATTAAAAATTTAATTAAAAAAATGATTCAAATAATACAAAGTCGAGCATTAGAAAATTTACTTAATAAAGATGAAATAAATATGTTCAGAAATCTTCAGAAGATTCTCAAAAAATATAATAATATATCCAATCTTACTAGATTAATAGATTCAGATGAATATTGGATTTCTCAGGTTTATGACAGTATTTGGCCATTCTTAATAAGTTACAAGAAAATTTTTGATCAGAAAAATTACATCGATATTGGCTCAGGATGTGGTTTCCCAGGATTCGCTTATGCAATAACACATCCTAATTCAAAAGTACATCTAATAGATTCCTCAAGTAAGAAAACAGATGCATTAAAAAATATTGTAATTGAAATGAATCTAACCAAACAAGTCACTGTAATTAAAGATCGAATTGAAAATCTAGCTCATGATACTAATTACAGAAATAATTTTGATATTGCAACTATTAGAGCGGTTGGGTCTCCATCCACAGTATCAGAATATTTATTACCAATGCTTAATAAATCTGGTTTAGGAATTCTGTATTGTGGAAAGTGGTTAAAACAAGATACACAAAATATTGAGAGGGCATTAAAAATATTAAAAGGAACTATTAAAGAAATTAACCGTATCATCCTTCCAAAGAGCAAAGGAGAAAGAAATGTAATTTTTATTGAACCTTATCAGAAATGCCCAAACTCCTATCCACGAGCTATTGGAAAACCAAGGAAATATCCCCTTTAGTTTGTCATTGTGACATCCTTTTTTGTACATCATTACCAAATTTTTCTTTTAGAATTCTAAGTTTATCAATTACAAGAGTGGGATTAATATGATTTTTTAATGAATTAAATAAATCATTTTCAGAGACATTAATATCCAACAAATTTGCATTATTCCCTGGGAACCAATGTGAGCCATTGCCAAGCAGTTGATATCTTGACTTAACAAAGTCTTCCATCTCCCATGCTTCAAGTAGATTGGAGAGCCATAGCAACACATAAATATTCATTTCTCCAGGTATATCTTTCCAATAAGGAATATTTTTATGCCAATTATTAAACCAACAATCTCCTAATACCTTAATAGACTCTTCTATTAAATTACTCTGAATTGAAGGAACATAATCGTTTGATTTATTAAGTAGTGATATAGCTTCTAAATGATGGTGAAAGTCTGTTTCTTTTGAAATACCTACACTTATTGTATGAACATCTTGATTACTTAAGCAAAAAAGATCATTAAAGACAATGGGATGAAGAGGTTTGCAAAGTTTGAGGAGTTTATCAGAGGGAGTATGAAGATGCCCTCCTTTATCAGTTGGACTTATTATGAATACCCCCAGATCATACTTTCTTGCTAATCTAATTGCTTTAATATTTATTTGATTAATAAAATACCAATGTAAATTTACATAATCAAATTTATTAGAAGAAATTGCCTTTTCAATTAAAGTCAAATTCGCATGAGTTGAAAAACCTATATTCCCAATTAAATTATCTTTTTGCCATTTTCTCAATACATCTATGCATCCCCCTTTTTTTATTGATTGATGAAGATGTTCTGGCGTATTGATTCCATGAATTGAAATAAGGTCTATCTTTTTTAGACCCAATTTTTCAAAGCTATTTTTAAGCTCTTCCTCAAAGATATTTATATCTTCATTAGGTGGGATTTTAGTTTGTATGATTTTAGATTGTCTTTCAAAAGTGTTAATTATTGGTCCAAGCTGTAATTCAGAAGTCCCATAGTGTCTTGCAGTTTCGATATGATCAAACCCATAATAATCAGCAAGGTTTAAAATATTTACAACCTTTAATTGTTCTGTATCTGATATGTCTGAAAAATTTAATTGTTTCCAGCTTTTTTGAAATCTCATTCCCCCTAAAGAAAGTACAGGCATCTGAATATTTGTTCTACCAAATCGTCGAGATGGTAATACCATTTATAAATTTAAAATCTATTTACTCTAGGAAGTTTACCTAATGATTGGAACATATCTCTATCTAAACTGGCGTCTAATTTTTCCAGGTCCTCAAAATCAACATAATGTATACAATCTACAGGACAAGTGTCAATAGCTTCCTGGACTATATTTTCAGCATCTCCATTTTGACGAATTACTCTTGATCTACCTAAGTCTTCATCAACGATAAATGTATTTGTAGCAACATGTACACAATATTGACAACCTATACAAGCTGCTTCATCAACCCATATAGCTTTTTCCCGCAACTGACCACCTAGAACAGGTTCAAATCCTGTTATTTCATCCGAATCAATAAAATTATCAAAAGCAGCAGAGTTATCATTAAAAGATTTTTCTTGAATATCTTTTAGTAAATCTAATTTAAGTTCAGAGTCTAAACAGGTCTGATCCCTCGAGATCTCACTGGTCTCTTCAAAACAACCAAAAGCAGCAGAAGGATCAATATCCAAATTTTATCATTCCCATTTAGTAAGAACTAATTCAATAGAGCCATCATTTTCATTTTTCTGTTCAACAATTTGATAACCGTCTTCTTTTGTCTTTTCAAGAATTGTTTGATAAGCATACATTTGAGTGACTTTTGAAATAAATCTTTCAATCGGAAGATTATATTTCCATAAATCCAAATCTGTAACTAATTCATAAGAATTAGAATTTGTGTCCCATTTAAAGCCAACTTTTGTATTTTCAGGTAAATCGATACTAATATCAACTGCTGTAAAATTACCTTGATAACCTTTTACAAATTTCTCATCTTGACTAGGATTATAACCTAAAACATCTAGAGCTTTGATAAGAGGCTCTGTTTCTTTTAGTTTTGTTTTAATGGTGCTAAAATGTGACATTTGATTTGTTATTTAAATTGTTGATGTTTTTGTTGTGATTACTAACATATGCATTAGCTGTTAACCTTTTACTTTTCACTTCCCCAAGTGCATCTTCTAAACTACTTGTGGCATCATTACATGCATCACCTTCGAATCCTTCGACAGACTCTTGAACTCTGCCGTCTTGATAAATTTTGAATCTTAATGTTCTTTGAGGCATTAGATTAATACACTAAGTACTTATACTTTATATAAAATAACCAAAAAATTTAATTAAAGTTGATAACGTAACTTTGTTTTCATTATTGGATATAAAATATTTCATAATGCAAATAAATTATTTATAAAAACCTTTCATTCCCATTGAATCAAGCGCCGTTTTGGCTTCTTCCATAACAGATGGTTCTGAATCAAATAAAGCAATTTTGGTACATTCATCAACAAAAGATTCTTGCATTTGATTGCTTAGGTTTTGATAAATTCTGCATAAAGACCAGATGCAATTACTTCTCACAACAGGTTCATTGTCTATTTTTAGGCTAATCAATAATTGATCAGCAGCTAATTGTGCATTGTCACTGGAAATATTTCCTATTTCTGCAAGAGAACTGGAAGCCCATAATCTTACAGAAGAAACATCATTTTTGAGGGCTTTTATTAAAGGAAGTAATACAATTTGGTTATCATAATTAGCCAAACTCCAAGCAGTTGCTCTTCTAACATAAGCATTATCATCAGTCTCTAAAAGATAAACTAATTTTTCTACAGCATCTGGACATGGATTACGTCCTAAAGCATATACAGCGCTCATTCTTTCTACAGGACAAGACTGATCAAGTAATGGGAGAAGCAATGGGAAAGATCTTTTATCTCTATATTCACAAAATATTTTTAAGCCTTGTATTCTTTCTTCTTTATTTCCTTTTAAAAATTTTAGAGCTTGATCGCATTCTGATGTAACGTCAGTATCCTCTTTTGAGAAACTATCGTTATCAATTTCTTCAAGAGGATCAATTTCAAAATCGACCGCTAATTCTCTAGCTAACACATCAGGATCAATAGCTAAATCAGCTAAACTATCATCGGTATAATCCTTTTTTTTATTGGTCATCAGAAAAAGCAAATATCAATTTATAGGAGCGGGATTCATCATGTCGCCTGGCAACCAAATTCTTGCACTCACTGCAAAAAAAGCAACCCCAAAGAGAAGTACGATTGCAAAGGGTAAAAGTTTTGTTCTAATAAAAACCACAAATAAAATTAAATTAAATTTATACTAGCTGGTTTGTGCAACATTTAAAGAAATCTTTAAATTTGAATATCTCTAATCTAATTTTCTTCGCAATTGACCACAAGCAGCATTCTTATCAAGCCCTCGACTTTTTCTAATACTTACTTTAATACCATGTTCTATAAGTCTTGCTTTGAATTTATTTAGATTTTTTAAAGATGATTGTTTAAATACCACTTCCTCAATTTGATTATAATTAATCAAATTGACATGACATTGAAATCCTTTAATAAGATCGCACAATTGATCTGCGTGCTCAACTTGATCATTTATACCATTAAGTAAAATATATTCAAAGCTAATTCTTCTTCCTGTCTTAGATACAAATTTCTTACAATCCTTAATTATATTTTTTATTTTATATGACTTGGCACTTGGAATTATCTTTTCTCTAATTTCTTGATTTGGAGCATGGAGACTAATTGCAAGTGTAAATTGGCATTTTCCTAATTTTTCAAACGATAATTTTGATAATTGATTAATTTTATTTGGCACAGCGACTGTACTAACGGTAACTTTTCGTTGACTAATATTTAAATCTTCATTAATTGATCTTATTGCAATTATTAATTCATTTATATTCAATAGGGGTTCTCCCATTCCCATAAAAACAATATTAGTTACCTTTTGTTTCATTTCATTTTGAACAAATAAAATTTGATCAATTATTTCTCCTGCTTTTAATGACCGTTTCAAACCATCTTTACCAGTTGCGCAGAATTTACAATCCATCGGACATCCTACTTGGCTTGAGACACAAACTGTTAATCTTTTATCAGCTGGGATTCCAACTGATTCAATATATTCTCCATCAAAAGTATTAAGAAGTAATTTTAAAGTTCCATCTCCAGCTAAATATTTCTTCTTTAAAGTTAAACCTCCTATAATAAAACCTTCACTTTTTAATTTATTTCTAAAATTAGAAGGTAAAACCTTTATATCATCGATATTATTTAATTTATTCTTCGAATTATAAATAGATGAATAAATTTGTCTCCCACGAAAAGATAATTCTCCATAATTCAAAGCAAGCTTTTCTAAATCTTTAATGCTAAATCCAAGTAGATTTTTCAAATAATTAATAAGAAGAAAAAAGACCGTGCTTCAAAAAAAATTCTGTAAATATAAGAGCTATAAAACCAATCATTGCTAATCTACCATTTAATTTCTCATTGTATGAATGGAATCCATATTTAGGCAATTTTCTTTTAGGGATAATTTCAGGTTTAATCATTAATCTTAAAATTTCATTCTAATAAATATAAATAACTATAGCTTATTCATCAGTAAGTAAACCTTCTTCTTGTAATCCTTCTAAAGCCGCTGGATCAGGTAATTGATCTTCTGAGAATTGATTCTCTGCATTAGGTCTGGCAAAAGCTGCAAAATTACTTGATGATGGATCAATACCATGCCTAGATCTTGTTGTTTCTAAATCTTCATCACTTGGATCATCAAGAATTGCAGATGACTTAACAGAATTATTTGCAGGCATATCTACTGTATAATCTGGTCTAAGATTCTGAGCTCTTCGATATCCCCCCCCAGATTCTTCAGCAAGAATATCTGGATGAGGCCCAGCTTCAGAAGCTAATTCTTCTACGAAACCACTAAAGCCAGTCCCTGCAGGTATTAATCTTCCAATAATAACATTTTCTTTTAAACCTCTTAGCCAATCTGATTTCCCTTCAATAGCAGCCTCTGTTAAAACTCTAGTTGTTTCCTGGAAAGAGGCTGCTGAAATAAAGCTATCAGTATTAAGTGATGCTTTTGTAATACCTAAAAGAACTGGAGTAAATTGAGCAGGGGCTCCACCAGTTATTGACATCGCTTGATTAGTATCTTCAACTTGTCTCACTTCTATTAATTCACCTGGTAGAAGAGTAGTATCTCCTGCATCTTCAACTCTTACTTTACTAGTCATCTGCCTAACAATTACCTCAATATGTTTATCATCAATAGCAACTCCCTGAGATTTATATACATTCTGAACTTCATTAACCATTCTTCTTTGAAGCTTGGAAATTGATTCCTGAGCAGCATCCATTAAAGGTTTTTGGTCTTTTAAATCTCCAAAAAAGCATTCTAGTAAGTCATGAGGATTAATAGGCCCATCAGTTAAAAGTTCACCAGCACTGACTTGCTGGCCATCGCTCACCATTATATTTTTACCAAGAAGAATTTGATATTCATTAACAACATCATCTTTTTCTATAACTGATAAAGAAATTGATTCATCATCTGTGCCTTTTTTAATTTGTACAACTCCAGATTTTTTGCATAAAACTGCAGCATCTCGTGGTCTACGAGCCTCTAAAAGTTCTTCAATTCTTGGTAATCCTTGTACAATATCTCCTGTCTTTTGCCTCTCAAAAACTAGTAGAGCTAACCCATCTCCTCTTTGAACTAAATCTCCATCTCGAACATGTAACACAGAATCTGGAGAAACCATATAAGGTCTACCAAGCCTTAAAGTTACGGAATTTTCTCCTACTGCCTCAATCTCACCACATGAAGAAGACTTTTCTTCTTTACTTACTAAATCTCCATCAACTACCCTATCTCCAACTTTTGCAGATGGTTTACTTTTTGTTTTGATCTTAATTTTATCTTCTTCCCTTTCAATAATAAGTCTTCTTATAGGCTCATCATCTACAGGAGTTGGCATTTGAACAATGCCATCCTCTTTACACAATATCTGTGTAGTAGCAATAACATCACCTGCCTTTACCATAGAATTATTCTTGACTTGCAATTCTGTGTGGGTAGATCCATGACTTGAGTCAGATATTGTATCTCTCCTTACAAGTATTGATTCTAGAATTACTAAATTTAATCTCCTCAAATTTTTGTCTTTTTTATCTTGAATTATTTCTACATCCACAGTCATTTGAGGAGTCGCATTAAATGTCTCCAAACTTAATTGTGTTCTTAAGAGTTCAACCCCTTCAACAGATTTGATTAATTCTCCATCTTTGTAAGTTAGCCTCTGAATAGCTTTTAACCCAAGATGAGGTCCTTTATCTTGCTTAACATGCTCAAGTTGAGGCAACTGAGCTTCATCTTGGATTGTAAATTCCTCAACAGTTCTGAGCAATAAACCCTTACATTTTGGAGTTTCTAGCCTCTGCACAAAAAGTATTTCTTTATTGTCAATACCATCCATAATCTTTTCACCTGGATTGACAAGCATACCTTCATCATCAAAACGTCTCAAAACTTCTTCATCATCGCATTCATGAAAAGTACCATTTCTAACAGTAATTTCGCGTAAAATGTCGTTCTTTTGAGTAACGGTAACGATACCTGATGTTTGACTGAAAATATCTTTGACGACCTCTGTTCCAGCATCAATCCATTGCATATCCTCTATCATTAAGAGAGATATATCTTTGTTGATTTCATGAGTTTCTTGAGGGATCCAGAGCAAAGTACCTCCTTGACTCACTTCAAAACCATTCTTTGCCGATCTCGCTTTCTTGACACTTAGACCAGGAGCATATTTTACTAAGCCTCCTGTTTTTGTTCTAAATTTATCATCAGCCAAATCAGCTATTATTTCTCCACTACTAATCTTACTTCCAGGGATTGTATTTAAACGATAAGACACTCCAACATCAGACTCTAAATGCCATATTTCTCCTGAGTGTGTAGCCTCTTCTAATAGTTTGCAGTCTTTTAGGATCATTGATGTAGTAACTATTTGAACTTCTCTTGAATCACCAATTGAATCTCTAAGACGAACTTCTCCACCAAATTCACTAAATTGGCTAGCTTCTGCTAACACTTCTCCTTCTTTAACCTTTTTGTTGGATGCAACAACTGGTGAGGCGTTTGGGGGCAGATTATATACATCTCCTGCCAAAACCCATAATCTACCAAGTCTTTGCGCCTTTAAAGTTATATTACCTTGTCTATCAGTTACTTCTTTTGGCTGAATAACTTTATCATATTTAACTTGACCCGCTAAATCGCAAATAACATCTTTTGTCGCTTTTTCGACGCTTTTCTTAACAGCACCTGCTGTAATTTGAGCAATCGTAATGTCAGACTCAACTTCTTGCCCGTTCTCAACAAATAATAATGAACCACTAGAAACTTCTATTCTTTGAGCCTTACTTGAAGCACCTGATTTTGGAAGGATTTTTAAGATAAAGTCAACTTCTGCTTGTTTTGCCTCAACTCCATGGGGCGTTCTATATCCTCTTATTTTTGCTTTTGAACTAAATTCAATTGTTCCTGCAATCTTTGATCTCACGACACCACTTTCAGCCGTGGAAACTCCTCCAGTATGGAAAGTTCTCATTGTTAATTGTGTTCCAGGCTCACCTATTGATTGAGCAGCAATAATACCAACAGCTTCACCAAGATCAACTAGATGATTATAAGCAAGTGCCCATCCATAACATTTTCTACATACAGATCTATTAGCTTCACAAGTTAAAGGTGATCTAATATCAACTTTAGAAATTGCTGAATTTTCAAGAACAGCGCTTATGGAGGGATCAATTGCAGTATCTTTTGCCACCAATAATTCATCTTCTTTATTGAGAATATCCTGCGCTGTTAATCTACCTAAAAGTCTATTACCAAACTTACCATCTTCAGCTTCTATAACAATTGAGCGTTCTGTGCCACAATCTTCTTCTCTAACTATCACATCTTGAGCAACATCTACTAGTCTTCTAGTTAAATATCCAGAATCAGCTGTTCTTAAAGCAGTATCAACTAAACCTTTGCGTGCTCCATATGATGAAATTACATATTCAGTTACTGTAAGACCTTCTCTAAAGTTTGTTCTTATTGGTAAATCAATAATCTCTCCTTGAGGATTAGCCATTAACCCTCTCATCCCAACAAGTTGTCTTACCTGAGACATATTTCCTCTGGCTCCAGAGTTTGCCATCATCCAAACAGAATTTAATGGGTCATTTTGGTTGAAATTATTTTTAACAGCATCAACTAATCTTTCATTAGTTTCGGTCCAAGTATCAATTACTTTTGTATGTCTCTCAACTTCCGTAATTTCTCCAAGCCTGTAACATTCCTCAGTTGCACTTATTTGTGCCTCTGCTTGACCAATTAGATCTTGCTTAGCCTCTGGTACTTTCAAATCATCCACAGATATAGAAACTGCAGCTTGAGTAGCATACTTAAACCCAAGATCTTTTAAATTATCTGCCATCGCAGCTGTGATTGCAGTTCCATGAGTTTTATATGACCATGCGACAAGATTCTTTAAACCTTTTTTATCTATAACTTTATTTTTAAAGGAAGGAGGAGTTTTTGCCAAAGGAGGCATTAACATTTGAAGGTTTTTCTTTGAATTTTTTGAATTTTTACGAGATTTTGAACTTTTTCTTTGTTTTGAAGATGTCATGATTTTGCGGAGGTAAGTTTAATTGTTTATTTTCAGAATTCAAGTCTGAGAGACTGAATCAATTATTGTATGATTCATTACAACTCTGCCCACTGTTGTAAGTATAAATCTAGATATGAGATTATTTTGAGAGTCAAATTTATCTCTTCTATAATGCCAAATTTCAAGTTTTGAACCATCTTGATTTTCTTTTATTTCAATAGGTTTTTTAGAATCCTCTTCGTCTTCAACTTCACCATTGAATCTAACCCAAACCCAATTATGCAAACCTATCCTTTTATCCTCAAATGCGAAGATCACATCTTCTAAAGAAGCAAACGTTGATGAATACTCTCCAAAATTAGGTTTTTTGAAGTCAGGTTGTAATGCTGTTAAGTAATAAGACCCAAGTACCATATCTTGCGATGGCGTTACTATCGGTTCTCCTGTTGCAGGAGAAAGTATATTATTACTTGCAAGCATTAACATCCTAGCCTCAGTTTGTGCTTCTAAAGCTAAAGGGACATGAACAGCCATTTGATCACCATCAAAGTCAGCATTAAATGCTGGACAAACCAAGGGGTGTAATTGAATCGCTCTCCCTCCTACTAATTTTGGTTCAAATGCTTGAATACCTAGTCTATGAAGAGTTGGAGCCCTATTTAGTAAAATTGGATGACCTTCAATTACTTCTTGAAGAACTTGCATGACTTCATCATCTGCTTTTTGAATCAATTTTTTTGCAGCCTTAATATTGTTAACAATATTTTGTCTTATTAACCTATGAATAACAAAAGGTTGAAAGAGTTCGATAGCCATTTCTTTGGGCAATCCGCATTGATGCATTTTTAATTTAGGGCCTACAACTATAACTGATCTACCTGAATAATCAACTCGTTTGCCTAATAGATTTTGTCTAAATCTACCCTGTTTACCTTCAATTATGTCACTTAAAGATTTTAAAGCTCTATTGTTAGCTCCAACAACAGTTCTTCCCCTCCTGCCATTATCAACCAATGCATCAACTGCTTCCTGAAGCATTCTCTTTTCATTACGAACAATGATCTCAGGGGCTAAAATCTCTTGAAGTCTAGCTAGGCGATTATTTCTATTAATTACTCTTCTGTAAAGATCATTTAAATCTGAAGTAGCAAATCTTCCTCCATCGAGTTGAACCATTGGTCTTAAATCTGGAGGAATAACGGGTATTGCATCTAGAACCATCCATTCAGGTCTTGCATTAGTAGCTATAAAATTATCAATCACACGTAATCTTTTTATTAACTTAGCCCTTTTTTGTCCTTTACTTTGTGTGATTTCTTCTCGGAGATCCTCAGCAATTTCATTTAAATTTAAATCTTCAAGCAGTTGTTTCAGAGCTTCTGCTCCTATTCCAACAATAGGCTCATTTTCAATTGTTGAATCTTCAGCATAAATCTCATCTTCAATTTCTAACCATTCATCTTCGGTGAGAAGTTGTTTATATTTGAGCTCTTGATGATCACCAATATCAAGGACTACATAGCAATTGAAATAAACAATTTGCTCAACATCTCTGAGCGGCATATCCAGAAGAATGGCAACATAACTTGGAATACCTTTTAAATACCAGACATGAGAAACGGGCGCTGCTAATTTTATATACCCCATTCTATGTCTTCTTACCCTACTTTCAGTAACCTCAACCCCACATCTTTCACATACAATTCCTCTATGTCGCACTCTCTTATACTTTCCACAATGGCATTCCCAATCTTTTGAGGGACCAAATATTTTTTCGCAAAAAAGCCCATCCATTTCTGGCTTAAGAGTTCTATAGTTAATTGTCTCTGGTTTTGTAACCTCACCAACTACCTGACCATTAGGTAAAGTTCTTTGTCCCCAATCCATGATTCTTTGAGGAGATGCTAAGGAAATTTTGACGTAGTCAAAATGATTTTCTGTTCTTAAGTTGCTGTTAGTCATAGTGGAATATGTAAATTAATAAAAATTTGAATTAAAGGTTAATCTTCTTCATATTCTGATGTACCTAATGATTCATAAGTAGGTCTAGAAGGGGTATTTCTTCTTGAATTAACATCTTGCATTAAATCAACTTCTTTCCCTTCATCGGTATAAACAGCTATATCTAAACCTAGTGATTGTAATTCCCTCATTAAAACTTTGAATGATTCAGGAGTACCAGGCCTAGGTATTGGTTTCCCCTTAAC
>CAYNKY010000005.1:0-40037 GCA_964397895.1 uncultured Prochlorococcus sp.
AGAGGTTCAAGTGCATATGATCATATAAAAGAATTATTAGAAAAGAATTTTATTATAAGAAGAAAACAAAAAGAGGGTAGATCATATTGGATAACATTGTCTGAAAAATTCTTTCAAACATTTGCTGTAAGTAATGACTTCATATCTAAAATAGGCGACTCAAAAAAGTAAATGTTAATATAATATAAATTGGATAAGAAATGATTTCAGAAATTTTTGCAGTTTTAGGGCAAACATTATCAATTTATTCATTTATTTTGATAATCCGAATTTTGCTAACTTGGTTCCCTGGCATAGATTGGAGTAATGGTTTATTATCTGCTATTAGTTCAATAACAGATCCATATTTAAATATATTTAGAGGTGTCATTCCTCCTATTGGTGGGTTAGATATTTCCTCAATACTTGCTTTCCTCTTATTAAATGTTGTTCAGAATTTAATTACAAATCTACAATATGCAAGCTTAGGTTATAACTTCTAATTATCTGTTATCTCCAGAACCTGATAATTTATCATTATCAGCTCTTAAACTTAATTTTTTTAAATTTGATTTAGCTATATCATCCAAGGAGAAATTAAATTCACTACATATCGTCGCTAAATACCAAAGAACATCTCCTAATTCCTTCTTTAATAAAATTTTTGATTCCATATCGAACTTTCCATTTTTATCTCTCAATACTTTCTTGATTTTCTCTGCAACTTCTCCAGCTTCTCCCACTAATCCAAGAGTTGGATATATAAAATTTGAACCCTTTTCTGGATAAATAGCAGTTTTTCTTGCATTTTTTTGATACGTATCAAAATCCATAGTTTAAATAATAGGTTTTTTATATGATAAATTTAACTTAATACATAGAAAAATTATATGTCTAATATTGATTTAAAAAGACGTACCAAGATAGTTGCAACAATTGGTCCCGCAACTCAATCAGAAGAAATAATTACTGAACTAATAAAAGCTGGTGTAACTACATTTAGATTAAATTTTTCTCATGGTGATCATGAAGATCATAAAGAGAGAATTAAAACCATAAGAAAAGTTTCAAATTATTTATCAATAGATATTGGAATATTGCAAGATTTACAGGGTCCAAAGATAAGACTTGGTAGATTTAAAGATGGCCCTGTAAAGGTAAAAAAGGGAGATCTATTTTCACTCACATCAAAAGAAATAGCTTGTAATAATAAAATTGCCAATGTGACATATCAAAACTTACTAGAAGAAGTAACTGTAGGGAAAAGAATCCTATTAGATGATGGAAGGGTAGAAATGAAGGTTGAAAAAATTAACGAAAAAGAAAAAATACTTGAATGCAGAGTAGCGGTAGGAGGAGTACTATCCAATAACAAAGGTGTAAATTTCCCTGATGTTCAATTATCCGTTAAAGCTTTAACTGAAAAAGATAAAAGAGATCTTGAATTTGGACTCAAAGAAGGTGTTGATTGGATAGCACTAAGTTTTGTGAGAAATCCTTCTGATATCAACGAAATTAAAGATCTAATTAATGAACATGGTTATTCAACTCCAGTTGTCGCAAAAATAGAAAAATTTGAAGCGATCGATCAAATTGATTCTGTCCTTCCTCTATGCGATGGTGTGATGGTAGCTAGAGGTGATTTAGGTGTAGAAATGCCTCCAGAAGAAGTTCCTTTACTTCAAAAAGAATTGATTAAGAAAGCGAATACTCTTGGAATTCCAATTATTACAGCAACGCAAATGTTAGATTCCATGGCATCAAGTCCAAGACCTACAAGAGCAGAAGTAAGTGATGTAGCTAACGCAATACTAGATGGAACGGATGCTGTGATGTTATCAAATGAAACCGCCGTAGGAGATTATCCAGTTGAGGCGGTAAAAACAATGGCAACAATAGCTAGAAGAATAGAAAGAGATTATCCTCAGAAAGCTATTGAGAGTCATTTACCTAGTACAATTCCTAATGCTATCAGTGCTGCAGTTAGTAGCATTGCAAGACAATTGGATGCTGCAGCAATTATTCCGCTAACAAAATCAGGAGCCACTGCCCATAATGTAAGCAAGTTTAGACCACCAACGCCAATACTTGCTACTACAAGTGAAAAAACAGTCGCAAGAAGGTTGCAACTAGTATGGGGTGTAACACCAATCTTGATAGAAAGTCAAGAAAGAGCCGCTAAGATATTTAGCATTGCGATGCAAAATGCTCAAGAAATGGGGATCTTAAAACAGGGTGATTTAGTAGTCCAAACAGCTGGAACACTTACAGGAATAAGTGGTTCTACCGATTTAATAAAAGTAGGCTTGGTAAGACAAGTTATCGCAAGAGGAATATCGATCGGGGAGACAGGAGTAACTGGTAAAGCAAGAGTTATTAATAATGAATTAGACCTTTCATTAATTTCACTTGGAGAAATTTTAATTGTAAATAGAAATTTATTAAAATCTCTTCCATTTTCAAAACATATTACTGGAATTATCACTGATGAATCTCAAGATGAATGCCTAAAAATTTTTAAAAAATTAAAATCTAATATCTCAACTATATGTCAATTAGATTTAGTTGATAAAAATATTAAAGATGGAGATTTAATAACACTTCAACTCAATGAAGGAGTTGTATATAAAGGCCAAATAGAGGGACAAGATGAATCTTCTGATAAGTTTAAATATGTCTAGAAATATTTCTTATAAGGAAGCATTTAAAATGGCTGCAAAAACCTTAATTTCAAATAAATTAAGGAGCTCTCTTACAATGTTGGGGATAATCATTGGTAATGCTTCTGTAATCACATTAGTGGGTCTTGGCAGAGGTGCACAAACATTAGCAAAAAATCAATTAAGTAATCTTGGAGCAAATGTTCTTTTTATTGTTCCGGGAAATAATGACACTAGAAGAAGAGGAATTGCATTTCCAAAAAATTTAGTATTAGAAGATGCTTATGCTATTCAAGAACAAGTTCCAAGTGTCAAAAAAGTTGCCCCACAAATATCTGCAAATGAGATTGTACAATCCAATTCAAAGAGCTTAAGTATTTCTATTGCTGGAATAACCCCAGAGTTTTTAGAAGTGAGAAGTTTTGAGATTAAGGAAGGAAGATTTATATCTCAAAATGATGTAAGTGGCGCTAAAAGCATTGTAGTTGTAGGTCCAGACTTAGTTAAAGAATTCTTTGGAGTTCAATCAGCTTTAGGAGAAAAAATAAGAATCAAAGATAATTCATATGAAATAGTAGGAATCCTAAAACCGAAAGGAGCAGTTTTTGGAAATAATCAAGATAAGAATGCATATATACCAATTTCAACAATGGTTAATAGAGTTACAGGCAAAGATCCTACATTCGGAGTGAGTTTAAGCTTTATAAGTGTAGAAGCAATTAATAAAGATAAAACTGGTGCAGCAAAATTTCAAATTACAAATTTACTAAGACAAAGACATAAAATCATTAGAGACGATGATTTTGCTGTTAGATCTCAAGAAGATGCTTTAAATATAGTTACTAACATAACAAGTGGTCTGACATTTTTATTAGCAGGAATAGGAGCCGTTTCACTTTTAGTAGGAGGAATTGGGATAATGAATATTATGTTAGTTTCAGTAAGCGAGAGAACTGAAGAGATAGGTCTCAGAAAAGCAATAGGCGCTAAGCAATCAGATGTATTAATACAATTCCTTTTTGAAGCACTAATTCTTTCAATTATTGGTGGACTTGTAGGCACCGTCACAGGATTATCGGGAGTTTTCATTGTTGGAGTAATTACGCCGCTACCTGCCTCTGTAGGTATATCAACAACATTTTCAACGATGATTATTTCTGGCTCAATTGGACTAATTTTTGGAGTCTTACCAGCAAAAAGAGCTTCTAAGTTAGATCCTATTGTAGCTCTTAGAAGTCTTTAAAAACTTGAAATCAAATATATTTATCATTGATAAATTTCTTAAATTAATTATTTCAATAGAGTGCTTAATTTTGTCCTCATTGATTCCATTATATGTTCCATACCCTACATTCGTTAATATTTTAAATTTACAAGAATTACCAATTAATTTACAAGTTCCAGCAGTAATAATGTTATCAATTTACTATAAGAGTAGAATTTTATTAAAAGCTTTATATATATATTTTTTATTAGGGTTATTTATAATTCCTATATTTTATGAAGGTGGTTCTTTAGGATATATTATGACACCAAATTTTGGATATTTAATTGGATTAATACCCCTAATAATAATAGTTAGTAATACTTTTCAAAAAGAAGAAATTTCAATATCACTTTTTTTTATAAGAGCTTTTAAAGGGATTATATTAATGCATATTACAGGTATTACATATTTAATTTTACAATCTCTTTTATATAATAATACAGACTATATATTCTATAATATTGGTAAATTATCATTAAGCAAAATACCTTATCATATAATTATAATTTTTCCGATAGCTATCATTTTATTGTTGACAAAGAAAATAAAGTTTAAAATATAATGTCTATAAATCTTAAAGATGAATTTAAAATCATACTTATATCTATAATAGTTGTAATTATAGATCAAATATCAAAATTATATATTAGTAATAATTATTATATTCTTGAAAATAAAAATATAATTTTATTCACCTTAAAATTTATTAAGAATGATGGAGCAGCATTTAATATTTTAAGTGGTAATAGAATATTTCTATCTACAATAAGTATATTTTCCTCGTTTACCCTATTATATATAATTTTAGTAAAACCCCTAAAACCATTAAGTAAGTATGGATTATCATTTATATTGGCTGGGAGTGTAGGTAATGGAATTGATAGAATATTATATGGATATGTAATTGATTTTATTAAATTAAATTATATTAACTTTCCTGTATTTAATATTGCTGATCTAGCTATTAATATTGGTGTAATAATACTTTTATATAAAATTTTTAAGGACAAAGATTACTAGATGCAGAAATTCTTTAAGAAATATTATTCTCAAATAACCTTAATAATTGTTATCTATACTTTTATTAATATATTTAAAAGTATTTTCAATATTTATAATATTTTTATATTAATAATTTTAATAACTTTATTTTATTTATTTAATAAAAGACTTTTCAAAAAGATTTTATATAAAGCAATATTTAAGAATAAACTTTTAAAAGTTAATAATAAGTTTTCTGCGGCAAAAGAAAGTCTTAGAGGGATATCAGAGATCAAAAATCTCATAGAAGACAAAGTTAATGCTCAAATTATTAACAATGAAAAAGTTAAATTAGAAAGCCAATTGACCAAGGCTGACTATAAAGTAGTACTTTTCGGATCAGGATCATGTGGGAAAACATCTTTAGCTAGAGCATTATTAAAAAATATAGTAGGTAAGATTTCTCCAACCTTAGGTACTACTAAAGAAATCACAAGTTATAAAATCAATATTCCATTACTAAAAAGGAAAGTATGTATCATAGACACTCCTGGATTATTTGAGGCATTTAGAGAAGGGCAAAGACGCGAAGAAAAAACAGTAAAAAAAGCAGCAGAATCTGATCTAATAATATTTGTTGTAGATCAAGATCTTAACGAATATGAAATTTTTCTTTTAAGGGAACTTTCTAATATAGGTAAAACAATAATTATTACTTTAAACAAATGCGACTTAAGATCATTTACACAAAATGAAGCAATAAAATCTAATATTAATAAATTGATTAGTAATTTTTCTAATAACTATAAAATAATTAGTACAATTGCATCACCTCAGACTATTCCCAATATTGGAGGTCGCCCAAAAAAACAATATATAGATGTTGATGATTTATTTAATCAAATAATCAATACGCTTGATAAAAATGGAGAAGAATTGCTTGCTGATAATATACTTTTTCAATGCAACAAATTAGGACTATTTAGTAAAAATATAATTTATGAACAAAGAAAAAACTTAGCAATCAAAATAATAAATAAATATTCTTGGATAACTAGCGGAGTTATATTAATTACCCCTTTGCCTGCAATAGACTTAATAGCAACAACAACAATTAATGTTCAAATGGTAATGGAATTATCAAAAATATATGATGCAAAAATAACTAAAGAGAAAGCATTAGATTTAACTAAATCAATAATTAGAATTATTGCAGCAATAGGAGTAGTAAAAGGAGGTACTTCCTTAATTACTAATTTATTATCTGCTAATTTCACTACAACATTTATAAATAAAACTATTCAATCTTTGACTTCAGCATGGTTAATTAAAATTGTAGGATTATCATTAGTTACTTATTTTGAGCAAAATCAAGACTGGGGGGATGGTGGAATTCAAGAAGTTGTTCAAGAGATATATGAAATTAATAAAAGAGAAGAAATTTTGGATACCTTTTTAAAAGAGGCAATATCGAGAATTAAAAGAGATAAAAATTTTTCATTGAAGAAAAAATTACCGCCATATTCTCAGAAGAGTTAATTAAATATTGATTAAATATTGAACGGAAATCAAAAAGTGTAATTAAAAATAAATAAATTAAACATATAACAATAGAAATTAATCCTGTGATAATTGCAATTAATTTTGGTCTATTCATATTGATAAATTATTTAATAAATCTGCCAACATTAAAATATGAGATTTATCTGTATTAAAATTCCCGAAAACCACTCTTAAAAAATATTGATCCTTATATAGTGGTCTAGAAATCATAAATTTGTTTTGTAATAGAATTGACTTTGCTTCAGAGGTCCATTTATTTGACTTTTGAACATTCATGTTGTTTGGTAAAAAAGAGACTATGTGTAATGGGCCAGAATAAATTTTAAATTTTTTCTTATCTAAAAGATGTTCAAATAATTTTCTTTTTTCAACTGATTGGCTTAATAAAGTCTCAATACCTTTCACTCCTAAAAATCTTAACCCAAGCCATAACTTTATAATCTCAGCTGGTCTTGAACCTTGTACTCCTAATTCACCTCGATTTATTTTGTCCTCAGATGTATCAATGTAGGGAAGTCCTGTTTGAAAAGTTTTTTGAAGATTATCATATTTTGAAACTACTAGTATAGAGGAGGTTTTAGCAATTCCCAAAAGTTTTTGGGGATTTATTGTTACTGAATTAGCATTACACTTTTTTAAATAATTAACCTGATCAATTTTTTCATCTGCCAGCCAGAACACGCCTCCAATTGATGCATCAATATGAAGCCAGATATTATTTTGTAAACACACTTCTGAAATTTCATCAATGGGATCAAGAGATCCGCGGATTGTAGTTCCAAAAGTTGCAACTACAGCGAAGATATTTCTACCAGAAGAGTAAATACTTTTTATAGTATCTTTTAGCGCAGGAACACTCATTCGCCCTAAGCTATCAGTTTTTATGAGAATTATATATTCTTCTTTCACTCCAATGACTCTTGCACATTTTTTAAATGAGACATGAGCATCCTCACTGAGAATTAAAAACGCTTCATGGTCAATAGTTTTATTTGAATTATATTTTGCCGTTACAAGAGCATTGAGATTATTTAAAGTCCCGCCACTAGCAGTTATTCCTCCAGATGATTCATTGAAACCAATTTTTTTAGCAACCCATTTACATAATTCATTCTCTAACTTTGAAATACTTGGGGATAATTCTTCTGCCAGTAGATTATTATTTAGTCCAGCCGCTATAAAATCACCAATAATTGAAACTAATAATGGGGGAGGATCTAAATTAGCTAATGCACCAGGGTGAGAGGGATTAAATGAGGAATATATTAAATTTTGTATTTCATCTAACAGTGAATCTAAATCACAACCCAAAGACTCTGGAAACGTTGGAATAAAATCATTTCTTAAAGGAAGGGGGGAAGAATTTTTTGTCTGAGAAAACCATTTGCATAAAATATCTGAAGTTTTATTCAATAAAATCAAAAAATCTTTATTATCTCCTGAATATGAAGGGAAATAATTAATTGCATTTTTATTCAAATCTTTAGTCATTTTTCTAATTTTTTTTGAAGGTTATAAAATCAAAGTATGAATAATCGTTCAGAAAATTTAAAAACCCCAATTATTAAGGAAAAGAACATCTATTTAAAATATAAAGAATGGATGAGAATTGTGTTAAAGCGGGCGAAACAAGTTGGTGAAATTGAATTACCGATTGCAGCATTAATAATAGACCAAAAAGGAAGATGTATAGGGAGAGGAATTAACAAAAGAGAACTTAATAAAGATCCTTTAGGTCATGCTGAATTAATAGCTCTAAGGCAAGCAGCTCTGATAAAGGGTGATTGGAGATTCAATGACTGTATGCTAGTAGTTAATTTAGAACCCTGTCAGATGTGTTCAGGAGCACTTGTTCAAGCAAGGATGGGGAAAGTAGTATTTGGTGCTAAAGATTCAAAGAGAGGAGGTCTCGGAGGATCAATAGATTTATCAACTCATAAAAGTGCACATCATAAAATGGAAATAATTTCTGGAATTTATGAAATTCAATCAAGTGAAATGATAAAGGATTGGTTCAAAAAGTTGCGGAACGAAAAATAGAAAATTTCTTTAATTCAGTATCAAATAAATTTAATAATTTATCAACATTTTCATCACATGAGTTATAACCCATTAGACCAACTCTCCAAATTTTACCTGACAGAGAACCAAGTCCATTTCCAATCTCAATGCCAAACTCTTTTAAAAGATGATTTCTAAATAATTCACCATCAACACCAGGAGGGATTTTTACTGTCGTTAAAGTTGGAAGTCTGTATTCTTTAGGAACATGCAGTTCAAGGCCTAATTCTATAAGTCCATTCCAAAGTTTTTCTGCATTTTTTTGATGTCTAAACCAAATATTTTCTAGTCCCTCATTTGCTATTAATCTTAAGCCTTCTCTAATTGCATAATTCATATTAACTGGAGCAGTATGATGATAAACCCTATCAGATCCCCAATATTTATTTAAAAGAGATAAATCTAGATACCAATTAGGAACTTTTGATCTTCTATTTAATAGCTTACTTTCAGCCCTATTATTCATAGTAAAAGGACTTAAGCCTGGCGGACAACTCAAACCTTTTTGACTGCAACTATAAGCTAAATCAATTTTCCAATCATCAACAAGAAGTTTAATCGCTCCTAAAGAGGTAACTGCATCAACAAGAAAAAGACAATTATTTTTTCTACAAATTTCTCCAATACCTTCAAGCGGTTGTAAGACGCCAGTTGATGTTTCGGCATGAACAATTGCAAATATTGTAGGTTTAAACTTTTCTATTTCATACTTTATTTCCTCTAAGCTAAATGCTTGACCCCATTCTTTTTCAATTACAGAAATATTTGCTTTATATCGAGAAGCCATATCAACTAATCTATCCCCAAAATAGCCTTTTTTAGCTATTAATATTTTTTCCCCTTCTTCAATAAAATTTGCTATTGAAGCTTCCATAGCCGCGCTGCCAGTTCCACTTACTGGAATAGTTACGCGGTTATTACATTGCCAGGTATATCTCAATAATTTTTGAACATCAGACATAAGTTCTAAGTATGCATCATCCAAATGACCTATTGGATTTAATGATAATGCCTTTAAAACATCTGGGTGCGCGTTAGAGGGGCCTGGACCTAATAATAATCTTGGTGGGACATTTGTATTTTCAAAATTAGCAATATTTTCTTTAGTTAAAGAGTAAATCATCTTTGATTCAGTCAAAGCAAGAATTAAGCATTAACTTAAAATTAAACCAAATAAGTTCCTTTAGCGATCTTTTTTAAAAGAAATTCATCCAATTTAAATAATTTTCATAAAAATCTGATAAATAATAACTTGAATTACTCAAAGAAGGAATTTATTGTTGAAAAAAGTGACGGTTGATACATAATTACATTAACCAACTTATTAATTTCTTAATTAGGTATAAAAATTTAAATGTCAAAAACTTCACAAGATGTTATTAGCCAAATTAAAGACGAAGGGATTGAACTTATTGATCTGAAATTTACTGACATTCATGGTAAATGGCAGCATCTTACAGTGACTTCGGACATGATCGAAGAAGAGTCTTTTTCAGAAGGTCTTGCATTTGACGGTTCATCAATAAGAGGATGGAAAGCAATTAACGCTTCAGACATGTCAATGGTTCCAGATGCATCAACTGCATGGATAGATCCTTTCTATAAGCATAAAACCTTAAGTATGATTTGCTCTATACAAGAACCAAGAAGTGGAGAACCCTATGATAGATGTCCAAGATCTTTAGCTGAAAAAGCCTTATCATATTTAGAGTCAACGGCTATTGCTGATTCTGCTTTTTTTGGTCCAGAACCTGAATTCTTTTTATTTGACGATGTTAGGTATGACTCAAAGGAAGGGAGTTGTTTTTATAGTGTTGATACAATAGAAGCTCCATGGAATACAGGTCGTGTTGAAGAGGGCGGAAATTTAGGATATAAGATCCAGTATAAAGAGGGATATTTCCCTGTTTCCCCAAGTGATACAGCTCAAGATATTAGATCTGAAATGCTATTACTTATGGGTCAGTTAGGAATTCCAATTGAGAAGCATCACCATGAAGTAGCTGGAGCAGGTCAGCACGAATTGGGTATGAAATTTTCTTCCTTAATCAACGCAGCTGATAACGTTATGACGTACAAATATGTCGTAAGAAATGTTGCCAAAAAATATGGCAAGACAGCAACATTCATGCCTAAACCTGTTTTTAATGACAATGGAACTGGTATGCATGTACATCAGAGTTTATGGAAAAATGGACAACCATTATTTTTTGGTGAAGGAACTTATGCGAACTTATCTCAAACCGCAAGATGGTACATAGGCGGGATATTAAAGCATGCACCATCATTCCTTGCATTTACTAATCCCACAACAAATAGTTACAAGAGATTAGTTCCTGGATTTGAAGCCCCTGTTAATCTTGTTTATTCTGAGGGGAATAGATCTGCCGCTGTTAGAATTCCATTAACGGGTCCAAGTCCAAAAGCAAAAAGATTAGAGTTCAGATCGGGGGATGCCATGGCTAATCCTTATTTATCTTTTACAGTAATGCTACTTGCTGGTATTGATGGAATTAAGAATCAAATTGATCCAGGAGACGGAGTAGATGTTGACTTATTTGAACTTAGTCAAGAGGAATTATCAAAAATCAATACAGTTCCTTCCTCTCTAAATGATGCACTAGATGCCTTGAGAGCTGATAAAGATTATCTATTAGCTGGAGATGTATTTACAAATGACTTCATAGATAATTTTATAGAGATGAAGTACGAAGAAGTTCAGCAGCTTAGACAAAGACCTCATCCACATGAATTCTTTATGTATTACGATGCATAATTTTAGTAGTTTTACTAAAAAAACCATTTTTTTCTTTTTAAACTTTTTGAGTATTTATTTATAAATTCTCAAAAAGTTATTTTTTTTGTTGAAATATATATATAACTATTTAAATATGGCAAAAGATCCTATTACAAAAATTGCATATAAAACACTTCAACAAGGAAAAAGTATTGCAGGGTTAGCTCATAAAGAGATCAGTTCAAGAATTATGAACTTAATATCTCCTGACAAAGAATTAAGTGGTTTTAATTTTGACAAAAATCTTCTTTTAGAGATTCAAAATTCTATGGATGCTCTTAGAGAAGAAGATTGGAAAGATTTTGAAGATAACCTTTACCCGCAAAAGCTATTATTTGATGAACCTTGGTTAAATTATTTAACCCAATATCCAAAGATTTGGTTAGATATGCCAAATACTTGGGAAAGGAGAAGGAAACAAAAATATAACGATTTACCTGATTCTATTGAAAAAGATGAGTATCCCAACTATTACTTAAGAAACTTTCACCACCAAACAGACGGATATTTATCTGATTTTTCTGCAAGTATTTATGATCTTCAAGTGGAAATATTATTTAATGGGACAGCAAACCCCATGAGAAGAAGAATTATCAAACCATTAAAAGAGGGGTTAGCAAAATTTAATGATCGTAAAAAAAATAGTATAAAGATTCTTGATATTGCTACTGGTTCTGGTAGAACATTAAAACAGTTAAGAGGTGCATTTACTAAAGAGAAATTAGTTGGTCTTGATTTATCAGATGCATATTTAAAAGAAGCAAGTAGGCATATTTCTGGCTTAGAAGGAGATTTAATTGAATTAATTAAAGGCAATGCAGAGAACCTTCCTTTTGATAATGAAAGTTTTCAGGCTATTTCTTGTGTTTATTTATTTCATGAGTTACCAAGAACTGTCAGAGAAAAAGTTTTAAAGGAAATTTTTAGAGTCCTAGAACCTGGAGGAACACTTGTTCTTGCAGATTCAATTCAAATTGTTGATTCTCCTAACTTTATTAGTATTATGGAAGGATTTTATAAGAATTTTCATGAACCTTTCTATTGTGATTATATAAAAGATGATATCGACTTAAAAATGAAAGATATCGGTTTCTCACATATAAAAAGTAATTCCCACTTCATGACAAAAGTTTGGTCTGCGATAAAATAAAAAAAAATAAATAAATGAAATCCTGGCCAAAAGAAGTTTTTTTATTAGTAAAAAATTTAAACGAAAAATTAAAAATCGATCATAATGATTGGCATAAGTTTAAAGGTAATAAAAATATAAGAGCAGCAGAGCTAATCTCCTCTGCTTTATGCCAATTAATAATAGGTAATAATGAAAAAGATACCATAGATTATTTGGAAGAAAGTATTAAATGGCTTAAAGGGATTAATGTTGATAAGCCTTGCCCTCATAAAAATTAATTTTTTTAAGTGCTAGTTGTAGTCTATTTCCTCTTGGACTCCATCTCACATCATCAAAACATTCATGAATTATAAATAAACCTCTTCCATTTATTGAGTCATTTCTTGAAGGGAGATTAAATTTTCTCTTAGTTATTTCTAAACCAGAACCTTGATCTTGAATCTGCCATACCAGCCAATTAGGTGTAATGTAGCGTCTAACCTTAATAATTTTAGTTGGATCCAAGTTGTTGCCATGTTTAGCAGCATTTACAAGTGCTTCATGAAGTCCTAATTTGATGAGATAGATATGTTTAGATTGATTTATTGGCTCAAGCAACAATTCAACAAAATTTGAAATTTGAAGAGTTGATTCTAAAATATATGTAGATGTGCCCTGAACTAAGGACATAATCATGTAAAAGTTAACTTTATTTTAACTTATCAATGGATCTCAAATCAAAGACAATTATCATGACGAGAAGCTATGGAAGGATGTCGTAGAAGTGAGTCCATTAATCTTACTCCCCTCAATTGATTTACTAAAGGCATATGACCATCAGGAGCTTCCAATGACCAGCAAAAAGCACCAGGGTATCTAGTCCATACTCCTTCATTCTTCCAACCAATTTTAGGCCATAATAAATCATATCTTTTACCTACTGATTTTAATAACTTAGCTTGGATTGAAAATCCAAATTTTCCTTGAGAGTAAATATTCCATAATCTATCAATACTTATTAAATCAATTCCAGAAATGTTTCTAACTTCGCTATAGAAAACATATCCTCTTTTCTCAGCAACTTTACCAGCTAATTTTCTTAAAATAGAACTAGTAATTCTATCCGCCTCCTCAAAATTTTGTTCAAGTAAATTCAACTGTAATTCATTGTAATTAATATCTTTATTTGAATCAGTCCAAACCCATTCATTGAAAGTTTTATTATCAAAAAATTTAGGTTTATGTTTTTTCAAAACTTGTAAAATCCAACCAGGAGCCCAGTCATCACTTTTTCTATCAAAGTTTAGAAACAATTCTTCACTTAGTTCAAAAAGAGAAATTGCAGATGATTCAATGTCTTTTACTAAAGCTTTTCTTTTACGTTGATTTGAATCTACAAATTTTCTAACTAAATTTAAAGTATCATCATTATTAATTTTTTTATCTTGCAAAGGCATTTTAATTTAAAAAGAAATAATAAATTTATTGATTAAACTTATGAATTTCAAAAATTTAAACATTAATAAATTCAGTCGGGAAAAAGGTGTTCTAATCGATGTTAGAAGCCCAGATGAATATTATAAAGGACACATGCCTAATTCAATAAATATTCCATTATTTAGCAATGATGAAAGAGCTTTTATAGGAAAAAAATACAAAAATGCTGGAAGAAAAAAGGCTGTGATTGAGGGTTTAAAGATCGTGGAAGGGAAATTTGATAATTTAGTTAACGAATTGATTAATGTAGAAGAGAAATATTTTGCGATCCCAGAGAATGCATTATTAAATCCCAAATATATAAAAATATATTGTGCTAGAGGAGGCATGAGATCTCATAGTATAAGCTGGCTGTTAAATAAATTTAAATACAAAACAATTAAATTGGATGGAGGTTATAAAAGTTATAGAAATTCTGTTTTAAATAATTTTAATGAGAAGAGGGGAATTATTGTAATAGGGGGTAAAACTGGTACAGGTAAAACAAATATACTTTTTACACTGAAAAAAATGAATTATCAAATAATTGATTTTGAGGCATTAGCAAACCATAGAGGCAGTTCATTTGGAGGTTTAGGTATGGGAGAACAACCAACAAATGAACAATTTGAAAATTTAATCTATCAGGAGCTAGAAAGTTTTGATAATTCAAAGCCAATATTTGTTGAGGCTGAGAGTGCAAATATAGGAAAATGTAGAATCCCAAATGGTTTATTCAATCAAATGCAAACAGCCAAAAGGATTGAAATTGTAAAAGATGATCGAGAAAGAATTAATGAATTAATAAAAACTTATAGTAATTATCCAAAAGACTCTCTTAAAGAGTCTGTATTGAGAATTACAAAGAGACTGGGACCACAAAGAACAAAAAAAGCCTTAGAAGCAATTGATCAAGAGAAATGGTCGGAGGTTTGTGAAGCTGTGCTTGAGTACTATGATAAATGTTATGATTACGAGCTCAAAAGCAAACAGAATGTAGTTACTTTGAGATTTTTTAAAAATGAAGAAGATCTCTTGGAAAGTATTTTGAAAAACTCTGAAATTTTCTAATAATTTCAAAGCCTTTTTTTTTTGTCTAGAATTAAAAGATATTTAAAAAAATTTTATGACACCAAACAAAGAGGCAAGGATACAATTTTATGATGGTGTCGATGAACCAGTCGTTCCTGAAATTAGACTTACTAGGAATAAAGATGGATCTACTGGCCAAGCTTTTTTCATTTTTGAAAAACCTCAGGCTCTTTCTAAGCTTTCAAGTGGCGAGATATCCGGAATGAGGATGATAGATAATGAAGGTGAATTAATCACAAAAGAAGTTAAAGCAAGGTTTGTGGATGGTAGCCCGACCTTTATTGAAGCAATATTCTCTTGGAGAAATACAAATGACTTTGAAAGATTCATGAGATTTGCTAATAGTTATGCAAAAGCAAATGGTTTAGGATACTCTGAAAAAGAATAATTGAATTTTTAAAAATTGAGTAGTTCACTATTTTTTAAGATTTTAGTAGCAGGAATTTGTTTCTTATTATTTTGGAGTTTAAGAGATTTCTTTCTTCTTATAATTTGTTCATTAGTAATAGCAAATATAATTTGTAATTTATGCAAAAATATTCAAGACACTTTTAAATTGCCAAGACCAATAGCACTTTTTATTGTTCTTATTTTCTTATCATTTATATTTTTTGCTTCTGTAGTTCTAGTATTGCCTCCATTTATTAAAGAATTCAATGAAATTCTAATTGATATTCCAAATGCTCTAACAAGAATAAATGATATCGTGAACGCCAATCTAGAGAGAATTAATATATTCCTTTATGGAGATAATCAAAAGATAAATGATCTATATCAAATAACGAATGATTTTATGACGTTACCTGACGGCGCGACAATTGTAAAAGCCATTCAAGAAAGTTTTATTAATATTATTAATCTTGCAGGTAATCTTGGCTCTGGCTTAATAAGATTTATTTTCGTTTTAGTTGTAAGTCTGATGATATCGATAGAACCTAACTCATATAAAGAAGGTGTTTTAATAATAACTCCTAAATCATTAAGAAATAAATTCAGAAACATTATTGAAAAATCAGATATTGCTCTTTCTAATTGGATGTTTTCAATGGTTATAAGTTCATTATTTGTTGGAATCTTATCACTTATTGTTTTATCTATATTGGATATTAAATATTCAATTTCTAATGCAATATTAGCGATGGTTTTAAATATAATTCCAAATATTGGTCCAGTTATTAGTGCAGTATTTCCAATATCAATAGCATTATTAGATAACTTATGGAAGCCACTATTAGTATTAGGTTCTTATATCGTAATCCAGAATATTGAAAGTTATATAATAATGCCATCAATAATGAAAAAAAAAGCTAATCTTTTACCAGGATTAACTTTAATTTCTCAATTTGGATTCACTTTTATTTTTGGTCCATTGGGACTTATATTGTCTCTACCTTTAGCTTTAGTAATTCAAGTGATAATTAAAGAAACTATTAATAAGGATTAGTTATTAAACATATTTTTTCAAATTCCTATTTAGATAAGGCAGACTAAAAATCATAAAAAAAGATAATGGATGATTTAAGAAAGTAAAATAAAATGAATTAAAAGTGAAATGATCTAAAAGTATTTTTAAATCTGAAGATAAATCAATAAAAATAAAAATATTTAATAATATTATGTATTTATTTAATTTCATTAGAACCTAAATTATCATCTTTTAAAATTAATGATGGTGCAAGCAAAATACTTGAATAACTACCAATCAAAATCCCAAGAGCAAGAGCTATAGAGAACCAAAAAAGAGAATATGAACCAAATATAATTAGTGTAATTAATGGTAATAGAGTTGTAAGACTTGTAAATAAGGTCCGCCTAAATGATTCATTTACTGACAATTCAATTATTCTATTAAAATCTTTATCAGGAAAATTTTTTGTATTTTCTCGAACTCTATCAAAAATTATAACTGTATCATTTACTGAGTAACCTGCAATAGTTAAAAGCGCTACTGCAAATAAACTATTAACTTCTACAGAGAAAATTATACCCAACCAGGAGAAAATTCCAAAAACGATAACTAGATCATGAAATAATGCTGAAATTGCCAACAAAGAAAACTTTCTATCAAACCTTATAGATATATATATAGTAATTGCTATTAATGAAAGGATTAATGATATAGCTCCATTTACCAATAAATCTCTACCTAGTTTAGGCCCTATTGATCTTGATATCTTTTTTTGAAAATCAATTGGTCCAACTATTTGATCAATATTTTTTATTAAATTCTCAGACTGTTCAATACTAAGAAAAGGACTACGTATTGAAATCAAACTATTTTCATTTTGAATTTGAATTCTAATATTATTTACTAATGTTTTATTATTTGTTATTAGTTTTAATTTTTCTGATATTTCATCTGAGGTAATTTCAGAACAATTCCCATTACAAATCCTTTCGAGCCTTATTTCATTTCCACCTATAAAATCCATACCTAAATTTATTGGCTTATTTATTACAGGATAAAAACATGAAAGAATTATTCCCAAAAGGCTAAAAATTATAAGTGTTGTAGAAAAAAACCAAATCTTTTTTTTTATTTTTATTAGTTTTATAAAATTCATTTTATTCTTAATTAAATTTTTTTATTACTAGTTTGGGCAATATTATTAATATTGACCAAATAAAGTTTCTTTTGTCTCATATATTGATAACTTGTTAAAAACTTCAGTAATGTTTTTGAACAATTTAAAGATGTAAACAAGCTCATCAATACACCTATTCCTAATGTGGCTGCAAAACCTTTTACAATACTTGTTCCAATTAAAAAAAGAATAAAGCAACTTATAAGAGTGGTAAAATGTCCATCAATAATTGATGAATTAGCTTTTTGAAATCCTTTGTCAATTGAGCGAATCAATGTATTTCCGTTTCTTAATTCATCTATAATCCTCTCAAAAATTAAAATATTTGCATCAACGGCCATTCCAAGACTTAATATTAATCCCGCAATTCCTGGGAGTGTAATTGTCACTGGTATTAAAGAATAAATAGCTAAGTTAAACAAACCATAAATAATCAAAGAAATCACAGATATCAAACCAAGAATTCGATAATTTATAATCATGAAAAGACCTACAAATAATAGTCCCAGAATAGCTGCATAATAACTCTTAATTATATTTCTATTACCAAGCAGAGGTCCAATAGAATTTGATTCAATAATTTTAATTGGCAAAGGTAATGCACCTCCTCTGAGCTGAACTTCTAACTCTCTAGCTTCTTCAGCATTAAAATTGCCACTAATTGTGGCTGCTCCTCCAGTAATGCCTGTTTTAGCGAATTGATTACCTACACTAGCTTCACTAATCGATTCTCCATCTAAAACTATTGATAAAAGTTTTTGTGTTCCTGCAATTGATTTTGTCAAATTAGCAAATTTATCACCACCTTCGCTACTAAATGATAATAAAACTTCCCAATTATTATTATTTTGTTCTTGTCTTCTACCTGCACTTATTAAATCTTTTCCTGTTAAATCAGTTTTAGTGAACAAATTTGCAATCTGAGTATTAATGTATTTTCTTGTATTAATTAATTTTATAAAATAATCAATTTCATTAGATTTAAAATTTAAATCATCTTCAATTTCTTTAAGAGAATTTTCTAATTTAATTTTGAGATTGTTATCTAAGATTCTTCTTTTACTTGTTTCATTATAAGAATCTATTAAATTGTTTATTTGCAATCTTTGGAATTGAAGTTTTTTTAATTCGTTAAAAGTATCTTCTGATTGAGTTCTGAATTCAAGTAAAGCAGTTTTGCCTATTACTCTAGATGCGGCAAGAGGGTCTTGTTCTCCAGGCAATTCGAGTATTAATTGATTAGAACCTAATGTTTGTAAATTAGATTCTGAAACACCAAGATTATTTACGCGTTTATCTAATACAGCCTTAACAGATTCTAATTCTTCCTTAGTAACTTTACTTTCAGTTTTAACCAATTGAAGAGTTAATTGAGATCCTCCTCTCAAATCCAAACCTAATTGGAAAGGATAATTAATTAATAAAAAAATTGATAAAGCAATAAGAAAAATTATAAAGAAAAGCCAACCTTGCCTTTTTTTCATAATCTAGATACTCCCATTAACTAATTCTTCAATTTTTTGAACAATTTGATGTGGTTGAATTATTGTTAAATTTTCTAAATTACCATTATATGGAGTTGGAATATCTTGGCTTGATAATCTAACAGGACGATAATCAAGATCATCAAAACATTCTTCTGTAATTAATGAAATTAATTCAGCTGCTATGCCCCCAGTCTTCATGCACTCTTCTACAATAAGAACCTTATTTGTTTTTTTGATAGATTTCTTTATGGTGTTCATATCAAAAGGTTTAAGGCTAATTAAATCAATTAATTCAACATCAATTTTTTTATTTTCCAATTGTTCAATAGCTTTCAAGCAGTGATGTCTCATTCTTGAATATGTTAGTACTGTAATATCATTTCCCTCCTTTACTAAATCAGCTTGATCAAGAGCACAAGTATAATCACCTTTTGGCAGTTCTTCTGACAAATTATATAAAAGCACATGTTCAAAGAATAAAACTGGATTATCGTCTCTTATGGCTGCTTTCATAAGGCCTTTAGCATTTGTTGGAGTACTACAAGCCACAATTTTAATCCCAGGAACTGCATGAAAGTACGCTTCTAATCTTTGACTATGCTCTGCTCCAAGTTGTCTGCCAACTCCACCTGGTCCCCTTACAACAGCTGGAATCTTATAGTTACCACCGCTTGTATATCTGAGCATTCCCATATTATTTGAAATTTGATTAAAAGCTAAAAGCAAAAAACCCATATTCATCCCTTCAACAATAGGCCTTAAACCTGTCATAGCAGCTCCTACAGCCATTCCAGTAAAACTATTTTCAGCTATTGGAGTATCTAAAACTCTTAATTCTCCATATTTTTCAAATAAATCTTTAGTAACTTTATACGAACCGCCATAATGGCCAACATCTTCGCCCATGACACAAACAGTCTTATCAATAGCCATCTCTTCATCAATTGCCTCTTTTAAAGCATTAAATAATAATGTACTAGCCACTAGAAGATTTCCTTTAATAAACCTATATATAAATTTATACCATTAAGGTAGATTTATCCTCCTTCTGCAAAGGTTATAAGTAGTAATATTGATAAAAGCATACCTGGGGAAAGTAGAAGGATTAAAAGTCCTAGATCATGTAATGACATTTAAAAATCTATTTTTTTTATATTATTCCTTATTTAAATTTTTTTCTAAGAAAAAACTTCGAATAAATACAATAAATAAACCCAAGCCTATAAAAGCAAATGAAAATGTCGCTAAAAAAGCTAAACCAATAATCAAAGTATTAAAGCTTGCAGAGATATTCTGAACAACTTCAGATTCATTATTAGGTTTATGAATGGAAAAATAAATTACTAAATTATTGCTAATTTTTAAAGATATTACAAAAAGTGAAAGACTAGTTATCGAGCCGACAAAAAAATTAATGGGGCCCTTTTCATTATTATTAGTACTTAAATCATTTTGTTTTAAATTTTTTTCTTGATTATTCATATAAATTCTAGATAAATGAAACACCTTGATTTAAAAAATTACAAACCCAGGAATTAAAACCATATTTGCGAAACAATTCTTTATTATCATCATATACTTTTTTAGCTTTCTCATAATTTTCAAATAATCCATAACACGATGGACCTGATCCACTCATTGAAACACATAAATTATCCTTAAGACTTGATAAAATAGAAAGAGCATCTATTACTGATTTATTTTCATTCTCAACAATTTTTTGTAAATCATTTTTAATTTTAAAACCACGGTAAAAATTCTGAACTTGCTCAAAACCTTTTAACTTTAAATCTTTTCTTCTTTTTTTAATATCTTCAATACTAGATATATAATTATGAGAATATTTAATAGAATATTTACTGTAAACTTCAGCAGTTGAAATAGAAATTTTTGGATCTTTCAAAAGAATTAAAGCTAAATCATTATCACATTTATATCCTTCAAGAATCTCTCCTCTTCCAAAACAGTATTGACTACCACCATTTATACAAAAAGGGACATCAGAACCTAATTGCATAGCTAATAAATGAAGAGTATTTAAATCTATCTGCAAATTCCATAGTTTATTTAAACCAACTAATGCGGCAGCAGCATTACTTGAGCCTCCTGCTAATCCAGCTCCAATAGGAATATTCTTTTGTAGGAAAATATTTGCTCCTAATTCTTCATTATTAGAATAATTTTTCAGAAGCAAAGCTGCTTTAATTATTAAATTATCATTATTAAGACTAAGCTCTTTATTATTAGAACTAAGTAATAGTTTTCCTTGAGTATTAAGATCAATTTCTAAATAATCAGCGAGATTAATACTTTTCATAATCATTGCTAACTCATGAAAACCATCTTTTCTTTTTCCTAGTACCTCCAAATGAAGATTTATTTTCGCAGGAGCCATTATTTTTATTTTTTTATCTTTAGCAAACAAAATACTTTATTTAATTAACAATTACTTATTTTAATATAAGATTTGGCAATTCTTACCCATTCTGTAAGACAAAGATCTTGAGGCCTTAAATCAAAACTTACATCTGTCATTTCTTCCAAAATTAATATTTCATCCTCAGATAAAATATCTTTGATAGTATTTCTTATTTTCTTTCTTCTCGCATTAAATGTAATTTTTAAAAATTTTTCTATAAATTTTTCAGTTTTCATATCTAATCTTGATTGAGTAGGAAGAGGATTAAATATTACTAATGAAGAATGTACTTTAGGAGGGGGATTAAAAGATGAAGGGGGAATATCACATATCTTCTCAACGTTTGAAATTAGCTTTATTCGTGTACTTAGAGCACTATTATTACTACTACCTTCTTTAGCAATTATTCTATCTGCAACTTCTTTTTGCATTAAGAATACTAATTTTTCTAGATTATATTTTGGTCTTTTCCCCAGTCCTCCTAAAAACATTTCTAAGATAGGACCAGTAATATTGTAAGGGATATTTGCAATGACTTTATTAAATTTATAATCAAAATTCCTCAAATCAATTGATAAGATATCATCCTGTTGTATAGAAAATTTGGCTACTTTAGAGAATCTATCTCTTAGAAATTCAATTAAATCTCTATCTAGTTCAACGGCATGCAGACCTTTAATTTCTGTATCTAATAATCTTTTAGTTAAAGCACCTTTCCCTGGTCCTATTTCCAAAACAATATCATCTTTATTAAGGTCTGAATTATTTATTATTTTATCCAATACGTTTTGATTTATTAACCAATGTTGACCAAATCTCTTTTTTGGGAAGAAACTTTTCAATTTCATCAAAAATTTAAATAGAATAAAAAAACTTATTTATTTAAATTATACTAAATTCAACTATGATTCTTTCAAAGAAAAATTTTGATCAATTAAAGTCACTTTTAAACGAAGAAAATTCTTCTATATTAAAAAATAAAATTAATAGCCATAATTCTACCAACAATAATTTTTCAAAAGATAATTCATCTCATATCTCTGACCCCAATGAACTTTTTTATTCAATAATTGATAATACAAATAATCTTGAACAAACCACTTTAAGTAATTCAAAATTAAAAGAATGTGAGGCTAATTTAATTAAATCTAATTCATCCTTCAATTCAAATAGCCTTTCTCTTAGTCCAAAAAAAAATAAAGATAATTTACTTTCCAATGAAGATTTAATGTATGACGAATTTAATTATTTACTTGAAGAATAATATTTTTCAATCAATTTTTTATGTTGCAAACTAATAGACTATCAATAAATGCAATTGGTAAAATTAAAAAACCATGGATTTATGAAGGGATTAATCAATATCGAAAAAGATTACCAGATCTTGAAATTCATGAATTCAAAACCTTAAAAGTAAATAATCTTAAAATTTTTAAGCCAAACTATATCATTATTAGTCTTTCAGAAGAAGGTAAGGTTTTTAATTCTCAAGAATTTTCTTCTTTACTACTAAGTTTTGATAACAAAAGAATTTCTTTTCTTATTGGTGGCGAGAATGGATTATCTAATGAAATAAAATCTAAATCCGATTTATTGTTAAGCCTCTCTTGCTTCACTTTCCCTCACGAAATTGCACGATTAATTTTAATTGAACAAATTTATAGAGCAGTTTCCATAAGCCAAAACTCTCCTTATCACCGCTCATAAAATATTTTTAAGATTTTATAAAAAATAAATACAGAACCCACCAAACACGCCCAGCATGCATATAGTACATATATACTATATAATATACTGAATTTTGAATGAAGAAAGTAAAAATCCCCTTATTTGGAGATTGCATACCTGCGGGGTTCCCCTCTCCTGCAGATGATTATCAAGAGGATAATATAGATTTAAATGAATATTTAATAAGAAATCCATTTAGTACATTCTTCCTAAAAGTCAAGGGAGATTCGATGATAAATGCAGGAATTCAAGATCAAGATTTAATAATAGTAGATAAAAGCTTGACTGCCAAACCAGGAAATATTGTGATCGCGACTATAGATGGAGATTTTACAGTAAAAAGGTTAGAGAAGAAAAATGATGAATTATATTTAAAGGCAGAAAATGATAGTTATCCAGATTTTAGTTTCAATAACTATAGTGATATTCATATTTGGGGCGTTGTTATATGTTCAATACATAAATTTAAATAAATACTGAGAATGAAAGCGATAGCACTTATAGATGGGAATAATTTCTATGCTTCCTGCGAGCAAAGTATGAATCCATCATATAAAGACAAGCCACTAGTGATTTTATCCAATAATGACGGGTGCATTATTGCGAGAAGTTCGGAAGCTCGTACTTTAAGAATAAAGATGGGAGAACCTTATTTTAAAGTTAAAAACAGGTTAAAAGATCTAGGAGTAATAGTTTTAAGTTCAAATTATTCTCTTTATGGTGATATGAGCAGAAGATTAATGAATTTATTAAAAATATACTCCGAAAAAATAGAGATTTACTCTATTGACGAAGCATTTGTATCAATCAGTAGACATAATAAGAATGATTTATATCCATGGGCGAGAGGGTTAAGAGCCTTAATATATCAGAATTTAGGAATTACCATAACAATTGGAATTGCCGAAAATAAAATAAAAGCAAAATTAGCAAATAAATTAGCCAAAAAAAATAATCATTCTGCTGGAATATTTGATTTCGCCAAAGTAAATAACGAAAATTCTTATTTAGAAGAAATTAGCGTGGAGAATATTTGGGGAGTTGGAATTCAGACATCAAAATGGCTAAGAAGTAAAGGCATTAAGAACGCTAAAGAACTGAAGAATATGGATCAATATGAGCTTAAAAGAAAATTAGGAGTAGTAGGGCAACGGATACAATTGGAATTAAAAGGTTACAAATGTCTACCTTTAGAAGAGAGCACAAAAGGGAAAAAAGAGATTCGCGTTAGTAGAAGTTTTGGTCAGCCAATTACAAAATTAGAAGACCTTAAACAGGCCCTATCCCTTTATGCCATAAGAGCTGCAGAAAAAATGAGAAGTCAAAATTTACAAGCATCTGCAATTACTATATTTACCAGAACAAGCCATTTCTCAAGAGATCCTTATCAAAAAAGTATTCACAAAAAATTAGTTGAAGCCACCAACGATACATGTATTATTTTAAGAATAGTCATTGAACTAGCTAAGGAAATTTACCATCCTGAGTATAAATTATCTAAAGCTGGTGTTTTAATGCAGGAATTAAGTCACTGCAAATATTCTCAAATATCTATTAATAATTACTATTCTAACAATAGTTCAAAAAGTGAAGGAAGATTAATAGAAACAATAGACTCTCTGAATAAAAGGTTTAAAAAAGGTGCAATTACTTGGGGAATGGTAAGCAATTATCATGAATGGAGAATGAATAGAAGATTATTAAGTGGTACATCAATAACAAATGTTAAAAAGATTCCAACTATAATTATTTAAAATGATTAATGATGGAATTTATAATATTTTTAAGTAAATTAGATAAAGAAATAATAAAACTGATAAATAGAACTAATTATTCTATTGAGGAGAATACGGCATTATGTTTAATTGATAAGAAATTTGTAGGCTTTTATAAAAAATTAGAAAAAAAAATTGTTATCTGTACAGAAAACGCGAAAAGAACAGGTAATTATAAAACTGGTAAATTTCACAATAATAACGATAATCATAAAACTAAATTATTTATAAGAAGAGCATTAAGGCATGAGGCGACCCATATGGTTCAAGCATGTAATAATGGAAAATTAATTGGAGGAATAAAAAATATAAAGCAGAATAAAAAAATGGCACTACAAAAATCCTTAAGCTTAACTGGAAGTGTAAACAAAGAGATTGAGGCCTATAATATGGAAGACAAACCTAAATTAGTGATAAAAGCAATAAAAAAATATTGTCTATAAATTTTATGATTACAAATTAGTTGAAAGCATAATTACCACACCTTTGCTTATCCAGAGAAGAAATGTGCTGCCTTTCTAAATAGTAAAGATCTTGAAACTTTAAAGCATCCGAATTTAATTCTTTAAAAAGCTGATCAATTTCTGGAAAATTCTTTGAAGGATCAGAAGAATTACTTTCAACTAAAATAGAAATACAATTTTCTAGAGTATTCAATCTTTGAGAACTCCAGGATTCAATTAGATGTCTACAACGTTTCAATGATTTATACCTTTCCAAGAGTGATAAACATCCAAGCAAATTACTTTTTGGATCATTTAAAGTTGTGAGTAGTAATTCACTGGGATTAAAAAATGATCCAAGCCTGTCTAATACTTCAGGATGATTTGCAGAAATATAATCACTTAAAGTGGAAAGTAAATTAATCTCAATAAATAATTTATTTAACTGATTATCATCTTTAACTTTATTAAAATTGTTTGTGCCTAAAGCAATCTCTTCAATTTTAGAAATGGTACTCCAAATTATTTTATGATGTTCGAAAGAAAATCCTTCTATTTCTCTTTTAATTAATTCATCCCTTATAAAAATTCTTAGTTCAGGAGCATGTAAATAATAAAATAATATTTCTGATTCACTTTTTTCTTTTTGACTGATTTCATTTGGTTGCTCGAATTTATGAGATCTTCCATGCCATCTAAAACCTTTTATTTGATTTCTCAAATCCTCTTCAAATTTAATAGCCAGTCTTGCTTGTCCCATACTTAGTCTTTCAGAAACCTTCTGAAGATAATGAGTTCTAGTTGCAGATTGAGGCAATTTACTTAAAAATTTTACTAGAGATGAAACAACAAATTGAAAATCCTCAGCTTTAGAAATATCTTTATTTAAGAAAAGTTGATCAAGCTCCCAATCAATCCAGTAAATTGAATTATCGACTAGATTATAATATTCAGCAGCAGAATTACTAGTTAAAAATTCATCAGGATCTTTAAAACCCTTAATCTGTAAAATCTTAAGATTTATTTGTTGATAAAGAGATAAAGTTTCAACTTCTCGTATAATTCTTTTGCTGGCATGGATACCAGCGTTATCAGAATCAAAATTTATAACAATATTTTTACTGTCAGTACATCTACATAATTGAGATATTTGATATTTACTTAATGCTGTTCCTTGAGATGCAACACAATTATCAATCCCTTTTGAGTTTAAAGAAATAACATCAAAATTTCCCTCTACGACAATCGCCATATCCTTCTTCCTGATATTACTTGAAGCTTTATCAAAACCAAAAAGTATTTTACCTTTTTCAAAGACATCACTTTCAGGAGAATTAAGATACTTAGGTTCTGATCCATCTAAACTTCTTCCTGTAAAGCCAACAACACGACTTTGAGGATCAAGGATTGGAATAATAACTCTATTTCTGAATCTATCATAAACTTTGTTTTTGCCATCTTTAGAAATAACTAAACCCGAATTTATTAGTGAATCTTCTGTAAATTTTTCAACCTTAGTAAGATAATTATATAAATCAGTCCATGAATTAGGAGCATATCCTAATTCAAAATTCTCAATATTTTCTAAATTTAATTTTCTTTCATTTAATAGATAGTCAAGAGCATCTTTTCCACTGGGAGTTTTTAATTGTGAATTAAACCAATTTTTAGATAATCTTAAAATCTTAAATAACTCTTCTCTTCTAGATAGTTCTCTTTGATATTCTTCTTGTTTTGAACCATCAATAGTTTTAATATCAATATTATTTTTTTTTGCTAATGATAAAACAACATCAGAGAAATTATTTCTAGTGAATTCCATCAAAAATTTAATTGAATTACCACCTGCTCCACAAGAAAAACAATAATAAAATTGCTTTTCTGGCGAAACTGTCATAGAAGGCTTACTATCATCATGAAATGGACATATCCCAACAAATTCTTTACCTCTTTTCTTTAAAACAATATGTTCAGATATAACATCAACAATATCTGCTTTCTCTTTGACTTCCTGTATCGTTTGTTGATGAATTAAGGGATTCATTTAAAAAGGATATTTACATTATTAAAAAAGATGTTTATGTTATAAATCATTATTTAATAAGAATCTACTTAAATTTACAAAACAAAAATCTTTGGATACATGAATACCATAAATATATTTTTCAAAAAAACTTTTGATAATGAATATTACCTAGTATTTGCTTCATTTTTTTTTAGTCTTATGACTGTTTGTGTAAAAAAAATTAATCACAATATTCCAATTTATGAATTGGTTTTTTTTAGATCAATTTTTAGTTTATTGATAACTTCGTTTATTTTAAGAAAAAAGAAAATTAATCCTTGGGGTAAAAATAAATTCCTATTAATAATTAGAGGTTTACTTGGAACTATTGCTTTAATTTGTATCTTTTACTCAATAAGGAATATGCCATTAAGTATCTCAACAGTTATTCAATATACTTATCCTATTTTTATATCAATTTTTGCTATATTTATTTTAGGTGAGCAAATATCTAAAAATATTTTCTTAGCATTAATTTTTGGATGGATAGGAATATTTATAATATTAAATCCAAATCAATTATCCCTATTAAAATCTGATATTAGAAATATTTCAATAATTATTGCTTTCTTAGGTGCAATCTGCACCTCTCTTGCATATATAACAGTTAAAAAACTTTCAAGATATGAAAATATATATGTGATAATAAAATACTTCCCTTTAATTTCAGTAATTATTCTTTCACCTATAGTTTTCCTAAATTGGGTAACACCTCAAATAAATGAAATTATTTGGATAATAGGGATAGGTTTATTTACACAAGCTGGACAAACTTTTTTAACTCTAGGCTTAAAAAATTTAAATGCATCAGTAGCCTCATCAATAAATTATTTACAAGTATTTTTTGGTTCAATATGGGGTATTTATATTTTTGGAGAAAAAATAACTATAAATTTTATTATTGGTTCGATTTTTGTATTATTAGGAACAATTATTACTACTAGCAAAAATCAAAGAACGGATTTAGAATTATAATTAATAGCAAGAAAAATATGAAATTTCTTCTTTTAGCATTGATTAGTTTAATTCCTATACATCAGGCAAATGCTACAACTCCAAAGTCTGTGACTTGTACAAGAACTGAGTATAGAGAAGAATACATACCTGGGACTAAATCAAGTCCTGGATATGTAAAAAACTATGAGATAGATGTTGAGATTCCATGTAATGGTTCGAAAGTGCAAAAAATTGATACTAATGATTGCACCGAGGGTTCATTTATTGGAGGCATCTTAGGAGCAGGCATAGCTATGTCTAATTCAAAAGGAAAGGATAGATGGTGGGCAATACCTGCTGGTGGAACCGCTGGAGCTCTTATTGGTTGCCAAGTTGATGGAGGTTAATTGATAAGTTGGATAAAAGGAGAGATTATTACATCATGGCTTCAAAATAAAAAATTCTTTTTTTTAATTGATTGCCAAGGTTTAGGCTATGAGATTCAAGTTATTGAATCATTGCATAAAAATCTGGATAAAGGAACAATAGCACTGTGGATTAAACATGTAAAAAAGGAAGATTCTGACTCTTTTTTTGGATTTGAGAGAAAAGATGAAAGAGATTTTTTTAGAGATTTATTAAATATAAAAGGAATAGGACCTCAAATTGGAATGTCATTGTTGAATAAATTTACATTAAATGAAATCATTAAATCATTAGAAGAAAAAGACATGACATTAATAAATACAGTTCCTGGGATAGGACCAAAAATGTCAGAAAGGATATTCTTTGAACTTAAAAATAAATGCTTAATATTTGATAAAAATTTGAAAAATAATGAGAATACTACAAATTTTCTTTCCAATAATATAGAAGTGAAATTAATATTAGCTGATATTGATATGACTTTAAAATCGCTTAATTATTCTCTTAAAGAGAGAAAGGAAACAAGAAAGCATATTATTGAAAACTTCATTAATAATGAATTTCTTATAGAAAATGATATTAAAAAAATTACTTTTGAAGACTTATTAAAAGAAGCTCTAGATTACTTAAAATAAAATCTAATAAATTTGTGTAGTAAAGTAGTATTATATAGATAAGTTAAATTGGATTATGTCTCTAGACACTGCAGAAAAACAGAAAGTTATTAATTCGCACCAAATTCATCCTACCGATACTGGATCTGTTGAGATTCAGGTCGCAATGTTATCAGAAAGGATATCAAAATTGAGTGATCATTTACAAAAGAATATTCATGATTACGCATCTAGGCAAGGATTATTAAAGATGATTGGAAAGAGAAAAAGAATGCTTTCCTATATTAAAAGTAAAGATTTACAAAAGTATTCTGATTTAGTCAAGAAGATTGGAATAAGAGGATAACTAACATTAATGGCGAAGAAAAAATCAAAAAAAAATAACGTTTCAAAAAAACACTCTAGAGATTTAAACAATACTGCATTTAAAAATATTGAAAAAGTTATTCCTGAGAAAAAATTAAATAAAGCCTCTACAGGTATACCAAAATATGTTGCTGATCGGATGGCTAGAAGAATTTTCTTCACCGCTGGAATTCCGACAGTTCTTGGGATGTCAGTTTTTGTTATAAGCTATATAATTGTTACCAGGAATATCGCGGAGGTCCCACCTTCATCAACTATTGCAATTTCTGCTTTATTTTTTTTGATAGGTTTAGGTGGTTTAAGTTATGGGATATTATCTGCAAGCTGGGATGAAAAACCTGGAAGTCTTTTAGGTATTGAAAATATACCTTTAAATATTCAAAGAGCAAAATCAGCTTTCAAACCAGCGTCACAAAATTTTGACAAAAAGATTTAATAAGATTAAACCAAAGATTTTAAATTCACCTCAAATGAATTTGATTTTAGAAGATTAGCAGCTGCATTAATATCACTTACACAAAACTGATCTCCAAATTTAACATAAGTTGTAGAATTACTTGATTTTACTGCAGCTAAAACTGGTGACTTAATTCCACATTTATCTTTATCTGCTTTAAATTGCACTAAACAATTCCTAATTTTATTTTGAACTCTAATATCAGAGGCTTGATAGGATTCAAGGCTAATAATAAGTAATTTTAAATTATCAATTTCTCTACAATCATCTATTATTAACTGAGTTTTATCGCTCCTTTTATCGATTGTACCCCACACTAAAAGTCTAGTATCTGTTAATAAGAATTCAGAAAGTCTTAAATATGTTTTAGGGAAAACTACCGCCTCGCAAGAACCTGAAAGATCCTCTATTTGAATAATAGCCATCCTATCGCCTTTCTTAGTAGTAATTTGCTTTAATTCAGGTATCATTCCAACAAGGCTTACCTTACTTCTATCTTTAAAATCTTCAAGATTTGAAATACTTATTGGAGAGATTAATTTTGCAGGCTTTGATAAATGTTTCAAAGGATGATCGGATAAATAAAAGCCTAAAAGCTGTTTTTCTAGTCTTAATTTATCAATGAGGGTATAATCCTCCACTTTATTTCTTTTATCTAATATGAGATCTAAACTATCTGACTCATTACCTGAGTCAAATAAATTTCCTTGTCCAGACAACCTATCACGATTTCTAGCTACGGCCCATTCTGTCACAGCTTCAAGATCTGCTAATAGTTGTGCTCTATTTTTATTTATTGAAAACTCATCAAGTGCACCACAATGAATCAAAGATTCAAGATTTCTTTTATTTAAAATATTTACTGGTAACCTATCGCATAGATTTGCAAGAGATTGGAAAGGTCCAAACTCTTTTCGATTGTCAATTATATTTCTTATTGCAGAATCACCTAAATTCTTAATCGCTGATAGTCCGAAGAGTATCTGATTACCTTTGATAGTAAAGTCATAGCCAGATAAATTTATACTTGGTGAAATAACTTCTATTCCAATAGCGTAACAATTAGAGATATAACGTTGCATCTTATCTGTTGAACCAGAGTTAACAGAGAGTAGAGAAGCCATATAAGCAACAGGAAAATGTGCCTTTAAAAATGCTGTTTGATACGTAACAGCTCCATAAGCTGTAGAGTGACTTTTGTTAAAACAATATTCTGCAAATAAAACCATTTGATCAAAAAGATCATTAGCAATTTTCTTATCTACACCCTTGTTTATCGATCCTTCAATAAAAATATTTCTATGTTTAACCATCTCTGAAACTTTTTTCTTTCCCATAGCTCTTCTAAGAAGATCTGCTTCCCCTAAAGAATAACCAGCTAGATCTTGAGCAATCTTCATAATTTGCTCTTGATAAACCATTATTCCATAAGTTTCTGTAAGTATTGATTCAATAAATGGATGTGGGAAATCAACTTTTTCTGCTCCGTTTTTCCTTTTTATAAACTTTGGGATTAGACCTGCATCTAATGGTCCAGGTCTATATAAAGCCAGAATTGATGATATATCTTCTAAAGAATTTGGTTTAAAATCTTTTACAACCTGCTTCATACCAGATGATTCCAATTGAAAGATACCCTCCAAATCTCCTCTACTTATAAGATCAAATGTTTTAATATCATTTTCTGGCAATCTATCTAAATTAATCTTTTCTCCAGTTGATGATTCTATAAGAGAAACAGTCTTATTAAGCATAGTAAGATTTTTTAATCCAAGAAAATCCATTTTTAATAGACCTAAAGATTCAATATCATCCATTGAATATTGTGTAATAATTTGACCTTCATTATTTCTTTGAAGAGGAACTAATTTATCTAAAGATTCAGATGATATAACAACTCCGGCAGCATGAACTCCATATGTTTTATTTGTACCTTCTATCCTAATTGCTAAATCTATCCATTTTTTAACATTGCCATCATTTTTATATTTCTCAAGAAATTCAGTTGATGGAGTATTTTTATCAATCATTTCATTAAGTTTAAATGGCTTACCTCTTACAACTGGAATTAGTTTTGCTAATTTATCTGCTTCTGAATAAGGGACATCTAATACTCTTGCAACATCTTTTAATACCGCTTTAGATGTCATCTTATTGAAAGTTATTATTTGGGCAACTTTATCTTCTCCATAACGATCCGTAACATAATCAATAACTTCATTCCTTCTATCAATACAAAAATCAGTATCTATATCAGGCATTGATTTTCTTGCAGGGTTTAGAAATCTTTCAAAAAGCAACCCATGCTTAACAGGATCAATATTAGTAATTTTAAGAGAATAAGCAACTAGTGAACCAGCCGCTGATCCTCTTCCTGGACCAACAGGAATAGAATTATCTCTAGCAAATTTGATATAGTCCCAAACGACAAGAAAATAATCAGGGAATCCCATATCATTTATAATTCTTAACTCAGTCTCCAACCTGCCTATATATATATTATCTATATCGTTTAATGAAGATTTACCAAGCCTTTTTTTTAAACCCTCTTGTGAAACTTCTCTTAAAAAATCAATAGCTTTTTGCCCCTCAAGAAGAGGGAATTTGGGCATCCGGTATTCACCAAATAATTCAAACTCCTCTACTTTATTAGCTACTTCATTTGTATTAGCAATAGCTTCTTTCACTAATTCAATTTCTATATGATCACCAAAAAGATTTAACATCTCTTTTTCATCTTTTATATATTCTGTTCCTGTATATCTCAACCTTTTTTGATCAGTTATTAATTTACCTGTTAAAACGCATAGTAGTGCATCGTGAGCTCCAACATCTTTACTAGAAATATAATGAGCATCATTTGTTGCTATAACTTTAATTCCAAGTTTTTTACTTAGTCTCATCATTTGTACATTAACAATCCTATCTTCCAAAGATCCATGATCCTGTATCTCTAAATAAAAATCTTCTCCAAATATATTTTGAAACCATTTAGCAGTAGTTTCAGCAATATCTAATCTCCCTTTTAATATTGCTTGAGGGATTTCTCCTCCTAGGCATGCTGTAGAAATAATTAAACCATCTTTATACTCCTCTAAGAGTCTTTTATCTATACAAGGCCGAGAAAAAATTCCTCTACCTCTCATACCATTTAAATGACTTAAAGTAGTTAACTTAACAAGATTTTTATAACCTGTTAAATTTTTAGCTAGAACAACTAAATGATATCTTTTTTCTTTTTTAGGTTGCGGGTCATCAATAGATCCATTTATAAGATACATTTCGTTACCAATAATTGGCTTAATATTGTATTTCTTACAATTTTTAACCAACTCTAGGACTCCATACATAACTCCATGATCAGTAAGTGCAATACTCTTCATCCCAAGAGAACTTGCTCTTTCAACTATCTTTGGAACTTGACTGGCTCCATCTAGTAAACTGTAATCACTATGGTTATGTAGAGGAACAAATCCCATTCTTTACTATATTCATATTTATAAGATAATTAAATTTATAAAAAGATCTACACTTAATAAAAGAAATTAATTTTTAATTCAAAATTTCATTAAAGGTTTATTTTTCATAACATTTGTATTTTTTTCAAATATATTAGCTGCATTTAAGATTTTCCCTTCCTGTAAAGCATCTCCAATAAGCTGTAAGCCAATTGGAAGTCCTCTTTTATCAAAACCACAAGGAATAGTTATTGCTGGAAGTCCTGCCAAATTCACTGGAACTGTCAAAAGGTCTGATAAATACATTGATAGTGGGTCATTTGAATAATCTCCCTTTAAAAACGCAGTAGTAGGACATGTAGGAGAAAGTAAAATATCAACTTTTTTAAAAGCATTATCAAAATCATTTTTTATTAAAGTTCTAACTTTTTGAGCTTTCTTATAGTAAGCATCACTATAACCAGCTGATAGAGCATATGTTCCAATTAAGATTCTTCTCTGAACTTCAATACCAAAACCTTCTGATCTACTTTTAGAAGTCATCTCTGAGAGATTATCACAATCTTCTGCTCTATATCCATACTTAACTCCATCATATCTGGCTAAATTTGCGGAGGCCTCAGAGGGCGCAATAACGTAATAAGTAGCAATTCCATCATTGAATCTTGGACAACTTACCTCTTGAATCTCTGCCCCAAAAGATTCAAATTTCTTAATACTATTCAAAACAGATATTTTTACCTCATTATCTAAACCTGGGTGTTCAATAAATTCTTTGATAATGCCAATCTTTAAACCTTTAATCGAATTATCAAGATTAGCCATGTAGTCAGGAACAGGAAAGTCTAAAGAAGTAGAATCATATGGATCTTTGCCTGAGATAGCATAGAGTATCTCTGCTGCGTCAGATACAGAATTAGTTATAGGGCCTATTTGATCAAGAGAACTAGCAAAAGCTATTAAGCCCCATCTGCTAACACGGCCATAAGTAGGTTTTAAACCTACAACTCCACAAAAAGAAGCAGGTTGTCTTATTGATCCACCTGTATCTGAGCCAATGGAGGCTATACATAACCCAGCAGCAACAGAAGCTGCACTTCCTCCTGAACTTCCTCCAGGAACTCTATTAATATCCCATGGATTAGATGTCACTCCAAATGCTGAAGTCTCAGTTGAGCTCCCCATTGCAAATTCATCAAGATTTGTTTTACCAATACATATCGCGCCTTGATCCCATAATCTTTTTGTAACTGATGACTCATATGGTGCTACAAAATTTTCAAGCATTTTGCTGGAGCAGGTGGTACGAATACCTTTAGTACAAAGATTATCTTTAATTGAAATTGGTAAACCTGCAAGAATTGGAAGTTTAGATTTTATTAAAAATTGCTCATCAATTTTTTCAGCTTGAGAAATTGCTTTCTCTTTTGTAATAGTGAGAAAAGCATTAATAGTAGGATTAATCTTCTCTATTTTCGATAAATATTGGATTACAACATCTTTTACAGTTAAATTTCCATTAATTAATTCATTTCGAAATGATTTAAAGTTCATATTAATAAAATTGTAACTTTTGAAAATTATATCTTCTCTATTGTTAAGGGTTCATTTTTTTTACACCTTAATAGACTATGAGAAATATTTGCTGAACCTTCTTCTGTTAACTCATTTAAGAAGGATTTTAAATTCTCATTTAAATTCCTCTTTGTTAAAAAAGGGCCAAACCAATATGTAACTTGAGGAGATTGAGTCTCAACCTTTGCCCACCAAGCCAAACCAAGTTTGTTTCCAAAATTTCTAAGCAATATACTTTGGTCTCATCGGACCATGGCAATTTGTTAAATTCTATACAATTTTTATATTATTTTTCAACTAAAGGTTTATTTAAATTGACTTATGTAAGGAAACAATGATAATTCTAGCCTTTTGACACATGAAGATTACTACTAAAGTGATTAAGAGAAATTGCAGCCGCAACAGAAGCATTTAAACTTGAGGTTTTTCCTTTCAAAGGTATTTTAAGTAAGTAATCGCAGTACCTTTGAGTGATAATAGATATTCCTTTACTTTCTGATCCAACAACCACAACAATTGGGGATTTCTCTTCAAAATTGAAAAGATTAATATTTGCTTTTTCTGTTAGGCCAACTACTAAAAATCCTACTTTTTTTAGTTCTTCCAAAGACCTATTTAAATTTATAACTCTGCAAATTGGAATATGTTCCAAAGCTCCAGCAGCAACTTTGGCTACGGTCCCCGTAATACCTGCCGACCTCCTTTGAGGGATGATTACTCCACTACATCCGAAAGCCTCTGCAGATCTAATTATCGCACCAACGTTATGAGGATCAGTAATTCCATCTAAGCAAACTATTACTTGGTGTAAATTTCTTTTTGATTGATTTATAAGCTTTTCTAGAGAGATAGTTTGAGAATAAGATAATTGCAATGCAATTCCTTGATGAACTGCACCTTTAGTAAGTTGAGAGATTCTCGACCATGAAACCTCTTCGACAAGAACTCCTTTATTTTTTGCTTCTTTAAGCAACAAAAAAAATTTCTCTGATGAGCGATTTTCAGAGGTACACCAAATTCTATTAACTGGCCTGCCACTATCTAATGCTGCAATTACTGAATGTTTTCCCCAAATATAATCTTGAAGATCTTTTTCTTTATAATCTGTTTTATTTTTAAAAGAAATTTTATCTTTAAATTGAATTGAGCTCTTTAAATTGTTTTTCTTAGAATTATATTTATCATAAAAATTTTCCTCCTTTGATGAATTCCTTACATTAGAAAGATTATTTCTGCCAGATCTTTTCATAAATTTATTATCAGAATTTTCTTTATAATTTTTTTTTGGTTTGTTTTTCATAAATTTATTTACTCCTTTAATTCTAGATGGTTAAACAACATAGATAATCTTTTGGGATCTTTTAAAAATAGCCATCCAATTAAAGCTTCAAAACCGGTAGATTGAGCATAAATTACGGGTTCAATTGTTTTAGGAGACTTTCTAACTTTATTTCTAGATCTTCTTACAAGATCAATTTCAAATTGATTCAAAAAAGGTTCAATAAATTTCAATGACCTAACTTGTGAATCAGCCCTAACCTCTTCTACTACAGATAGATGCAAATCTTTTGCCTTCGCATGCATATTTTTAATATGCCTTAATCTTTGGTGTAATTCCCATACAGAATCTCCTAACCAAGCAAGTTGTATAACACCAATTTCATATGGAGTATTAGTTGGTTCAAGATTTTTTATCCAGTCAGTCAATTTTTTAATTTTTGTAATGCATCTTCTAAATTAGATTCAAGGTTTAGAAATTCTCCAAGACGAACTAATTTAATTGTTTGAACGACTCTAGAATTACCAATAACTGCAAAATTTAATTTTAAATTTTTACATTCTTTAGCTGTTTGAACAAGGGCACCTAGACCAGAAGAATCTAAAAAATCAATTTTTGTTAAATCAATAACAAATGAGAGGGGATTCTTTTCAAGATTACTTGTAACAAAAGTCTTAAATTGTTTTTCTGAAAAAGCATCTAACTGTCCTGTAAAAGTAAAAATAAGAATTTTTACTTTTATAGTGATGTTTCCCCTTAAAGAGACTGTTAGTCTTTGGAAGTCTTCTATGATTTAATCCTCCAAAAAATAATTTAATAATGTAATTATCAAATCAAAAGAATTCAAGATGTCAACATCTTTCTAACATTAGAGAAACAAATTCTTTAAATAAATAATCAGAATCATGAGGGCCAGGAGAAGCTTCTGGATGATATTGAACACTAAATATTGGTTTATTTATTACTTTTAAACCTGCAACAGTTTTATCGTTTAAATTGTAATAGGTTATGTCAACAACATCTTTAGGAATAGAATTTGCTTTTATTGCAAAACCATGATTTTGGCTAGTAATATCAACTTTATTATTATTACCACAAGGATGATTTAAACCTCTATGCCCAAAAGGAAGTTTATATGCCTTTCCACCTAAAGCTAATCCAAATATTTGATGACCTAAGCAAATCCCAAACATTGTAATCTCTCCAAAATCAATTAATCTTTTCGCTAAATCAATTCCTTCAGTGACAGCTGAGGGATCTCCAGGTCCATTTGAAAAAAAGACTCCATTAGGTTTATAAGATAATACTTTTTCAAAACTTGAATTTGAAGGCAAAACCGTAACATCACATCCGTAAAAAGAAAGTCTCTCTAAGATTGATTTTTTGATACCAAAATCAATTGCAACAACTTTTAATTTGTGTTTTGCATACTCAGATTGATTTCTTGGAAGAAACTTTTTTTTTGTTATTTGGTCTTTCCAATGGTATTCTTTTTTTGTAGAAACCTCTTTAGCCAAATTTAACCCATTCATAATTGGAGTTTTTGATATTAATTCAAGACAAGCCTCATTATCAATATTCTCAGTAGTTATAATTCCATTCATTGTTCCGTATTCTCTTAATACTTTTACTAAAGCTCTCGTATCAATACCATATAAACCAACTATATTATTATTTTCTAACCATTTATTTAAAGTTAATTCAGATCTCCAATTAGTTATATTATTAGAAAAATTCCTAACTATAATTCCTTTGGCAATTATATTGCTAGATTCTGAATCCTCAAAATTAATTCCAGTATTTCCAATTTCGGGATAAGTGAAAGTTAGAATTTGACCAAAATAACTTGGATCTGTCATAACTTCTTGATAACCAGTCATACCAGTATTAAATACGACTTCACCAATTACTTTACCTCTTGCTCCGAAGGAAAACCCCTTAAAAATCATTCCATTTTGAAGAATTAATTTTGCATCTTTTTTAAAAAGTTCCTGCATTTTATAAATTTAATTTTTTGAAGATAGGTAGTTGCTTAATTTAGAAAATTTCTCCCAAGGTAACCCTTCTCTCATCGAAGATATAGACGTTTCTATCCCTTTTTCAATATTATCTTCTAAACCTGCAGCCCAAAGAACCAATGCAGAATTTAAAGCGACAACATTTATTTGTGCTTCCTTACCTCTCCCATTTAAAACCGAAGATAGGATTTCTTCATTACTTTCATCCTCTGAAACTATAATTTCATCATTACGAAAATTATCATATTCATAGTCAGATATATTAATAATTGATTTATTTAACTTTCCTTTATCCAAAAATATCACTTTATTATTGCCTTCTAATGAAGCCTCATCTAACCCACCATATCCATAAATAACGATAGCTCTTTTCATTCCTAGCTTATTCAAAGCCTCGGCCATAGGTTCTAGTAAATCTTCAGAGGCTACACCTAATACTTGTGCATTTGGTCTTAGCGGATTTACAAGTGGCCCTAATTGATTAAAGACAGTTCTGATTCCAAGAGATTTCCGAACAGGTGCTAATTTAGCAAGTGATTTATGCCATGCGGGTGCAAAGAGGAAAGTAATCCCTAACTCATTGATAGCTTTTACAGTTTTTTCTAATGAAGCATTTAAATTTAGACCTAAATTTGATAAAACATCTGCAGAGCCTACTTTGCCACTAGCGCTTCTATTACCATGTTTAGCTACTTTTACTCCACATGATGAGGCTACAAATGCAACCGCTGTAGAAATATTAAAAGTATTAGCTCCGTCCCCACCCGTACCGCAAGTATCTACTAAAAAAAGGTCTGGTCTTATGATGGGTATTGAACAGGCCTTGAGAAGTTCTTCTGACATCGCCGCTAATTCAGTACCAGTGGCACCTTTTGCTCTTAATCCAGCTAATAATGCTCCTGTTTGAGCAGGTATTATTTCATCATTAAGCCAAGAACGCATTAGTTGTCTTGATGTAAATTCATCTAAATCATTATGATTAAGTATTTCTTCAAGGATTTCTTTTGTTTCTTTTAATTTTGTCATTTAGTTTTATATGAATATATGAGATTAATTTGATGTGTCAAAACCAGAACCAATTAAATCTTTTGTAGGATTATTTGGACTAAAATTTTGTGACCAAATATTTCTGGTTTTTAAAAATAATGTTTCTTTTGAAATTTTCCAGAAATTGAGCGTTTTTGCTAGATCTTGTTTAATTTCCTCTTCTCCTGGGAAATTCTCATATCTATGAAATAATCTGGCTAAGTTTATTAAATCAATTTCTTCAGGATCAGTTTTTGTTATTAATGAATCTATAATATTCTTATCCAAATCATGAAGGGGATGGATTTGGTCATCTTCCATAGTAAAAACACTTATCTCTATAAAATTAGCTCACAAATTTAAAAATGAAACATTATCTTAATCATATTGGAA
>CAYNKY010000006.1:0-35537 GCA_964397895.1 uncultured Prochlorococcus sp.
TCCTGTAATTATGGTCATACCATTCAATTCTTTCTTCTAAATATGTGCTCATGATACTTTTGGGAATATTATATCTCTGCCGATTTCTTGATGTTGTTTCTTGTAATTTTCTTCCATAAGAGATAGCTCTTATCTAACCTTTTTAATAAATTTTCAACATCCCAAGCTTGATATTTAACGGAGATTTTACGAACATTTTACTCATTACAAAAACTAATTTCGGTAATGGCAGTGTATTTGTTAAAAAACCAGACCATTCATTTGTAGATAATTGAAAAAAATTCAAAAAGAAACTTCTTAACATTTTCTCATCAAAACTCATTAACCGTTTTAAGCCATATTGGTAAAGTTTATGCCTTTGTGTCAACTCATAAGGCCATAATATTTTCCAGCCTTTTTTAGCTAACTCAATGGAACTTAGATTAGGATCTGTTAAATATATTTTTAATTTTTCTGCTAAAAGTGGAGCTCTTCTTAAAAGTGAACCAACCATATATCCTGAAGCTGGATGAACCATACTTGCAGCACCGCCAAAAGCCAATATAGGTTGTTTCTTTAACGGCAATGGAAGATTCATTGGGAACATACAATTCTCTTCATGAAGAATTTTTTGGATATTAATACCTCTTTTTTCCAATCTATTAATTAATCTTTTTTTTAAACATCCTAAAGATAATGGCGGGAAACTTGCAAGTGAGGTCTCTTCAACAAAAAAAATGTCATCTCCTAAATCCATAGCATAAAGAAATGAAGGGGCTTCTAAAAGCTCTTTTTTACTCAAGTGATTAGAACGATAATCCATTAAAACAAATTGATTTTTGTTTACAGGAGGAGAAGAAAACTTCCCAACTATTCCATATGCAGCTTGCTGAGCGACCTCTTTTTCAGAGGGTCTTTTAATAAATTTACTTCTATGACCACTAGCATCAATAACCAATCTTGATCTTAATTTTAAGCCGGATTCGCAAATTACTTCTGAAATTTTATTAATTGGGGATATTTCTATAGCCTTATCATTTATCCACTTAATACCTTTACATTTTTCCAGCAATGCATTTTGAAATTTTTCTCTATCAATTAATCCATAATCAAATTTATGTTTAGTTGGCAAATTACCAAGTTCATCAAACCCATTCCCAAAAAAACTAACAGTATTTGACCATCTATGAGAAAGAAGCGATTCAAAACCAAGTTCTTCTAATTCAGAAGCCCAAATACCATAAGTATTACTCCATTTGTCATAAGGAGATTTAGTAGAAATACACTTTATTTTAAGACAAGTGCTCGATAATTCAGATGCAAGACTTAAAGCAGCAGGACCTGAACCCAAAATTAAAATATCAAGTATTTCAATATTATTCATTTAAAAGAAGTTATTTGAGAATTCATTTTTATTCCTTTAATCATTATCTTCTTCTGTTTGTTCATGTGGGACTAATACTACTTCCGACAAATGATCCCCATCATCTAATCTTTGTAAAATTACACCCGTTGCAGCTCTAGATTGTTGAGATATTTTATCAGCATTTGTCCGTACAATAACTCCTTTTTCTGTAATAAGAAGAATTTCTTCGCCCTTACCTAAAACCTTCAATCCGACCAGAACATCATCCTCAAGTCTAAACTTTATTGCTTTCAATCCCATACCAGCCCTTTTTTGTAATCTAAATTGGCTAACGGGAACTCTTTTACCTAATCCAAACGAACTTGCAACTAAAACCCATGGTCCTTCAGAAAAATTACCTTCATCTTCAAGATTATCATCATCAATATTAGATAATTGTTCAACAAGTTCGGAAGTTAAAACATCCATTGAAACAAGCTGATCTCCTTCTCTCAAGTTCATTGACTTAACACCTCTGGCTGTTCTACCAAGAGGTCTTAATTCATTTTGATCCAATCTGAAATGTATTGTCATACCTTTACTTGAACCAATCAAAACACTATCACCCTCACTTGAGGACCTCACCCATGTAAGAGCATCTCCATTTTCTAAACTAATTGCAATCAGACCATTTGATCGGATTTTTGAAAATGCTGAAAGTGGTGTCCTTTTGATAAAACCTCCTTTAGTAAGCATTAATAAATAGTAATCATTTTCAAAAGAATCAACTGATAATAATGAAGTAATTTGCTCTTCTCTGGGTATTGGCAATAATTGAACAGAAGGAGTGCCCTTTGCGGTTCTACTACTTAATGGGACCCTGTAAGCGGGTAAAGCATATGCAACCCCTCTATCACTAAAGAGTAGAAGAGTGTCATGATCATTACAACTTATAAATAATCTAACTTCATCATCACCTTTTGTTTTTGTTCCTGCTTTACCTCTTGACCCCCTGCTTGTAGATTCAAACTCACTAACAGGCATTCGTTTTAAATAACCTGTTTCAGTTAATAAAACAACAGATCTTTCATTCGCAATTAAGTCGATATCATCCAATCCCGCGCCTAAATTAAGTATTTCAGTTTTTCTTGGAGAAGCAAATCTTTTTTTTATGGTATCTAACTCAGATAGGATAATTTCTAAAATCTTATTTTTATCATCCAATATATTTTTATATTCTAGTATTTTTTTTGTAAGTTCATTATGTTCATCTTTTATTTTGTCTGCCTCAAGAGCTGTTAATCTTCTTAACTGCATCTGCAATATAGCATCAGATTGAATAGCTGATAATTCATGATCCTTTTGAAGTTGATCTTTCGCTGTAGATGTGTCTTTAGCACCTCTTATCAATTTTATAATTTCATCTAAGCTATTTAAAGCCAATAATAAACCAAGAATTATATGATCCCTTTCTTCTGCTTTTCTCAATAAAAAGCTGGTTCGTCTTCTAATTGTCTCTACTCTAAAATCAAGAAATACCTCTAACATTCTCTTCAGGGATAGAGTTGTAGGTTCACCATTTACAAGTGCAAGGATATTTGCACTGAAATTATTTTGTAAAGGAGTTAACTTAAATAAATTATTTAAAACAACCTGAGGATAAGAATCTCTTTTTAATTCAATAACAATTCTCATCCCATCTCTATCACTTTCATCTCTTATATCTGAGATTCCTTCTAATTTCTTTTCATTTACTAAATCAGCTATTCTTTCTATTAATGCAGCTTTATTAGTTTGAAAAGGTAATTCTGTAATAATGACTGCATCTTTATCTGGCCTTCCAGAGATTTTAATTTGTTGAATTTCTGCAACTCCTCTCATAGTTATTGAACCTTTCCCTGCGAGATAAGTTTCTTTAATACCTTCTCTACCTAAAATTTGTCCTCCTGTTGGAAAATCAGGACCTTTGATATATTCAAAAATTTCTTTTTCTTCAATTGATGGATTATTAATTAATTCTTCTAAACCTTCAATTAATTCTCCTAAGTTATGAGGCGGTATGTTCGTTGCCATTCCAACAGCGATACCAGAGGATCCATTAAGTAAAAGTTGAGGGATTCTTGCTGGCAAAACTGTAGGTTCTTGTTGAGAGCCATCAAAATTATCTGAGAAATCAACAGTCTCAGATTCTATATCTTCAAGCAAACTTTCATCAGTAAGAGCTTTGAGGCGTGATTCTGTATACCTCATTGCAGCCGGGGGATCATTATCGACTGAACCAAAATTACCATGCCCATCAATAAGCGGCATTCTCATTGAAAAGTCTTGAGCCATCCTTACCAAAGCATCATAAACAGCTGTATCCCCATGAGGATGATATTTACCTAATACTTCTCCAACAACTCTTGCACATTTTCTATAAGGCCTTCCACTTGTTAATCCTAATTCATACATAGCGTAAAGGATTCTTCTATGAACGGGTTTGAGACCATCTCTGGCGTCAGGTAAAGCTCGACCAACGATAACGCTCATTGCATATTCCAGATATGATCTTGACATCTCATTTCTCAAATCAGTCTGGATGATCCGATTACTATCTTTACCTAAAGTATTCTCACCTTGGTCTTGATTATCAGCCATATAAAGATCCTTTATTTAATAATAGTGGCTTTAGGCAAGAATGAATAAAAAATTTCTTTTAAAAAATTTTCAAATACTCACAATAGAAATACAAATAATAAATAATTCTTTTTATTCTTGAATAAATATTGGCTTATTACACCATTAGTTGTTAGTTTAATCAAAATAAAGACATTAATTAAGTGAATATTAAAATTGGTTTAAACAGAACAGTCAGAAGAGCTTATGGCATTGATGAGATAGCTCTAGTTCCAGGTGAAAGAACACTTGATTATGAACTTACCAATACTTCATGGATATTGGGTGGTATTAAGAGAGAGGTCCCAATCATTGCAAGCGCTATGGATAGTGTTGTTGATGTCCAAACAGCAATTGAACTCTCGAGATTAGGTTCTCTAGGTGTTCTAAATATGGAAGGAATACAAACAAGATATAACGATCCAGAAAAAGTACTAGATGAAATATCCACTGTAGGAAAATCTGAATTTGTCCCGTTAATGCAGAAACTATACAGTGAATCTGTAAAAGAAGAGCTTATCTTTAAAAGGGTTAAAGAGATAAAGGATAAAGGAGGAATTGCTGCACTAAGCGGGACTCCTCAAGCAGCCATTAAATATAAAGAAGCTCTTATCAAATCAAATCTTGATTTGTTTTTTCTACAAGGAACTGTTGTCTCAACAAAACATCTTGGAACTAATGGACAAGAGTCTTTAGATATTAAAGAGTTATGTGAGTCTCTAAAGATACCTGTAATAGCCGGAAATTGCGTTACTTATGATGTTGCGAAATTACTTATGGAAGCTGGAGTTTCTGGTCTAATGGTAGGAATAGGGCCAGGAGCAGCTTGTACATCTAGAGGAGTCTTAGGTATAGGCATTCCACAAGCAACTGCAATATCAGACTGCAGCTCTGCAAGAGATGATTTCTTTAAAGAAAGTGGCCAATACATCCCAATAATTGGTGACGGAGGTATAGTTACAGGAGGAGATATTTGTAAATGTATTGCATGCGGAGCTGATGCTGTAATGATCGGTTCTCCTATTGCAAGAGCATCAACTGCTCCAGGGAGAGGGTACCATTGGGGCATGGCCACTCCAAGTCAAGTTTTGCCAAGAGGAACAAGAATCAAAGTTGACTCAACAGGTTCATTAGAGAGAATAATAAAAGGCCCAGCTCTTCTAGATGATGGTACACATAACCTGTTAGGTGCGATAAGAACTTCGATGAGTACTTTAGGAGCAAAAGACATAAAAGAGATGCAAAAGGTAGAAATAGTTATTGCACCAGCACTTCTTACCGAAGGCAAAGTTTATCAAAAGGCTCAGCAAATTGGAATGGGAAAATAAAAGAAAGTGTTAGTGAAAGAGAACAAAATACAATTAAACATGTATTATTAAAAAATGGGGGAAACCCCATACTCCTCACACACGAATCGCCCGATTCTTCGGGCTTTTTTTTAATACAATTTGTTACTTATGTTTTCTATATCTGTAATGAAATCATCACTAAGAAAAATTGACTGCTAAATTCTCTAAAGGAATATATAAATTATGTCTTCAGCTCCTCCAGTAACTGACTCTTCATTCGATAAAGAAGTCTTACAAAGCGATTTACCTGTTTTAGTTGATTTCTGGGCTCCTTGGTGCGGACCATGTAGAATGGTAGCTCCAATCGTCGAAGAAATCTCGAAAGATTTTGAAGGGAAGATTAAAGTTTTCAAACTAAATACAGATGAGAATCCTAATGTCGCTAGTCAATATGGCATTAGAAGCATTCCTACTTTAATGATTTTCAAGGGGGGACAAAAAGTTGATGTTGTTGTAGGAGCTGTTCCTAAAGGGACGTTAGCAAGCACTCTATCAAAACATTTATGAGAAATTGTGAAAAAAATTGGGCTTATTGATTATGGGATGGGGAATATTCATTCAGTAAAAAAAGCAATAGAAAATTTAAATGAAGAAGTATTACTTGTAAAAGAAAAATCGCAGGTTAATAAATGCAAAGCTTTGATAATTCCAGGTCAAGGAGCTTTTGATCCAGCAATAGAAAATCTAAACAAAACAGGTCTAATTGAAGAAATCAGAGATTGGATTATTCAAGGCAATCATTTTTTAGGCATATGCCTAGGACTTCAAATAATTTTTGAGGGTAGTGAAGAGGGTAGTTGTAGAGGTATTGGATTGATCAAAGGAAAGATTAAAAAAATCCCTTCGATAAAGAATCAAAGAATTCCTCATATAGGTTGGTGCGATCTTATCCAAAAAAAAGATAGCAAATTTATAAATCCAAAGAGATCAAGTAATTGGGTTTATTTTGATCATTCATATTATGCTGTTCCAGCTGACAAAGGCATCGTTACTGCTGAAGTCGCATATGGATCAACTTCCTTAACGGCAATTATTGAATATGAAAATTTAGTCGCATGCCAATTTCATCCTGAAAAATCAGGCAAAAAAGGAGAATCTCTCTTATTTAATTGGCTTCAAAGTATTAAATAAATTTAAGTTAATGAAAACAAGCTTAAAGCTAATAGGTGGAAGAAAAATTATAAGTCCTAAAACTGACCAAATAAGGCCTACTACTTTAATGGTTAGACAAGCAATATTTAACATTTTAGGCAGAAATGTGGAAGATTCAAGCTGGCTTGATTTATTTAGTGGATCTGGATCAATCGCATGCGAAGCATATAACCATGGGGCAAAGAAAATAACTGCTGTTGAAAGAAATAAAAAGAACGCTGAGCTTTGTTTAAAGAATTTATTTTCATTAAAAGACTCTCAAAAAAGAACAAATGATATTAAGGTCATTTGTAAAGATGTCTTTTCATGGATTAATTCACAAAATAATTTATCTTTTATCAAAGAAAATACGAATTTTGAAGAATGTTACTTTGACTTTATTTACGTTGATCCTCCCTATGAAGAGAATTATTATGAAATACTGCTGAAAAAATTATTTAATTCAAATTTCATCAAAAAAGACACCTTAGTTATATATGAATCAGGGAAATCAAAAATAATCGATGAAAATCCATTATGGAAAGTTCATGATATTCGTTTATATGGGCAAACAAAGCTAACTTTCTTAATCAAAATCTAGCATTCCAGAACCTCTTCTGTATTGATTCCAGGCACTTACAAATAATCCCAAAAGAGTTATTGGTACTAAACCTAATACTATTCCACAAAGAAGAGGTTCAATCATAAATTTTGACTTATATTTTAAATTATGCCATAAATAAAAATTTTTGTACCAAATTCTTCACTATATGCATTAAAGGACTTATTAGTTATTAAAAATATATCAATATTTTATATATATCTTAATTTGATACTTAAATTACCACAGTTTTGAATCAGAAATAATTTAAATTTGATAAAGTAAATTTTCTAAATATAAATTTAAAAGTTTAATAAGAAACATTGCAGGCATTTATGATAATAAAATATAAAATTCTTATATAACTTAATTAATAAGATTTTAATTTATAGAGATTTTGAATTTAGAAGAGAAAACCTTTAATCTGATAATTATATTGGTTGAACCAAGCGGTCCTATTAATATAGGAAGTATTGCGAGATTATGTTCAAATTTTAATGTTAATCAACTTAGAATTGTTTCGCCAAAATGCGATATTCGGGAATTGGATGCAAGAAAAATGGCCTTAAAAGGATTTAAATTTATAGAATATTGTAAGATTTATAATACATTGTGCGAATCAATAAGTGATTGTAATTTGGTTTTAGCTACCTCTGGAAGAGTTAATTATTCAGAAGAATCAGAACCATTTCCTCTAGAAAATATTTCTACATGGCTAAAGAATTTTAGGGAAATTGGTAAACTAGGTGTAATTTTTGGCAGAGAAGATAGAGGTTTAACAAATAATGAATTATTAATGGCGCAAAGAGTTTTTACTATTAATACAAATATTAACAACCCATCCTTAAATTTATCTCATGCAGTTTCGATAGTTTTATATGAAATAAATAAACTTGAAAAATTAAATACAAAAGGGAAAATCACATATAATCTTGCTTCTTCAAGCCAAATGGAAGAGACCTTTTCAGATATAGAAAAACTTCTTCTTAAAATTGGATATATTCTCCCCCATACTTCAAATTCAATGATAAGTAAATTTAAAAAATACATCCTGAAAGCTGAAACTTCTAAACATCAATTAGATACATTAAGAGGTGTAGTTCACCAAATTAATTGGGCCTTAAAAAATCTAAAAAATTAGAACTATTGTAAATAAAAAAATTCTTATTTCTAAATTAGATGAATAAATTATTTATCTTCTTTTTATTTATTATGAATTGCTAAAAATTTTTAGTTTTATAATTTAAATACGAAACTTTATAGAAAATCTCATTATTTTCATTAAAAAGATATTTACTAATATCATTATCTAAAGTAGCATCTACTAAATGTATGAAAAAGTAAAATTAAAAAAGTGAGTTTAACAAAAAAAAGAAGGGTTTTCCCTTTTACAGCTGTAATTGGCCAAGAGGAAATGAAGTTAGCATTACTATTAAATGTTATTGATCCAAGAATTGGTGGAGTAATGATAATGGGAGATAGAGGAACTGGAAAATCTACAACCATTCGAGCACTTGCTGATTTATTACCTGCAATAGAGGTAGTAAAAGGTGATCCTTACAATAGTTCTCCAGAGGATCCTGATTTACAAAGTCAAGAAGTTCTTGAAAAGATTGAAGAAGGAAATAATTTAGAGTTAGATCAAAAACAAGTTCCCATGGTTGACTTACCTTTAGGTGCGACTGAAGATAGATTATGCGGGACTATTGATATTGAGAAAGCATTAAGTGAAGGAGTAAAAGCTTTTGAACCTGGATTACTTGCAAAAGCTAATAGAGGATTACTATACGTTGACGAGGTAAATCTATTAGATGATCACTTAGTAGATGTTTTATTAGATTCTGCAGCATCTGGTTGGAACACAGTAGAGAGAGAAGGTGTTTCAGTCAGGCATCCAGCTAGATTTGTTCTAATAGGCTCTGGCAATCCAGAAGAAGGAGAATTAAGGCCTCAGTTACTTGATAGATTTGGAATGAGTGTTGAAGTAAAGACAGTAAGAGATGCTGATTTAAGAGTTAAAGTGGTTGATCAAAGAACTTCATTTGATAATGATCCTGAAGAATTTTCAAATACTATGGAAGGAAAGCAATCTGAACTTCAACAAAAGGTAATAGCTGCCCAACAAAGACTTTCCCAGGTAAATATTGATGAGGATTTAAGACTCAATATTTCATCAATTTGTGGGGAATTAGATGTAGATGGTCTAAGGGGTGATATTGTTACAAATAGATCTGCAAAAGCTGTAGCTGCTTTTGAGGGTAGAGATGAAGTCTCAGAAGATGATATTGCAAGAGTAATAACTTGTTCTTTAAGGCATAGATTAAGGAAAGACCCTTTAGAACAAGTAGATTCTGGTGAAAAAGTTATCAAAGCTTTTTGTAAAGTTTTTGATATTGATGAGAAAGAAAATTCATCAAAATTCCAGTTAGCATTAAAAGAGGATTAATATTGATAATAATTGGAATTGATCCTGGTTTAGCAAGGGTAGGGTATGGAATAATTAATTTCAAAAAAGAAGAAAAAATCCTACTTGATTGTGGAATTATAGAAACGAAAAAAAATAATAATGAAGAAAAAAGACTTTGTGAAATTCACGCTGATCTAAAACAATTAATTAATAGTTGGAAACCTGATTTTGCAGCAGTAGAAAAGTTCTTTTTTTATAGATCAAGCACTACCATAAGTGTTGTTCAAGCAAGAGGAGTTATCATGATGACACTTGGATTATTCAACATACCAATAAGTGAGTATGCTCCTGCACAAATAAAACTTAATATTGCAGGATCAGGGAAAGCAACAAAGAAAGACATACTTGATTCCGTAATGTTAAATTTAAACCTTAGCCGTGCTCCAAAACCAGATGATTCTGCTGATGCATTAGCAATAGCATTGACAAAATTTAATGAAATAAGCAATTAAAAAAATTATGGAGATTAATATATTAAAAAATAAAGAAAGAATTAAGTTCAAGAAAATTAGAGAAGAAATCTCAATTATTGAAAATAATGGAATAAAAAGAAATGTTGATTTTTTTTTGGATTCCATTAATAAAGAAATCACTTTAAACAAATATTTAGCAATATTTTGGCCTCTTAAATTTGAAGTAGATTTACGAGATTTAAAAAAGAGGTATCAATTAGCCTTGCCAAATTCAAAAAAAAATAAAAAGATAGAATACTATATATGGGATAATTCACCTCTCGTGAAAGATTTAAATGGAATTCCAACGCCTGATAATAATACTCTATTAAATCATCAGCAAATATCATATATATTTGTTCCTTGTCTTTCAATTGATAAAAGACTAACAAGACTTGGATACGGAGGTGGATATTTTGATAAACTTAGATCTGATATCAATTGGAGATCAATTCCTTGTATTGGAGTCTTACCTGAAAAGTGCGTTAGTGAAACCTTTTTAACAAAAGGAGATTGGGATATTCCTTTGAACGGCTTCATAACTGAAAAAAGAATTCTAATATAGATAATAAATTGATGTTTACATGATTTATCTTGAATTAATGGAAAATAAAAATAAGTATGAAAAGCTAGTTGAATTTGTAGAAAAGCTTAAATCTACAAATGACCCAAAAAGAAAATATGAGTTTATTTTATGGTTAGGGAAAAAATTACCATCACCAAGTGAAGAGATCTTGATCCCAAAATATAAAGTCAAAGGGTGTGTATCAGAAGTTTATGTCAAAGGATTATTACGTCAAGGGAAGATTTACTGGGAAGGTTACTCTGATGCATTAATTACTAAGGGCTTATTATCTTTTTTAATAAATGGGTTAAACGGACTTTCTCCAGAAGAGATTTTAACTCTCAATAATGACTTTATAGACGCAACTGGACTCAAGAAAAGTTTAACACCCTCAAGATCTAATGGTTTTTTGAATATATTAATAAAGATGAAATCTCAAGCCAATGAAATTTTAAGTAGTCAATAATATAAAATTGATATTATTAATAACATTGAAATGATGAATAAATGCAGAATAGGCATTATTGGATTTGGAACTGTTGGGAAAGGAGTGTATAAGATACTAAATAGCCAAAAAGATAATCACCCTATTTTAAAGGATATTGAAATTGTAAATATTGTAGTTAAAAATTTATCTAAGAATAGAGAAACTAATTTCGACAAAAATTTACTAATTGATGATGCAAATATTTTAATTGAAGACCCATCTATTGATGTTATTGTAGAAGTTATGGGTGGAATCGATATAGCAAAAGATATAATTCTAAGATCCTTATACGCAGGAAAGTCAGTGGTTACGGCTAATAAAGCAGTAATGGCAAGATTTGGAGAAGAAATCCACAAAGCTGCTGCAAAGAATAAAGTTTATATACTTTTTGAGGCAGCTGTTTGCGGAGGCATCCCAATAATTGAACCTTTAAAAAGATCTCTAAAAAGTAATCAGATAATGAAAATGATTGGAATAATTAATGGCACTACAAACTTTATTCTTTCAAAAATGTCGAAAGAACGAGCTGATTATAAAGAAAGCTTGAAGGAAGCCCAAGAACTAGGTTATGCAGAATTAGATCCTACTGCTGATGTAGAAGGACATGATGCTGCTGATAAAATTTCAATCCTTACCGAAATTGCCTTTGGGGGGAAAATAAATCGTAATAATATTTACACTGAAGGAATAAATAAAATTGATCTAAAAGATATTGAATATGCGAATAAATTAGGTTTTGAAATCAAACTTTTAGCAGTTTCTGAGAGAAATAATATTAACAATTCTGAGAAATCTCTTCCTTTAAATGTGTGGGTCGGACCAACGCTTATTCCAAAAAATCATCCTTTATCATCTATTGAAGGAGTTAATAACGCAATATTAGTTGAGGGTGATCATGTCGGAGAAATTATGCTTTATGGACCTGGAGCAGGTAGCGGACCAACAGCTTCATCTATTGTTTCTGATATTTTAAATTTAAAGGCAATATCAACTAATAAAGGAGTAGATAAATCTTTTTTTATTGATCCATTATTGAGCTTCAATTTCTGGAGAGAATGTCATGTCATAAAATCAAATCAAATTAGGAAAAAGAATTATTTAAGAATTATTTGTAAAGATTCTCCAGGTGTAATTGGTCAAATTGGCAATATTTTTGGAAATAATAGAGTTTCAATAGAGTCAATTGTCCAATTAGATGCTCATGAGAATGAAGCTGAAATTGTTGTAATTACTCACGAGGTAGAAAAAGGAAGCATAGAGATTTCTAAAGAGGAATTAAATTCATTAAGTGAAGTAAAATTTATTGCTAGTCAATTAAATTGTATTTAGATTAATTTGCAAAAGTCTAAATACCTTGTTAAATCGGGATATAAAGATTTGATATGGGTTTATGAAAATCGCCAATAGAAAAGATATGGATTATGGAATAAACAAAACTATTTCAAATATAATTGATCTTGGGAATTGTATAAAAATAAGAAATTCAGAAAAAATTTTTCAAGTTATAGGAATTAATAAAACAAAAAATATTTGTTGGGTTAGAGAATGGCCTTTAAACTTTGAAGAATATGAGACATTCACATTATCCATAAAAAATGTAATGATTTCCATTACATGCGAAATTAAGAATTAAGGTTATATCAAATAAATGTTAAATTTTAAAAAAATTGTTATATCAATAATTTCCCTTTTTTTTATTCTTTTTCAAAATTCATGTAAAAAGTCTATAAATTTTTCAGGAATTACAATTGGAAGTTCTGGAAAAATAGAATCTTTAGATCCTGCAAGAGCAACTACGTTAAAATCTTTGCAATTAATTAATGCCCTAGGAGATACCCTTTATGAAGTAGATGAAAAAGGTAAATTGATTCCCAAATTAGCTTCAAGTATTCCAGTATTATCTAAAGATAAATTAAGATTACAAATTAAATTAAGGGAAAATATCTTATTTCATGATGGGACTCTTTTTAACTCTTCTGCAATGAAATTCACCTTGGAAAGATTTTTAAAAATCGGGACAAATAATTACATTTTTGAAAACAAAATAAAATCTATTGAAGATCCCAAACCTGACATACTCATTATTAATTTAAATCAACCTTCAAGTTCTATTGCAAATTTACTAACCTCAATTAATTTAACTGCTTTATCTCCAGATTATTATAAAAATCATTTTGATAAATATATGAATGATAAATTCATAGGTACTGGAAAATATAAATTAAAGAGATTTTCTAATAATATTCAAATATTATCGCCAAACATAAATTATTGGGGAGAGAAACCAAGAAATAAAGGTATTAATTTTGTTGGATATTCAAATTCATCAACATTATATGGGGCTCTTATTAGTAGACAAATTGATGTTCTATTATCAAATTCAATTGAAGATACTCTGAGATCCAAGCTAAAGGAAATTAGCCAAAACAATAAAATCAATGAAGGGATTAGTCAATCCACAGAAATAAGTTTTATAAGTTTAAGGACTAATAAAGAACCACTAAATAATCAGGAAATAAGATTAGCTATCGCAAAAAGCTTAAATAGAGAATTGATAAGCCAGAAAGTAAGTTACGGTCTTAGATATCCCTCAAAATCAATTATTCCGAAATTTTATAAAGAAAATAATCTTAATAAATGGCCAAAATATGAACCTAAAGAAGCAAAAAAAATTCTTAGAAAGTACGGATACTGCAAAGATAAAGTTCTAGAGTTGCCTTTAACTTATAGATCAAACGTAACGACTGATAAATTAATTGCTCTTTTTTGGCAACAGGATGTCAAAAGAATAATGGGAGAGTGCCTATCTATTGAAATAAATGGAATAGAATCAACTACTGTTTACAGGAATTTAAAAGAGGGTATTTATACTGCTGTGATTCTTGATTGGACTGGATCATATTCTGATCCAGCTGCTTATCTTTTACCTTTGTTAAGTTGTAATAAATTTAAGAGTACAGTGTGCATTGAAGGAGAATCTGTATACAGTGGAAGTTTTTGGGCTTCAGAGAAAATAGAGGATCTATTTTTAGAAAGCGAAAAACTTAGTGGCATAGATAGGTTGAATAAACTATATCAAATTGAGAAAATAGCTTCTGAATCAGTTCCATATATACCAATTTGGATATCTTCTCAAAAGGCATGGTCCCAGAAAAATATCTCCAAACCAATTTTTAATTCTGCAGGCAGAATTCTAATGGGTAATTTAGAAATTATTAATGATTAAAAACTTATATAAAATAATAAATTATCTTTTTATTAAGATCTCTCTAATCCCATTAAATTTATGGTTAATTTCTTCATTAGTTTTTATCCTTTTGAGAATTGCACCAGGAGATCCTGTCGATGCCATATTAGGTTCCGGGGCAGATAAGAATGCCAGAGAAATCTTAAGAAGTAAATTAGGATTAAATGATTCATTATTTCAACAATATATTAACTATGTAAGGGACTTAATTCATTTAGATTTTGGAGATTCGCTTAGTACTCAAGAGCCTGTTATTAATATAATAAAAGAATCTTTGCCTTCTACTATTGAACTGGGCATAATTTCAATATTTATTGCTATTTGTATTGGCTTCCCTCTAGGATATTTAGGATTAAAAAATAAAAATAATAAATATGACTATTTTTCAAGGATCTTAGGAATTAGTTCTTATGCCATACCACCATTTTGGGGGGCAATGATGATGCAATTAACATTTTCCATTTTACTAAGAATTTTTCCAATAGGGGGACAATTTTCAATTTTCTATGATTTCCCAAAAGTTACTGGATTCTTAATTTTAGATAGTCTCATTGCCCAAGATTTATTCGCATTAAAGAGTGCTATTTATCATTTAGCCCTACCATCTTTGACTTTAGGATTTCTTTTAAGTGGTGTTTTTAGTAGATCATTTAGATTAAATCTTGAAAAAGCTTATAAAAGCGATTTCATAGAAGCTGCAATTACTAGAGGAATTAAAGATAGAAATATTTTTATTAATTATGCATTACCAAATGCTTTACTACCAATATTAACAATCACTGGTTTTGCAATAGCATCCTTGGCTGGAGGTGCCTTACTAATTGAAGTTACTTTTTCATGGCCAGGAATTGCCCTAAGGTTGCATGAAGCAATTCTCCAAAGAGATTATACTGTTGTTCAAGGAATAGTTATTATTACTTCATTGATAGTAGTTTCAATAAATTTAGTAATTGATATACTTATAGCTTTTTTTGATCCAAGAATCGAATATTAATTTTTTTGCATTTCAATTAATTCTTTTTTACTAAGTACATGAAAATTTAAATTATTAGTATTTCTTTTCTCAATTAATAAACCTCTTTTTCTATCTAAAGTATCTAGAAATTTTATTATTATTTCAATTGAAAGATTTTGTACATCATTTGGATAAACTCCTATAAAATTTTTATTTATTTTAAAAACATCACCTTTTAATTGATTCTTATCAAACCTTATTGGTGAAAAATGACTTGCTCCTTCAATGATTAAAAATCGACTTAAGCTATTATTTTCATTCGCTAAAAATACCTTAAATTGCTCACTAATTAATGGTGTTATTAAATCATAAGTTCCTCCAATTAATAAAATTGGGACATCAATTCCTGAACTATTAGAGCTAGGCCAAATCAGCCCACCAAAAGCACTAAAACCAACTATTGCTCTTAACTTTGATGATTTATTAAATTCTGGAATGGGTATTTCAGATAATTGACATTGTAATAATTTAGACAAGTTTGTTAACCCTAAATCATTCAATGCATTATCACACCTTTTATCAAGACCATTTATGGGAGGATTACCTTCATATAAAAAAGAAATTAGTGAACCAAGAGAATGGCCCATTAGGATATAAGATTTATTTTGAAATCCTAAAGAATTATTTTCAAAAGAAATCAATACCTCATCTAAATCTTTAATCCTATAAAGGAAAATATCTGCCCCTCCAGGGAGAGTATCATTTTCATTAATTACTGAATTAAAAGCTTCTGAATTGCTACCAGGATGATCAATAAAAATTACAGGCCAACCTCTATTAGCCAATGCTTTGCCAATCCATTTAAAATTTCCATTATCTCCTCCTAATCCAGGCATAAAAATTATCAAATCTTTTTTTAAATCAATAATATTTGGTTCAAAAATCTCTATATTAATAGGCTTGTCTCTATGAGAAACATCTATTTCCCTTGTATATATCCTGAAAGCATCAATTTCTTTTTTTTTTAAATAATGAGAATCTTTCAAATCGGATATTTTTACCAAATTAAGCTTTTCAACTAAAGCTTGTTGTTGTTCTAACTCTTTTTTCCATGAGGAAATTATTAAAATTAAATTATTTAAATTAAGTTTGATTTCTTTATTAGGAATTTCCCTTAAAATATCTAGTATTGATATTTCTTGTTTCTTATCAAATAAATTTTCAATAGTATTAAAAATCTGTACACCATCCTTGTCTTTTGGAATAATAATTGTTTGACTTAACTGGGATATTAATTTTCTTCCCATCCAACTTCTTAATATTTGCTTAGAAAATCCTTCTTGTTTAAATATAGGAAATTCTAGAAACCTAGAAAGCTGTAGAAAATTTTTTATTTGCTTAGTTTTAAACCATTCAATTAATTCAGTAGAATCTTCTCTAAAAGTACTTAAATTTGATAATTGGTCTATTGCTATAGGAATAGACATTTCTTCAAATTCAATATTTATCCTTTCAGCAGCTTTAGAATTAAAATCTCCTAAAAAGATGTTAATGAAGCCAAAACAAATTATAAAAATGGTTTTCAATTGTGATTAATTTAAATAGTTTTAAAGCGATTAGCACATGGTGGATACAGTTTCCTATCCAATTAAAGTTAATTACTAAAATAAGATTTTTTGCTTCATTTGGCGCAGGAGGAGTAATTTATTTAACATCACTTATCTTTAATAATATTGGATTAACTGCAACAGAGATAGGATTTGGTTTTACATTATCAGCAATTGTTGGAACTGTAACAAGGTTTATTACAGGGGATTATCTCAATAAAAATAAGAATATCAATTTACCACTTAAGGTTTCCTCAATATTGAGCATAATTGCAAGTTTATTATTAATTTTCTCAAAAGATACTTTTTTATACATATTAGGACAATCATTTATCGGAGCAGCTGCAGGAGTATATTGGCCTACGGCTGAACTTGCCGTTCCATATCTATGTAAACCTCTTAAGACTTCTAAAGCTTATGCTCTAGTAAGAAGCTCGGAAGCATTAGGAATATTTATGGGGGTATTAATTGGAAGTATATTAAATTCTTTTATTTATTTTAAGTTCATATATTTGAATGACATTTTATGTATGTTCGTAATAATCTTTCTTATTTCCAATAATAAGAAGATAATAACAATAGCTCTAGATAATTATGAAATTAGCAATTTAAATGAGAACAATAAATCTCATAAAAAGTGGCATAAGGATACAAAAATAATAATCTTTTCGATTTTATTAATGACAACTTGCCTAGCTTTAATCCAAGTCACCTTACCATTAGATTTTGTAAAAGGGGGTATATGGAGAGAATCCATTAGCAAAAGCACTACAAGTTTTATAATCTCAGTACAATTAATATTTTTATTTATTTTTCAATGGCCTATTGGTAATTGGTTATCTAAAAAAAGCAAATTATTTGGCTTGAAAGTAAGTTTGGCAAATTTTGGTATTAGTACTTTTTTGCTCTACAGCTCAAGCTATTTTAAAGATCTTGGAATTATTATGATGTTAATTGGAATCATCTTTTGCAGTATTGGTATATCATCATTCTTGCCAACTTCTACGGAAATTATGTATAGCATCGCCCCGATTAATAAAAAAGGATTTGCACTTGCATTACTCTCTCAATGTTTTGCATTAGGTTATTTTTTAGGCCCTTTGATATCAGGAAGAATTCTAGATACTTATGGAAATGCCTCTATTATTTGGATTTCAATTTCGATATTATGCTTAGTAATAACAACTTCAATGTTTTCAAAAAAATATTAATTTAAATTATTTATTTCAATTAATCTTCTTTCCCTCAAAAATAAAAAGAAAGGAGCAGAGAAAGCAAATGCAATTAAAAAAGTGCCAATGTAAACAATCCACATATTCTTAATTTCTAATTTCTGGGATTCGTTTACTATCCAAATAAAAACGGCACTTGCTCCTATTAGCAAATCCCTTGAAATTGATTCAGCGGCAGGATTAGCATTGGCTAGTTGAATAAAATTAACGATATCAAAAGATGCTCCATAATCCATAGCAAATTGAAAATTTGATAACATTGGCAATATTGCACCAAATATTGATAAGAGAAGATATAAATAACTTAATCTGTATTTATTATCTTTTGATAAATTTAATGAGTTCATTCTGGTTATATATTTAACTTAATAATAGTATTTTTTAAACTAATGCTCAAAGATGAAAATTATTTAAACAAAAATAATAAACAAAAAAAAGGAAAATTAAAATTTGCCGTAATTGGTCATGTTGAATGGGTAAATTTCCTAAAAGTTGATTATTTTCCTAAAAAAGGAATAATTTCTCATGCCAAGAAATCTTTAGAGTTACCAGCAGGCGGAGGAGTATTAATTGCCAGAACACTTTTTGAATTAACAAATAATGATGTACATTTTTTTACATCTTTAGGGAAAGACTTGTATGGGCAAAAAAGTTATAAATTACTTAAAGAAATGGGCCTAAAATTGCATGTATCCTGGAGAGATGAACCAACAAGAAAAGGTTTTAGTTTAATTGATAAAGAATGTGAGAGATCAATAACAATTATTGGCAAAAGATTATCACCCTTATTCAGTGATAATTTAGATTGGGAGATCTTAAGAAATATGGATGGTGTTTTTATAACCGCAGGAGATGAGAATATATTCAAGACATCTAGAGAAGCAAAAGTATTATGTACAACTCCTAGAGCAGGTATTCAAATAATAAATGACTCAGAAGTTTTATTGGACGGTTTAATTGGAAGCAAAATTGATCCAGACGAATCTTTTTCTTTTGCAGACTTAAAACAAAAGCCTAGATTTATAATTAAAACCGAAGGTGAAAAAGGTTGTATATCATACCCTGGAGGTCATTTCGATGCAATAATAAATGACAATCCGATTTTAGATTCATATGGTTGTGGTGATTCATTCGCAGCTGGAATTTTATTTGGGATGTCATCTGATTGGTCTATTGAAAAAACAATAAAATTAGGTACAGTATTAGGGAGAAATTGTATTGAGAACTTTGGTCCTTATCCTAAAGTGAAAAATATAATAAACCAAGATATTTAAATTTGAAATATCAATGAATAAAAATTTAGATTCTTTAGTAGATAATTACATATTCGCAACTTTGTTAATTGCTTTTATTGTTTATCAATCATTTAAAGATTTATCAGAAATACTTTCTTATGGTATTTACAAGAAAGAAATCCTTACTGATGAGAGTAATATTGGTTTTGATATTAAAATTAAAATGAAATGATATGTTTATATCTCTCATCATAATTTGCGTCATTTTATTACTTTTAAAAATAAGATCTTCGAAATTTAAAAAGAATAAAAAAATTATCAAATTTAGAAATGATTTAATAAGTAAAGAATCAAAAATTGAAAAAATCTTTTCAAGAAATAATGAAAAAATTTCACAAGATCCTAGTATTAATATAACTATAGGTTTATATGAAAAAGATGAAAATATTTCAATTAAATCTAATATTCATAGATCTAGACTAGCAAGATTTAATAAATCTAAGCTTAACGGGGAATATATTTATATGGACGAAGAAAAAAATATTTATAAATTTATAAATGGCGAAAAAATATTTTTATAAGGATTTTAATTACACTCTAAGCTGTCTCTAGTAGACACACCAGTTGTTGGATTAACACCATCTGCTATTTTGCAAAGGTTTCTTTGATCTTCACTGTCAAGGATAGCAAACGTGAAGTCAGCTCCATCAATTAGCGCTCCAGCGAAACTACTTCCAGAAGCAATCATATTGACTAATATGGCATTTCTCAAATCGGTCTTTTGAAAATTAACCCTATCAGAAAGTGTATCAGTTAAATTAATTCCATTAAGATTAGACCCTTTAAGATCTGATAAAGTTAAAGTTGTGCCATGTAGATCTACATCACTAAAATCTGCATCTCTAGCTATGGCTCCTGCAATAGATGAAAGATGTAAATCTTCACCGTGAAAATCATATCCAGTTATATCAGAACGAACATAACTTGGTACTTCATCACCCTCACCTTTTACTGCAACGTTAGCACCAGCAAAAACTGGCATTGTAAGAAACATCAGTGAAAAGAAAAAACTAAAAAAATATTTGAGAAATCCCAAAATTTTCATTATCAAAAATTTAATATTATCTTTATATTAAAACAACTTTTTAATTATTTGAGAGCCTATTAGAAATTAAAACAAAGTTTGATACCTTTTAGAAAAAAAATGGACTATTTTTTAACAATCCTAGACTAATAAACAGAAATTTTCTTCATTAAATTTAATTTATAAACAGTATAAATATATCATTTAAGAAAGTTAATATAATCACGAATAGGCATTAGATTAAAATATTAAAAAAGTTTTAAAATGAAAGTAAAAATTTTTAGATCGATTATTATTTCTTTTCTTTTTTTTATGTATTCTGATTCAGAAATTAAAGCTCACAATACTTACAATGGTGGTTGCTTAAATCACTGCAAGGAGTTAAAAAATAAAAAAAATATTTATAAAAACAATTCGAATTCATGCCTAAATAATTCAAAATGTAGAGGATAGTAATTAAATTTTTTTTGTAAAATTAATTTCATAAGTTTGATAATTTCTTTTCTGATAAATATTTATTTTTTTTAAAGAGTTGAAGAGTATGTATATAAAGGGAAATGTAAATGAAAAAATAACCACCAAAGCAATAATTTGTTTAAAAGTAATAAATCTCTTTTGTGTTATGTATTCTCCACAAAGGCCGCAAACTATTCTTCCTTCAGAATTTTTTTCAAAGAACTGATACTTTGGATTACAATATGGGCAAAAATAATTACTCATATGCAAAATCATTTAAAAATCATAAAACTATAAAAATAATTTTTCACATCAAACATTAAATAAAAATTCCATTACATCTCCTTCTTTTACTATATATTCTTTACCTTCACTTCTAATAAGTCCTTTATTTTTAGCATTTGTGATCGATCCCGCATCTAGCAATTGATTATAAGAAATAGTTTGAGCTCTAATAAATCCTTTCTCAAAATCTGTATGAATTACTCCAGCAGCTTGAGGAGCAGTCATACCATTCTTAATTGTCCATGCTTTTGTCTCTTTCTCCCCAGTAGTAAAATATGTTTTTAATCCTAAAAGTCTATAGGTGGCTTTGATTAGAGAAGATAAACCACCCTCCTCTACACCAATCCCTTTTAGGTAATCAATTTTTTCATGTGGATCTAAATCTATTAACTCCGATTCTACCTGAGCAGAAATCTTGATACATTCTGTATTTTCATTTAAAGCAAATTGATTAACATTCTTGGAAAAAAGATTACCTTTTTCTAAATCAATTTCACTTAAATTAGTCGCATATATTATGGGTTTTGCAGTTAAAAATCCTAGTTGTTTAATAATTTCATTTTCTTCACTAGACAATTCTATGGATCTTACTGAATTACCTTTCTCAAGATGATTTTCAATTCTTTCCAATAATAAATCCTCATTAAGCGCTTCTTTACTTGATTTTGTTTGTTTCTTTAATCTTTCTCTTCTTTTTTGTAATTGAGATAAATCAGCTAAGCTTAATTCTAAATTAATTATTTCAATATCATCTAAAGGATCAACTTTACCCGAAACATGAATAACTTCATTATCTTCAAAACATCTAACCACATGAACTATTGCATCTACCTCTCTAATATTTGATAAAAATTTATTACCCAAACCTTCTCCTTTACTAGCCCCTTTTACTAAACCAGCAATATCAACAAATTCAATTTTTGTTGGAATAATATTTAAACTTGAGCTAAATTTACCAAGTTCATGAAGCCTCTCATCAGGCACAGATACAATGCCTTTATTAGGTTCTATCGTGCAAAAAGGGAAGTTTGCAGCTTGAGCCTTGGAGTTCTCAACAAGGGCATTAAATAAAGTTGATTTTCCTACATTAGGTAAACCTACGATTCCAGCTTTTAACATATAAAATTTTTAGAAAATAATCAAAGAGTAATTCTAAGTAATATAATAAAAATTATCTTATCCCAGATAAAGAAGTAATAATCTTATTTGATTAATCTTCATTTCAAATTATTTTTCCTTGATGTTCTTAAAAAAGTAAAAAAAATGTTTGAGCTTATTAAAAAAAATATTAATTATAAATCAGGAATAATATTATTTATATTTACTAGTCTTATGATTTTTATATTTAATAGTACAAAGAAGTCTCAACCAAAAGACATTTCAAACTACATTGTATCTGTAGAGAAAGGATTTTTATCTGAAAAAATAAATAGTAGTGGAGAAATTAAAGCAGTTAGATCTGTCAAGATAAGTCCAAGGAAGCAAGGTTTTATTAATACAATTAATGTCGAGGAAGGTGATTACGTCAAAAAAGATGCATTATTAGCAACTTTAGATGACAAAGATTTTATTTTTAAACTTGAGGAATTAAAACTCATTAATGAAAAACAAAAGTCAGATTATTTAAGAAGAGCATTCCTATTCGAAGAAGGTGCTATAAGTAAAGAAGATTTTGAGGATTTTAAAAATAGATTTAACAAAAGTAATGCCAAACTTAATGACGCTTTATATGAAAAAAGTTTTTACCAAATAAAAGCTCCTTTTTCAGGAACTATTACGAGTAAATATGCAGAAATCGGTTCATACGTTGCACCATCTTCTAATTTAGGTTCAAATTCATCAGTAAAAAACTATATCTTTGAATTATCAGATGGGATGGAGGTTATTGCTAAGGTTCCTGAAAGTGATATAGGTCGTATAAAAATCAATCAAGAAGCTTTGATTAGGATTGAATCTTACCCATCAAATAAGTATGAAGCAAAAATTATAAAAATTGCTCCAAGAGCAATTAAAGATAATAATGTTACATCATTCGAAGTAACTTTAAAATTTAAGAAGCCTTACAATGATTTAAAAGTCGGAATGACTGCCGACTTAGAATTTAAAGTGAAAGACGATGTTGAGAAGATTTTAGTCCCTACAGTATCCATAGTTACAGAGAAAGGAAAAAAAGGGGTTTTAAAAGTTGATAGAAATAATTCTCCTAAATTTAAAGAAATAGAATTTGGAATTAGTAGCGGAAGTAAAACATCAGTTATTGATGGATTAGCAAAAGGCGAAAGAATTTTTATTGATATTCCTCCATGGTCAAAGAGAGATTAAAATAATGACAAAAGAGGATGAACAAAAGCCAATACTTTTATTAGTGGACGGACACTCATTAGCTTTTAGAAGTTTTTATGCTTTTAGCAAAAGCAAAGATGGTGGACTAACTACCAAAGATGGATTTCCTACAAGCGTCACATATGGATTCTTGAAAAGTCTCCTTGATAATTGCAAAAATATTAGTCCTGAAGGTGTTTGTATCGCTTTTGATACTGAAACTCCTACCTTTCGTCATAAACTTGATCCAAATTATAAAGCTAATAGAGATGTAGCACCTGATAAATTCTTTCAAGATATTGATAAATTAGAATTAATTTTAAAAGATAGTCTTAATCTTCCTATTTTTAAATCTCCAGGATATGAAGCAGATGATATTTTAGGTACAATTGCAAGAGATGCGTCTTCAAAAGGATGGATTGTAAATATTCTTTCAGGAGATAGAGACTTATTTCAATTAGTAGATGATAAAAAAGATATTTATGTTTTGTATATGGGTGGGGGGCCATATGCTAAGAGTGGAAATCCAACATTTATTGACGAGAAAGGGGTTCAAACTAAATTAGGAGTCTTACCTGAAAAAGTTGTCGATTTAAAAGCTCTTACAGGTGATAGTTCAGACAATATCCCTGGGATAAAAGGGGTTGGACCTAAAACCGCTATTAACCTATTAAAGGAGAATGATAGCCTTGATGGTATTTATAAAACTTTAGAAGATATTCTTGCCTTTAAGGATAGATCCTACGGAGGCTTTATTAAAGGCTCAGTTATTGAGAAATTAAAAAAGGATAAAAATAATGCTTATCTGTCACGAGATTTGGCAAAAATCAATATTTATGTGCCTCTAGTTTTAGAAGAAAAGTATGATCTTAAAGCCGTAAGAGAAAATTCTCTTTCAGATAATTTAAAAGAACTAGAATTATCTACTTTAGTTAGACAGGTTGAAGTTTTTAGTTCCGCTTTTAGTAAAGGAGGTTTTAATAAAAATAGCCAAATTACTCGTAAAGATTCTTCAAAAAAAGAATTTGATCAAAATAAAGATTTCCTTCCTCAAATTGATGTAAAAATAATTCAAGATTTAAAAGATTTAAAGTTACTTATAGATAAATTGGAAAACACAAATAATCTAGTTTCTATTGATACCGAGACTACAAGTCTTAATCCTATTGATGCAGAGCTAGTTGGAATAGGGATTTGTCTTGGCAATGAAATCAATGATTTATATTATATCCCTATTGGACATAGAACAAAAAACGGAACTATAAACCAATTAGCAATAGAAGATGTCTTGTTAAATTTAAGTTCCTGGATAGAAAATCCAGATAAAGAAAAAACACTTCAGAATTGCAAATTTGACAGACAAATTTTTTATAATCATGGCCTAGATCTAAAAGGAGTTTCTTTTGATACTCTCCTTGCAGATTATATTCTAAATAATCAGGAGAAACATGGATTAAGTGAAATTAGCTTTAGGGAATTTGGATTTAAACCGCCAACCTTTAAAGATACTTTAGGCAAAAATAAAGATTTTTCATTCGTAAATATTAAAGAAGCAAGTATTTATTGTGGTTATGATGTTTACCTTACTCACAAAATATCTAAGATCTTTTTAGAGAAATTTAATAATGAAAAAAAAGAGTTAATTAAATTATTTAGAGATATTGAATTGCCCCTGGAGCCAGTTTTATCTCAAATGGAGATGATTGGAATAAAAATAGATATACCTTACTTAGATTCGCTTTCAAAAGAGTTAAACGACACCTTAAAAGATATTGAACTAAAAGTTTATGAACATGCTAACCAAGAGTTTAATTTATCATCACCAAAACAACTTGGAACAGTTCTTTTTGAGAATTTAAATCTTGATAAAAAGAAGTCAAGGAAAACAAAAACAGGTTGGAGCACAGATGCAGTTGTTCTTGAAAGATTAGTTGAAGACCATGATATAATTTCTCACCTAATTAATCATAGAACTTTAAGTAAACTTCTTAGTACATACATAGATGCTCTACCCAATCTTGTTAATGATAAAACAGGCAGAGTCCATACAAGCTTCAACCAAGCAGCAACTGCCACAGGAAGATTGAGCAGTAGTAACCCAAATCTTCAAAATATTCCTATTAGAACTGAATTTAGCAAAAGGATTAGGAAGGCTTTCTTACCAAAAAAAAATTGGAAACTATTATCTGCAGATTATTCTCAAATAGAATTAAGAATACTTGCTCATTCAGCTAATGAGGAAATTCTTATAAATGCTTTTAAAAATAATGAAGACATACATGCTTTAACAGCCAGATTAATTTTCGAAAAAGATACTATAAGTTCTGAGGAAAGACGTGTTGGCAAAACAATTAATTTTGGGGTTATTTATGGAATGGGAATAAAGAAATTTTCCCGTTCTACTGGAGTAAGTAATGTAGAAGCTAAAGAATTCTTAATTAAATATAAGAAAAAATATGCAAATATTTTTAAATTTCTTGAACTTCAAGAAAGACTTGCACTATCGAAAGGTTATGTAGAAACTATTTTTGGAAGGAAAAGAGAATTTAAATTTGATACAAATGGACTAGGAAGATTATTAGGTAAGGATCCTTATGAAATTGATTTACAATCTGCAAGAAAAGCAGGCATGGAAGCGCAATTACTAAGAGCAGCTGCTAATGCACCTATTCAGGGTTCAAGTGCAGATATTATTAAAATTGCTATGGTCAATTTGAATAAAAAAATAATAGAAATGAATATTTCTGCAAATATGTTGCTTCAAGTACATGATGAATTATTATTTGAAGTTGATCCAGAATTCATAGATATTACAAAAAGATTGGTAAAAGAGACTATGGAAGATTGCGTAAAGCTAAATGTACCTCTTGTTGTTGATATTGGAATTGGTGAAAATTGGATGGAAACAAAATAATTTTAAATACTTATTAAAATGATTAAATTTTATAATACTTTAACTAATCGAATTGAAGATTTTAAACCTATTGATGATGTAGTAAAGATATATTGTTGTGGGGTAACAGTTTATGATTTGTGTCATCTAGGTCATGCAAGAAGTTACATAGTATGGGATGTTTTACGAAGATTTTTAATTTATAGAGAATACAAAGTTAGATATGTTCAAAATTTCACTGACATAGATGACAAGATCCTAAAAAAGGCGAAAGAAGAACGTTCTTCAATGGAAGATGTTTCTAAAAAAAATATCCACGAATTTCATAAAGATATGGATGCTTTAGGAATTATGAGACCAGATAGTATGCCAAAAGCAACAAATCATATTTGCAATATTTGTTCATTCATTCAAGTTCTTGAAGAAAAAGGTTACGCATATGAAAATGATGGTGATGTTTATTTTTCTGTATTTAAAAATAAAAGTTATGGCAAATTAAGTAATCAAATCATAAAAGAACAAAATATCAACCAACAAGGAAGGATCGCAATTGATGAAAATAATAAGAAAATGCATCCACAAGACTTTGCTTTATGGAAAAAAGCCAAAAAAGATGAGCCATATTTTGAATCTCCATGGGGCAAGGGAAGACCTGGATGGCATATAGAATGCTCAGCTATGGTTAAAGATGAATTAGGAGAAACTATTGATATTCACTTAGGAGGATCCGATTTAATTTTCCCTCATCATGAAAACGAGATTGCACAGTCAGAATCTGCAAATAACAAAAAGCTAGCAAATTATTGGCTTCATAATGGCATGGTTAATGTTAGTGGGCAAAAGATGAGCAAGTCCTTGAAGAATTTTACAACTATAAGGGATATCTTAGAATCAGGAACAAGTCCAATGGCCTTAAGATATTTTGTTTTAACTATTAATTATAGAAAGCCGTTAGACTTTACCGAAGAAGCTATAAAAAGTGCATCTGAAGCATGGAAGAATATTAATTTAGCACTTTCATTCTTTGATATAATTCAAAACAATTTTCTAAGACTCGAAAAGCATGAATATATTGATAAAGACTTTAAAAAAGATGTATATCAGGAAATTAAAGATAAAAAGGATAAATTTATTAGAGCATTAAATAATGACCTAAATACAGCGGGAGCAATTGCAATTATTTATGAGTTAGCAAAACCTCTGAAAAACTTTATAAATAAATTACAAAGAACTCAAAATATTGAAGTTAATTTAAATGATAAATTTTTTATCATCGAAAATTTGAAAATACTTGAAGAACTAACAGGAGTAATTGGATTAAAAAAAGAAACAATTAACATAGAAAGTAAGATTGATGAAGATGAAATTAAACTTTTAATTAATGAAAGATTAAAAGCTAAAAAAGAAAAAAATTTCTCTGAAGCGGACAAAATCAGAAATTCATTAAAAGAGAAAGGGATAGAATTGATAGATCAATCTATTGATTCAACTACTTGGATAAGAATTTAAATCTTAAGAAAAGTCCCAATTTACAATTTTTATTTTTTAAAACACCTTTTAAATGGGAAAATAGAATAATAATTTAAGAGAAAATTGAAATACATTTCTATTCTAGGTTCAACAGGTTCAATAGGAACTCAAACTCTTGAGATCGCGAAGGATCTCCCATTGAAATTTAAAGTAGTAGCTCTTTCTGCAGGAAGAAATATAGATTTATTAACTGAGCAAGTTAAACAATATGAACCAGAAGTTGTTGCGATTGAAGATGAATATCTCTTGGAAGACTTAAAAAATAATATCAATAATCTAGGTTTAAACAACTCACCAATAGTCCTTAGTGGTTCTAATGGAATCAATACTGTTGCATCATGGGAAAGCGCAGATATTGTTGTTACAGGAATCGTTGGATGTGCTGGTTTAATTCCAACGATGACTGCAATTAATGCAGGTAAAAATATTGCACTTGCCAATAAAGAGACTTTAATTGCAGCAGGTTCAGTCGTTATACCTGCCCTTAAGAAGAATAAAAGCAGACTTTTACCCGCGGATTCAGAGCATTCAGCTATTTTTCAATGTTTACAAGGTTTACCTCACGATAAAAATGGAAATTTTTCAACGGGTATAATCCCTAATGGTCTAAAAGCTATACACTTAACAGCGTCAGGTGGTGCATTTAGAGATTGGAAAATTGAGGATTTAAAAAATGTCACGGTAAAAGATGCAACTTCTCATCCAAATTGGGACATGGGAAGAAAAATAACTGTAGATTCTGCAACTCTTATGAATAAAGGATTAGAAGTCATCGAAGCACATTATTTATTTGGAACATCTTATGAAGATATTGAAATAGTTATTCATCCTCAAAGCATAATACATTCAATGATTGAATTAGATGATTCTTCTGTTTTAGCTCAATTAGGTTGGCCTGATATGAAACTTCCAATTTTGTATGCGATGAGTTGGCCAGAAAGATTTAAGACCAATTGGAAAAGATTAGATTTAACTGATATTGGCCAACTCACATTTATGAAACCTGATACATTTAAGTACCCGTGCATGAAACTTGCATACTCAGCCGGAAAGTACTCAGGAACTATGCCTGCAGTATTAAATGCAGCGAATGAAATATCTGTTGAACAATTTCTCAAAGAGCAAATTTCTTTCTTAGAGATTCCTAAGTACATTGAAAAGGCATGTGAAATGCACATAAAAGATTTGAATAAATCTCCACTTTTAGAAGATATATTAAATATTGATCGCTGGGCAAGAAATTTTGTTGCAGAGGAAATAAAAAAAGGTGTTAAATATTTTCAAGTTAGATAAATTCAAACTTAAATACCAAACAAATATAAACGTTAAAATTAACTTAATTTATTGAAGCATATTTTGATCCAATTGCTAACCACTTCGTCTGACCAACAACCTTTAGGAGAATGAAAACCATTATGGCCTCCTTTTTCTGTTATTAAAATTGAAACTTTTTCTTGATTTCTATCAAGTAAATTTTTTAATTCATTCGTTGATTTATATGGAACCCATGGATCATCCTTAGCATGTATAAAAAGAGTGTATGGTAATTTTTCATTTGATTTCTTTAATTTAGTAAAAGGAGAAGCTTTTAAATAATAATCATCAACAGACTTATATCCCCAATTAGGTGCAGTAAACTCTTTATCAAATTCTCTTATAGTTCTAACTTTCTTAAGTTTCCTTTTGATAGTTTCGCTAGAAACTAATTCTTTATTATTAAATTGACTCCTCAATACTTGATACTTTAAGCGTCTAATTAGCCATTTCTGATATATTATGTTGCGAGGTTTATCAATGCATTCACTACAATCTAAAAGATCTAAAGGACTACTTACACAGGCTAGTCCATCAAAAAGAGTCTTATTATTTTTACATTTATAGTCAAGACAAGCATTAAGGAAAATGGTCCCTCCAAGAGATAACCCAATCCCAAAGAAAGGAAAATAACTATCATTTAATTTAAAATTATTTTTTTCAAATTTATTTTTTAAAAAATCTACTACCTCAATAATATCTCTAGAACATTTGGCGGAGTAATTACTATTTGTTAAATATCTTCCTGAACCAGCACCTCTTAAATTTAATTTAAAAACAACAAAGCCATCATTTAAGAGTTTTTTTGCTATCCTTTTTAATCCAAATCTTTGTGAAGAACCTCCTAGGCCATGTGTCACAATAACTAAACCTTTAGGTATGTCAATAGTCGGAAATTCTAAAAAACCTAAAAGATAATCATTAGTAAATTTATCTTCACAAATATTTCTTACAGGGATAAAAACCTTTTCTAAATTTTTTGATAATCTAAAATCCAAACAAAATGTATCTCTAATAGTTTGAAGGTCCCCTCCTATCCAAGGAAATGCTTGACTAAATTTTTTAAATTGAAAAGGACTTAATTCACTTGATTTATAAGTTTTACTTAACACCTACTCCTAATTCCTTTAATTCAGTCATAAGTTCACTAAGAACTTTTTTAGCATCTCCAAATACCATCGAGGTATTAGGCAAATCAAATAAATCATTTTTAATCCCTGAATATCCAGCACTCATTCCTCTTTTAATAACAAAAACAGTTCTTGCTTCTTGAACATCTAAAACAGGCATCCCATAAAGTGGAGAGCTCTTATCACTTTTGGCTTGTGGATTTACTACATCATTTGCTCCAAGAACAAGCACAACATCAGTAGCTGGGAAATCAGGATTTACAATATCCATCTCTTTAAGTTGTTCATAAGGGACATCAGCTTCAGCAAGCAAAACATTCATGTGACCTGGCATTCTTCCAGCGACAGGATGAATTGCGTAACAAACTTCAATATCATTTTGTTCCAAGATTTTTGTAACTTCTCTTAGAGTATGTTGAGCTTGCGCAACTGCTAAACCATATCCTGGAACAATGATTACTTTATTAGCAGCTTCTAATGTAAGGGCACATTCTTCAACACTACAAGATGTGATATTAGTATATTCTCCACCACTTGATGAATTTTTACTTTTTGAAGCTAAAGTACCTCCAAACAGGACTGAAATTAATGATCGATTCATTCCCTTACACATAACTTGAGTAAGGATTAATCCTGCTGCACCCACCATAGCCCCAGCAACGATCAATAATTGACTTCCAACAACAAATCCTGCCGCCGCCGCCGCTATACCTGAGTAACTATTCAAGAGAGATATAACAACAGGCATATCCGCTCCTCCAATAGGGAGTGTTACTCCAATTCCCAATACTGTTGAGGAAATAACTAGTAATGATATAGCTGAAATATTTGTATCTTGAATAAGATTAAAAAAGGCAACTACAGAGATAATTGCAAATGAAATATTTAAGAAATGCCGTATTTTACTTTGAGTCCAAGCAGGCGTTGATAACCAACCTTGCAATTTAGCCATTGCAACAATGGAACCAGAGAAAGTAATTGCTCCCACAAAAATAGATACCGATATTGAAATAATCTCAATTAATGATTGAAAGAAATTAATGCCTTCATCATTAGTAGGAAATAAAACGACACCTAAGGCAACAAGCAAAGAAGACATTCCTCCACATCCATTAAACAATGCAACTGTTTCGGGCATTGATGTCATAGGAACTTTTTTTGCAAGAATCATTCCAAACGCTGACCCCATGAATGATCCTATTATTATCCAAATCCAAGATTGCAAAGTTATTCCTGATGTACCTAGGTAATAGGAAAGAAGACCAATTACTGAAAGGAACATAGCAAATGCAGCAAGTCTATTTGCTTCTCTTGCTGACTTGACTTTTGATAATCCCTTAATGCCTAAAGCTAATAATAATACTGCTAGAAGATCAATGATAAATTGAATAACTAATGAAATATCCATTTTTTATTTTAATTTTAAATTTTTTGAAGGTTTACGATTAAACATCGCCAACATCCTATCTGTTACAAAGAATCCTCCAACCACATTAAATAAAGCAAATCCAAGAGAAATAGATCCAATGATTAAAAGAGGCAAATCTTGATTCGCTTTTATTATTAGGGTTAAAGCAGCCAACATAGTAATACCAGAAATAGCATTTGCTCCACTCATTAATGGAGTATGCAAAGTTGGTGGTACCTTACCTATGAGTTCTAGACCCAAAAGACTTCCCAGTAATAATATCCAAAAAGCTTGTGAAAAAAAAGACATTTCAATTCGCTCCTGCACTTTCAAAAACAACTTTCTGAAGAATAGCGCCCTTATCACTAATTAAACAACCTTTTATTATTTCATCATTTTTATCAATTTCAAAAATGCCTTCTTTCATAAAAGGAGATACCAATGAAATCAAATTTTTCGCATATAAACTACTTGCATGATAAGGAACTGATCTTGGCAAATCAGGAGCGCCTATCAGCTTAACTCCATTTTTTAGAATCTTCTCATTTGGCTTAGTATAGACGCAGTTACCACCTTGCGATACTGCTAAATCAATAACTACTGCTCCAGATCTCATTTTCTCTAACATTTCTTCATTTATAAGAATGGGAGCTCTTTTTCCCAGTACTTGGGCAGTACAGATAGCAACATCTGCTTCTGATAAATGGTTTGAGAGTATTTCTCTTTGTTCTTTAAGAAACTCTTGCGATACAGCTTTTGCATAACCTCCTGACTCAGTAGGTTTTTCATCTACTTCAGGAAGAGGTATAAACTTTGCTCCTAAAGATTCAACTTGTTCTTTAACAACAGGTCTTATATCACTTACAAAGACTAATGCTCCAAGTCTTTTTGCAGTTGCTACAGCTTGCAATCCAGCAACGCCTCCGCCAAGGACAACTACCTTTGCAGGTTGAACAGTTCCAGCTGCTGTCATTAACATGGGAAAATATCTATCTAATTCACTTGCTGCTAATAAAACTGATTTATATCCAGCTATGTTTGCTTGTGAAGAAAGGACGTCACAAGATTGTGCTCTACTTATCCTAGGAAGCAGTTCCATTGAAATAGCTGAGAGTTTTTGCTCTGAAAGAATATTAGAAAGATTCTTATTCCCAAATGGATTTAATAAACCAATAATTAAAGCACCATCTTTGAGTTTATTTAAATATTTATTCTCAGGGCATTGAATGCAGAAAACTATATCAGTTTTCTGCCAAACATTATTTTCAATATCAATAAAAATCTTAGCTCCATTTTTTTCATAAGAAAAGTCATTAAACCCTGATAGTTCTCCCGCCGATTTTTCTACAAATATTTCAAAACCAAGGGTATTTAACTTCTTAACAGTTTCAGGAGTTGCCGAAACTCTCCTCTCACCAGTTGATGTCTCTTTAGGGATTAGTATTGTTGTCAATTTTAAGTAATTCTTGGACACCCATAGGATATATTGATTTCAAACAAAAGTCTTAGAATTTTATTAAAGATATATTTTCTTTTTTTTAAAATTTAGCTATCAAGAAAATATGTAGAAATAAAAAAATGAGCATTAAAGCAATTGAATGTCCTGATGGAGTTTGCCATAGTCATCACGGTGGTCATGCAGTTCCCAGGCACACTATGCAGAAGAATCTTCAAAACCATGGAAGAGAATGGTGTGAAAAATTAGCTGAAAGGATATATGAAATGTCTGTTGATACATACTCGCAGACAGTAATGCCAAGTCTTCACTCTTCTGGATGGCAAAGACGACATTTAGACTGGGAATTCAAATTAGCCGAAAACGATTCTGAACCTGACGAAGCACTTGTAGAAGGGATAATAAATGCAACAGAAAGTTTTTTAAGAAGTAGTGAAGTCCATAGATTATTTATTCAAGAATTAGTTCAAGGTACTTTTGAAGAAGCTAATGATAAAAAATTAATGTCAAAAGCAATAAAATCGATTATTGAAGAGGAAATTATGAATTCTTTAAGAATTAAAAAAGACCAAATTTTACAAAAATTATCAACAAAATTGTCTTCAGAAGAAAATATAAGCAAAGAATTGGCAATTAACTCAGCTAAGGAAGGGTTTGATGAAGTTGAAAGATTATTGATGAATCACACAGAAGCCGTTTAGTGTAAAAATTTAATATTTTCTTTATAATTTAAGGAGAAAAAGGCTCAAATATAAACAAAAACAAAAGTTTTTGTTATTTAGTACAAATTTGTACCTTATTTAACAATAATTTCAACAGAAAGTATGCTTTCCTATATTTACTTGTGTAGGTTAAATGGAAAACTTCCTTCAACGTAGAATAGATGTAGCTACTTGTTGGGCCTCCAATAGAATTTCTGTATTGGATAACTTAGAGAAGTATGAAGAGAGTTATGCCATTGCAGAAGAGTTTAGAGAATGGATTGTAAATATTGGACAAGACAAAAAAGACTTAAAAGAATACGTATTAAATTTTCCAAAAGATCTTAAGAATTTACTAGACAATAGAATTAATGATTAATAAAGAACTTTTTAAAAAAATTATAATTTCTATTTTTAATATCTAGAATAGTTTCATAATTAATGGTATTTATGAACAAAACAGATACGAAATCTGAAATAGAAAATCTTGTAATAATTGGTTCAGGTCCTGCAGGTTACACTGCTGCAATTTATGCTGCAAGAGCAAATCTTCAACCACTTTTAGTGACAGGCTTTAACTCTGGAGGTATTCCAGGGGGGCAATTAATGACGACAACATTTGTAGAAAATTTCCCTGGATTTCCAGACGGGGTAATGGGACCAGAATTAATGGATCTAATGAAAGCTCAAGCTATAAGATGGGGTTCAAAATTATTAGAAAGTGATGTAATCTCAATTGATGCAAATAAAAGACCTATAAAAGTAAAAACTCTGGAAGACGAAATTTTCTCACATTCAATTATCATCGCTACGGGCGCTAGTGCCAACAGATTAGGGATTAAGAATGAAGATCAGTTTTGGAGTAAAGGAATTAGTGCTTGTGCAATTTGTGATGGAGCCACTCCTCAATTTAGAGATGCTGAACTTGCGGTTGTTGGTGGTGGAGATTCCGCCTGCGAGGAAGCTGTTTACTTAACAAAATATGGAAGTAAGGTAAATTTAATAGTCAGATCTGACAACTTAAGAGCAAGTGCCGCAATGGCTGATAGAGTCAAGGCAAATTCAAAAATAAAAATACATTGGAACACTACTGTAGAAGAAGCTGTAGGAAATGACTGGCTGGAGAAAATTAAGACCTTAAATTCAACTTCAGAATTAAAAGAGATAAATGTAAAAGGTCTTTTTTATGCAATTGGACATACTCCTAATACTAGATTTTTGGGTAATCAATTACCTACTGATGAAAAAGGATACATCAAATGTAATCCAGGACGACCAGAAACTACTATAGATGGGATTTTTGCAGCTGGAGATGTTGTTGACTCTGAATGGAGACAGGGGGTAACAGCCGCAGGAAGTGGATGTATGGCTGCTTTAGCTGCTGAAAGATGGCTTTCAATAAATGGTCTATCTCAGACAATTTCAAGATCTCATACTGAGCCAGAGAAGTCAGGAGCCTCTGAATTTTTAAAAGAAAAGGATACAACAGAAGAAACTTTTGACTTTAATTCAGAATGGCAAAAAGGAAGTTACGCTTTGAGAAAACTTTATCATGAAAGTTCTAAGCCTATACTTGTTATTTTTAGTTCACCTAGTTGTGGGCCTTGTCATGTACTAAAACCTCAACTTAAAAGAGTAATTAATGAAC
>CAYNKY010000007.1:0-35103 GCA_964397895.1 uncultured Prochlorococcus sp.
CAAATAGAAAATGGACTTTCAACAAGGCTTAATCACAACAATTCATGAATATGGTTTAACACAAGATTTACTAAAACAATTAAATAAGAAACTTAAAAAAAAACCAACAGCTATATTGATCCCTTGTCTATATGAGGAATTTGAGAGACCAGCCCTTAAAGACATTAGAGAAGTTTTAAAAAATCTTAGCAGCTTAAATGAGTTAGTTATTGCGCTGTCAGCAAAATCGGTAGATCAAGTAAAGTCAGCAGAAAAATTCTTTGACTCAATGCCTTTTCCTGTACATTTACAGTGGACAAATTCTCCTTCAGTTATAGAATTACTAAAATTTCAAGAAAAAAATGGACTTGAATTACTAGGTACCCCTGGTAAAGGGTGGGCCGTATGGCAAGGTATTGGAGTGGCTACAAGAAAATCCGATGTGGTAGCACTTTTTGATGCTGATATAAGAACATTTAATAATCTATATCCATCAAAAATGATTTTACCTTTATTAGATGATTCGTACGGGATCTCTTATGTAAAAGCTTTTTATAGTAGATTATCTCTTGAGACAAATGAATTGCAAGGCAGAGCTACCAGATTATTTGTTGGTCCTCTCCTAGCAAGCTTAGAGCAACTAGTAGGTAAGGGTCCCTTTATTCAGTATTTACAATCATTTAGATATCCATTAGCGGGTGAATTTGCATTCACAAAGGACCTTGCAATGAACTTAAGGATTCCATGTGATTGGGGTTTAGAAATTGGACTTTTATCAGAAGTTTATAGAAATGTAAGAACTTCAAAAATTGCTCAAGTTGATCTTGGCTTATTTGATCATAAACATAAAATAATTGGTTGTTCATCTAAAGAGGGGCTTCAAAGAATGTGTACAGAAATATTATCAAGTGTTTTAAGAGGTCTAATGGAACATCAAGCAGAAACATTAACGAATACCCAACTTTCAACACTTGAGGTCTTATATAAGAGAGTGGGTGAAGATAGAGTTAAACAATTTGGATTAGATTCTGCAATTAATAAGATTCCCTATGACAGGCATGAAGAAGAACTATCAGTTCAGAAATTTGCAAAATTATTACGGCCAGCTACAAAGAATTTTTTAGAAAGTCCTGCTACTCAACAATTACCAAGTTGGTCAAGAGTGCTTTCATGCGAAGAAAAACTCCAAGAAGATTTGGCAATAGCTGGATCGAAAGATATAAAAATTACAAAAATTAAATAAGCAACTATTAGAAAATTCTAATTGAAAGTTTAAAATTAAAATATTATTTTTCGCATCTTATAAGATCTATGCTATTTGGATGATCATGAATATATTTATTAAATTCCATAGCTAAAGTTCTTGCCTCATATGCATCATGAGCATAAAAACAATTTTCTAATCTTATATTTTCAAAATTTCTGTAATGAACTGTATAAGGTTTTAGATAATATTTATCTCTGCTTTTTATGGATTGCATTATATTTGAGAAGTTAATCTAAACTTGCTAAGAATACAAATTTTATGAAATGATTTTTGTTGTAATCAATATATTAATTAAGGATTGTAAGTCTTATTATTTATTTGACTCCTTATTCTCATCTTTATTTCTTTTATTCCCTTCAATAAAAAATACAAATTTTGATAGTATCCTCCCTAAAATTGGATACCATAATTTATCATAAAAAAATTTTAACATCGAATTAGGCTACAAAAAATGATTCAGAATTATCTTTAGCATCCTTAAAATTATCAAGTTCTTCAGAATTAAATAATTCTTGCATCAAAAGTAAATCTAATTCCCCATTTAAAAGGTTTTGTTCAGATGAAATAATATCATCAACAAATGAATCAAAAGCTCTTAATTCCTTATTCATTTAAAGTTTAAAAAACTGAACATTAATATAATTGAATAATCTAATAAGTCAACAAATTCATAATAGTTATTTAGGAATTAACTTTTTTAAAAAATTAATGTTTATAGATTTAGACTTAATATTGCTAAAAAGTTATTATTTCGCAAAATCTCTTGAAAAAAAAAAACTTTGTGTAATCGTATAAATAATTTTATAACTTATATATGGTTTCAAGTTTTAGAAAAAAAAACCTTGATAAAGTCAATTCTCTAGAAAAATTGATAGATCAAAATATTATTTATGAAGTAAAAACTAAAGAACAACTAACTAATAAATGGTTTAAGGGTAGCAGAGACAGAGGAATACATTAAAAATATTTGAAATTTAAAGCTAATTCTTTAAAATCTATTAAACAAATTAAGGGAAAGTATTCATTAAAATATTTGTATACTTTTTTCGATTAAGATTTTTATTTAAATGTCTGAAATTTTTCAACGAGATTTAGGTTCTTCTCTGCTATCTCTAGCTGTTTTATTAGGTTGGCTAGGTATAGGATTTGTCTTACTTAGGTTACTAGCATTATCAATAAAAAGAATTCTTGAAGCTGTATTCAAGTTATCAAATAAAAAGTAAAGTTATTCTTAAATAATAATAGATATAATTCCACAGAGTAATTAATCAATATGATATCTTAAATAGATGGATTTCTTAGATTTAGTAAAAATAGGTTCAAAAGTAAATATAAATGTTAATTTATCCAAAGATAGGTTAAATACAAAAACACTTAATGCATTAAATGATTCGTCAATTTGTTTGGTCAAAGATTTCAAATTAACCGATGGTAAAGGGGTTGGAGTAGTTGTTGAACTATCCAGTGGTGATAATGAATGGTTTTTTGAAAATGAAATAGAAATACTTGATGATCAAGGTAAAATTGTTAAAAGAGATGAAAAAATAGAAAACAATTTAATAAAAGAATTCTTAGAAAACATGGAATATTCTCCACGAAATAAGCCAAAAGATCTAATAAACCCCTTAAATTTCTTTTCGTGGTTAATTTACTCGATTAAAGATGTTTTTTAAGAAGAAATTAAATTTCTATTTTTAAATTATTTTCTAACTAAATTTCTAAATTTTATAAATAATAAATAATGAAGAAAAATATAATTATTAGTACTAAAGATTTATCTAAATCATTTTTTATATCTTCAAAAGAACCTGGCTTAAAAGGAACTATAAAACACTTTTTAAAAAGAAAAACCATTGAAAAGAAAGTTGTCAAATCTGTAAATCTTGAGATCAGAGAAGGAGAAATTGTTGGATTCTTAGGAGCAAACGGTGCTGGTAAAACAACAATTTTAAAAATATTATGTGGTTTACTTTATCCAACTTCTGGATATATATCAGTAAATGGCTATAAACCTTATGAACGAAAAGCTGATTTTTTAAGAAAAATTACACTAATAATGGGCCAGAAACAGCAACTTATTTGGGACTTGCCATCAATAGATTCTTTTTATTTAAATGCTTCAATATACGGAATTAAAGAGTTAGAGGCAAAGAAAAGAATTAAAAATTTATCAAATATGCTTGAGATAGATTCGGAATTATATATACCGGTTAGGAAATTATCACTTGGCCAAAGGATGAAAGCTGAACTTTTAGCGGCTTTAATACATAATCCGAGTATTTTATTTTTAGATGAGCCTACACTAGGTTTAGATATTAATGCTCAGGCAAATTTAAGAAATTTTCTTCGGCAATATAACAAAGAGACTGGGGCTACAATCCTTTTAACAAGTCACTATATGAAAGATATCACATACTTATGCAAAAGGGTAATATGCATTCATGAAGGATACATAACCTATGATGGAAGGCTTGAAAAATTATTAACCAAACTATCTCCTAATAAAAATATCACAATTACTTGTAAATCCATTAAAGACATTATCAAACTAAAAGATATTGGTTTTAATGTTAAAGGTATTAATGATAATCAAATCATATTGACTATAAATAAGTCAGATATCAAAAAAACACTTAAGCACATTTTAAATAATTTTGACATAGAAGATTTATATATAAATGAACCTCCTATTGATGAAATTATTGGAAAAATATTAATTAATAAAAAATAAACATGAATTATTCAATCTGGAGCAAAGCATCAACTCTCTTAAAAATTCAATATTCCAATATGCTTGAGTATAGGGTAGAGATAGCTTTGTGGGCAATTTCAGGAATAATTCCATTCTTTATGCTTAATATATGGACAAGTAACAATTTAAATGAATCGATAAATATAAGTGATACGTTGCTCTCTAGATATTTTCTGAGTGCTTTTTTTGTAAGACAATTTTCTGTCGTGTGGGTTGCTTTTTCTTTTGAGGAAGATTCACTTTTAGGAAAAGTCTCCCCTTATCTAATACAACCATTACATCCTTTTTTTAGATATTTAGCGCAACACATTGCTGAACAAATAACTAGATTTCCATTCGCTATATTAATAGCCTTTTTCTTTTTTATCATTAATCCTGGAAGTTTATGGCTTCCTTCACTAATAACTCTTTCTTTGTCTATTATATCTACCTTTTTTTCATTTTTAATTCAATTCTTAATGCAATCAATAATCGGTTGCATATGCTTCTGGACAGAAAAAGCTAGTTCAATTGAAAAATTAATTTTTATTCCTACTTTATTTTTATCTGGTTTATTAGCTCCTGTCGCATCATTTCCTCAATACGTTAAATCATGGATATACTTTACTCCATTTCCTTATTTAATAGATTTTCCAGCAAATATCCTATCTGAGAATCAAACAAATATCTATTCAGGAATTTCAATGCAAATTCTATGGATAATATTATTTTTCTATATTTTTAAAAAAGTATGGAAATCTGGAACTAAGAAATTCACTGCGATGGGATTATGAACCTTAAGAAGTATTTAAAAGTTTATAGTCTTTTCAATTACACCTCTTTAGCTATTGAATTAGAGTATAAATTTAATATTTTTATTGATATTTCAACTGCAATCTTAGGGTTAATTGGAAGTATATTTTTGCTAACCATTTTTTTTTCAAATACAAGTACTATTGGAGGGTGGGATTTTAATCAAGTACTAATAATACAGAGTATTTACACAATATTAAACGGAATTACCAATACTTGGTTCAGTCCAAATCTAAATGAAATTGTAAAATATATTAGAGAAGGTACTCTAGATTTTGTCTTAATAAAGCCTATTGATAGTCAATTTTGGATCTCTTTCAAAAGGATATCTCCAACAGGATTAATAGAAATTTTATTAGGATTATTTTTATTATTTTATTGTTTAAATGTTAACAATATTTCTTTACAATTAATCCCATTATTTTTATTATTTTTAACCATAATTTGCTCAATTTCAATCCTTTATAGTCTTTGGTTTATTATTGCCACTACTACAATTTGGTTTGTTAAAACATGGAATGCTACAGAAGTTTTAAGATCTTTTTTATATATTGGAAGATTTCCGCTAAATTCATTCTCTTTTTCGCTGAGGATTTTTTTTAGTACAGTAATTCCAATAGCATTTATTACAACCATTCCTTCCGAGATAATATTAGGAATATCACCTTTATGGAAAGTAATTTTAGAAATTTTGGTTTCTAGTGTTTTTCTTACTTTTTCAAGAAAGTTTTGGATATTTGCTTTAAAATTTTATACTTCCGCATCAAGCTAATTGATGTATTAATTAGATATTTCTCTACATAAATCCCATATTTTTTGCCTATTTGAAAGTTTAGTTAAATTGGATAATCTTTTAAAATTAGCTGAAGATTTATCTACGAGTATTAATTTACATAGATAATTGATTTCATTAAATTTTGAAATCTTGCTAAGGTTTAGGGATATATTAGTTAATCCAATTACAAAAATAGTCAAAAAAGCAACTATTGAGGTTAATGAGAGATGATTATAGAAATTACTTTGCTCTGTCTTTAGTTCAAATTTCATCATTCCATAATATATTTTGGACATTTAACAGCTGCAACTGCTATAGCAGCAACCTTAAAATTATTTGACTTCTCAATTACCTTTTTAACCTCAAGTGATCCATATTTATGACTTGCATCACTGTATGCAAGAAGAAGAGACTTATAGTTATCATGACCAATATCTCTGTATTCACAAAAATTATTGCCAACTAAATTTAATAGAGTTAAAAGACTTAATTCAATCATGAATTTAAATAACTCAAACCTCTATGAATAATACATTGATTAGTATGATATTCAAGTCCTTATGAAACAATAGAACACCTTTAATCTAAATTTTTTTAATAAATACAACATTTGTCTTGAATTAGAAATCTAAAATATTCCATAATTAACATTAGCGCTATATGTAGTGTTAAAGACCCAAACATATTCCACTATAGATGGGGGCTTGCAATATTCTTCAAATTGGATTAAAAATAAAGTTCCCCATCACCTGGCCTTACTATAGTGAGGCCTTTTTTTTTTCGAAACATTTAGTTGAATTCATAAGAATTTTATTCCATATTATAAATAAATAGAAATTATGATTAATCGTCAAGAACTTAGCAGAATTAATACTATTATTAAAAAAATTGAAACTGATAAATTTGTTTCTTTAAATGAAAGACTCTTTTTAGATTATTTTTCAAAGAATTATCCTGAAATACAGAATAAACTTAAAAAAGCACAATGTAGAAGAAGAATAAAATCATCTGATAAGAATGAACTTACAGATCTGATGACTAATTTAGCCTTAGATGGTACTTTACAGGAGGAGCATTTCAATCCATCCATCGAAACAATTGAAGAATGGTTCCTTAATGCACCTAAATGGCTAAAAAGAAGTTAAGTAAGAAGTTTTAAGTTAACTTAAAGCGGAAATTTACTAAATAAAATTTTTTAAAAATAAACTTATACCTATTAAAAAACATAACACCGTAAATGATTTCTTTATTAATATATTTCCTTTTAAATTTGATAAATGAGCCCCAGTCAATCCTCCCAAGAAGGAACCAATCAATAAAAGGATTAAAACCATTATAGGCAATGAGCCAATACGACTTAAAGCTATTGCTCCTACTGCATTCCAGAAGATCCCAACTGTAAGAAAAGTAATACTAATTGAAGTCAAAAAATCCACTCCATAAGTCTTTATCAATAAGATGGTTACTAATAATCCAGTCCCAGAAGATATTGAACCATTCAATACTCCAATAACAAAGACAAGAAAGTAAAATCTGAGTTTTGTATAAATATTTATTTTTTTTTCAAAAGCTTTAAGCCCAAAATAAGGTTTATTAATGGAATAAAATCCTATAGCAATTGAAAATGTGGCCAAAAGGAAGTAAAGATATTCCTCAGGAAAAATATTTACTAAAGATGCACCAATAATTACTCCTGGAATTCCAAAAAATAATAATTGGAATATCAAATAAAGGTTATTTTTTAAAACTAAGAAATTCCTTAAAGAGCCTCCTAATCCAAGTGCTACAGTAGCTATCTTATGAACTGCTAATGCTTTGTAATACGGAATTCCAAATAATAATAATGCTGGTAATTGAATTAAACCTGCCCCGCCTCCTGCTAATGCAGAAAATAAATTTGATAAAAAAGATATTATTAAAATTAAGAGATAGTTTATTAGAGTAAGATTGTGACCGCTTTGATTACTTAAGAAATTTATGTATTCCAAATAAATTTATCTTTTCATAGTAATATTTTAAAGTAATTTAGAAAATAAATTTAAAATTTATCATTAGTAAATTTAAAATGCTATTATCTATATTATTTTTAAGAATTTTAGATGCATAAGCAAGATGCTATTTATCTTGATCAATTATGTCCCAAAATCCATAATAAAAATTGGAGAGAGTCAATTCATAAACTAACTAAAAATAAATGTATATATTGCGGAAATGTTTCAGAATCAATAGATCATTTATACCCACAATCAAAAGGCGGAGAGACAATGACAAGTAATTGTGTACCTTCTTGCCTTTCTTGTAATGGAAGAAAATCAGACTATGATGTCCTTGAATGGTATAGAAAACAAGATTTTTATGATCCAAGAAGAGCAATGGCGATTAGAGCTTGGCTTAAAAAAGATCTAAAACTTGCATCATTATTACTTGGATATATAAATTAAATTATTGTTAAAAAGTAAAAGGAATAAATGCACTAAATAATGTTGTAAATAGTTTTATTTGAAAAATTAGTATTGTCTATTAAAGAACTTTTAATAAACTCTTCTTTCCACATTATCGGTGAATCTATAACTTTTCTTTCAGGAGATTTAATACTAAATATCAACGCAAAAACAAAGCAAATAGTTACTAATATAATAATAATTACATTTTTGTCAGAAATATTATTCATATGAATTATTTACTAACCTGATAACTTTTTATTTGGAGTAGTTTTTTCATTGATCTCAAGGAAATATTTTTTAAAGTAATTTATACCTTCTTTTCCTACAAGCCCAAAAGACCATCCACATTTATTAATAACTTTGATGGAAATTTGATTAGCTAAATCCTCCTTTAAAATATATTTTTTTTGGGGATTTAAGGAAAAAGAAACTATATTTTCTGTTTCAATTATAGCTGATCTCATTGCTTCATCTTTAGAGAACCCACTATCAATCGCTTTACAATACTTATTTGAGAAATTATTAGATATTCTATTACGTAGGCCAATAGCACTTGGATTTATTGATGAAGAGGCAAATACTTGAAAGGGCTGGGTAAAGATTATCAAAAGAATAACTATACTAAAAAAAGTTTTAACCAATTTTGTATTACCGTAATATATAAATGAAATTATAAAATATCAATGAGTTTTTTAAAATTTCCCATAAAGAAAAAAATTAGATTAATTTCAATTTATTAAATTGAAACAATATTCCGTATATAATAATTCATAGTTAATTAACTTTCAATTTCAATTATTAGCACATGCAATATCATTTTCTCACATTATTATTTTTCCCTGACTGGACGAATGGTTTTCCATCTGATTTTTTAATTCTTCATTTTTTTATAGGAGCAATTTTCTTCCCTTTTATTTTAATTCTTAGAAGAGCAAGAAATTTCGATAAAAATAACCCTGAAGCAGTATTAAATGGATACGAAAAATTTAATACTAAAAAATTTATAGGATATGAAGAAATTAATTAATTAATTTAACCTAAATATAAGTTTCATGAAAAATATAGATGTTAATATTTTTAGTCCCACTGCTCCACTAGGTATATTTATAATAGTTTGTGGATTAATTTTTAGTGGTATTATTTTTTATATTATTTATGCAGTTAGTACTGATAAAGAATCACTTGAAGATAAGAAGATGAGAAACAAGAAAAATGTTCTTCAAAAAGAAAAAATTAGTCGTTTATTTCCGAAGAAAAAATAGATTTTATAATTTTCTTTTCATTTAGATATCTATTCGCAATTAATACCAAATTATCTAGTGGGTCAAAAAACATTTTTTGAACTTCTGAATACTTAAACATTGTAAATATTCATCTTATCTATAGATAATTATATTTGCGAGTTAATATTCAGAATTTATTATAAAAAGATAAAATATAAAGCTTAAAATTTATTTTACTAAAAATAAATTTCTTGTTACAACTAAAAAAACTACCTTCATATAAAATTTTGACTGATAGAAACCTATATATTATTCTTGCAAGTGGTGAAATCAAAGGTATAGGTTATTGGTTGATAGATACTACCTTCAGTGAAAATCCTTTACATGAAAATAAAGAACTTCTAGAATGTCATAGAAAGGAATTAATTGGTGAAAAGTCTTCTAAAGATATTATTTATGCAATAAATTTTAATCTTACAAACCTATTAAATGAAATTATAGAAGAAGGATTTTATTTCGAAAAACCTCTAAAAGGTATATCCTACAGTCTTCCCTTAAATGAAATTGAGAAAATATTTGATTTCTGGATAGAAACTTATAAAAATAAAACTTCATGGGAGACATGCTTAGGTCTTTTAAAAATAAAAAAAAGACTTTCTCTAAGAAGTTTATTAGTAGATAAGGGTATTAAAGGGAATGCGAGAGCATGGGCGCCAAAAATTGAAGAATTGCATGGTTTTAGGCCTTTTTCAAAGAGAAAAATAAAAAGAAATGAACCTATGTGGAAATAAGACAACCAAATATATATACTTCGAATGCAGTTTTCTTAAGGAAATTGTTAAATATATATAATATTAAATTAATCTATTGATAAAGAATTATGACTAATAAATTTTCCTTTAACCAAGAAGAAATGAATGGTATTGTTGAAGAAACTTATAAAAACATAATCATAGAGTGTAATAAACTTATCAAAACAACAAATTGCCCGAACGAACAAGTACTGGCACTTTTAAGTTTAATAGCCTCAAATTATGCGCAAAATATAAAAGAGAAAGAATAGATATGACTCTTATTTTTTCATGGGAAGATTTTGATTATTGTGTGGATAAAATTAGTAATAAGGTTAATAATACAGAATATTCTGGTATTTATGGAATCCCAAGAGGGGGAGTTTGTCTGGCAGTATCTCTTAGCCATAAATTAAATATGAAATTATTAGATAGACCAAAAGATAATTGCCTCTTAGTTGATGATATTTTTGATAGTGGTGAAACATTAAAAAAGTATCGTAATATCAAAAATGCTAGATATTTTGTTATTTTTAGCAGAAAAAAGCCACTATGGTGGGAAAGTATTTATTTAATAGAAAATGATAAATGGATTATTTTCCCTTGGGAGAATAAAGATAACTATAAAGAGGAAGAGCGAAAATATAAACTTAGAAGATTTAACAAAAAATATAAGACTGATTTACCTTAATATAAAAAAATGAGTAAACAGAAATAAAACTTTAAGTGATATAATATTTGAAATATATTAATTAATTTTGACACAAGTAACAGTTGGAGAAAATGAAGGTATTGAATCAGCTCTAAGGCGATTCAAGAGACAAGTATCAAAAGCTGGAATATTTGCAGACCTTAAACGTTTAAGACATCATGAAACACCCATAGAAAAATATAAGAGGAAGTTACAGCAAAGAAGAAAAGCAAGAAGAAGATAAGTATCAAATAAAATATCAATTAGTTCAATATATTATTTAAAATAAATATTACTAATTAATTATTAAAATTTGAGATTAATAACTATCAGAGAATAATTCTTATTAAAATTACTCTGAAAGATTTTATTTTTCTGAGAGGTTATTAAGATTTGTAATCTCTTAATTTCTTCACAAGATTAATACCTACCCCAGGAACTGCTAAAAGCTCTTCATCATTTGCTGAAATGATTTGGTTAGTAGATTTAAATCCAGCCTCATAAAATGCTTTAGCACTTTTAGATCCAATACCAGGTAAAGAGGTAAAGCTTTCTATTAACAATTTAACTTCTTGTTTTTTACCCTTTGGAGTTTTAGAAACCTTTGCTGTCTTTGTGGCTTTAGATGATTTGCTTGTTTTAGAGGCTTTTGTAATTTTCTTAGGTTTTGTAGCCTTAGAAACTTCTTTTTTGCCAAAGAACAATTTTACTTTTTTTAAGATTTTTGAAAACATTTAATCTAAGAAGTAATTAATAAAAAATATTCCTATCAATTTAAAAATTAAATTTAAAATGATGATTTATTAGGAGACTAATAATTCAAAGGAAAATTAGTTATTTATTTACAATTATATAAAGACACATTTTTAAATATGATGCAAGTTTATAAATCAAAAAAATAAAAATAAATTTTAAAAAATTAATTTTTTATAACTAAAGATCTTTCATTCTTTTTAATTTTCATAAAATCTATTAGATAATTTTTGTTTTACGAAAATCTAAACTTAATACATAATATGTAGTAGATAATATGTTGAAATGAAATTTATAATAATTTGTGGACCTTCTGGCAGTGGAAAAACAACACTTGGAATTAATCTTTTAAGAGAAATAAAGAATAGCTATCTTTTAAGCACAGATAATTATTATAAAACAGGATTAATAAGTAAGATACTTTCTAAAATAATCAATTCTTATTTTGATAGAAAAATAAGCTTTAATATTAAATTATTAAGATCTGATATTTATGAAATTATAAAAAATAAAAAAATTAAACATAATTATAAATATAACTTTAAAAAAAAATTAATAAAGAAATCTTTTCAAGAAAGTAATTTTATAGATTTTCTCATAGTAGAAGGAATTTTTGCTGAAGAAGTAATTAAATATATACCAAAAGAAGATTATCTTATAATCTCACTAAAGATGAAAAAAAGTTTTTGTCTTAAAAGAATTATTTTAAGAGATATATTAGAGAGAGGAAAAAGTGAATCTAAATCTATTATGGACTTTCACAAAGGATGGTTATTGTTTAAAGAAAAAGAAAAATCTATTTGTAAATATCCAAAAAAAAATAAATTAATTTTTAATAATACCCCTGATTTAAAAATAATAGTTAATAAATTATTTAAAGAAAATTTATAATCTTCTTTGACAGTTCTAAACCACTTATAATTGCTCCTTCAACTTTTCCAAAACCTTCAAAATCAAACCAATCTCCACAGAAACCAATATTATAATCTTTTAAAATTTGAAGGTTTGGCGGTATTCCATTCCCCTTGGGTTGAGATGATCTCCAAAACATTATTGAAATATCTTCGTAATCATTAATTTTGCTGATATAAATATTATTTTTAAAAACCATATTAAATCTATCTACTATATTTTTATTAATAAGATCTTTATTTCTAATATCAATATCAATTATTAAATCTTCAAGATCTTTTGTATGAATTACTATGCCATAATTACTACCATATTGCCTTTGAAAAATTATTCTTTCGAAACCAATTAATTTCTCTAATTCCTTATTGAAAACAAAATGTATATTTTTATTTTTTATTGAATACTTCAAATTATATTCTGGTTTTAAATAAATCAAGAAATTTATTCTCTTTATATATTCTTGCTTGTAAGATAATTGAATAATTTCTTTAGTCTCTCTAGATTTACTATATAGGAGTGCTTCCCTTAAAGGAGCTTCATCAACTTTTAAGATCTTTTTTGACCTTTCATGCAGCAATAAGTTGCTTGTACATATAAGAAATTTACTACTTAGCTTTAAACCATTATTTGATGTAACAATCCATTTTTTCCCATTAAAATTAAGATTATTTATAAAAGACTGAAAAAAATAGTCAATTTGATCATAAGAATTATTTAAGTGTAATACTTTACTCATAAATTTACTCATATATGAGTAAGGGATATAAAGATTATCTTTATAGAAATCATTTTTAACATCATAAATTTGATCAAAATTCTTATTTAAATGAATAATTAAAGAATCATCTTTCTTAATTAATTTATTTATTTTTAGTTGATTTATAAAATCTTTTAGCAATAAGTTATTTGATTTATTTTCTATATTGAAGCTTGGGCAACCATGATTAATAATACAATTTTTGTTAAATTTATTAAATCTAGTACTCATTCTCCCCCCTAAACCTCTCCCAGCCTCGACAATAGCAATATTTCCCAAAAATCCACTTTTTTGTATGTTTGAAATGAAGGTACATGCTGATATTCCTCCACCAATAACAATTAACTCATAATCTTTATTCATTTATTTAATTTAAAAAAGGACTAATAAATTTTTTTACTTCATTTAATTGTTTATTTGATGAACATTCTGTCTCTATTAATGGGAAAATATTATTTTTTAAATAAATTGATAAAAGACCCTTTGTAATATCAATTGATTTATCGATTGAGTTCAAATAGTCATTTGATAAAAAAACACCTCTCCATGGTCTAAATTTAAATCTAGCAAGGAATTGTTTGGATGGAATAAATACACTTCCATAAATTTTTACTGAATTTTCAATATCACTTGAAAAATTAAAATTATTATCCAAAAAACTTAATTGATTTTCTAAAGCATATAAATCAGATCCAAACTGTAGCCAGATTGATTTTATAAATCCAGAATTTAATTTACTTAAAAGTCTCTGCCTTTCTAAAATTTGCAAACTATTTTCTCTAAAGTAAGGATTATAGGCTATTCCAAATTTAAAATCTTTACTCAAATCAAATTTTAAATCATTTAGGATATCAACAACTTCAAAGTTATTTCTCTTTTTTGAACCAGATACAATTAAAACTTCATTTTTACTATATCTATTACATTTATCTAAAAAATTTAAAAGATTTGAATAGGAGACACTTTTATTCTTTGAAAACTGATGGTATAAACTATAGTGATAAATTATGTCAAGATCTTTAAAATTTATACCAATAAAATCAACTACCTCTAGTAAAAATTCTTTCTTGATTAATCCTTTGCAAGGAATATTTAATTGATAAATATTATTTGAACGACAAAATTCAATTTTACTTTTTAACTGATCTAAATCTTTAAATGAGATTTCTAACCTAAATTTATTCTGTATGTTCATTAAATAAATCGAAATTTAATGCAATTATAAAAAACTAATCACCTAAAACATGCATCACTTACTATTCTTAGTTTTGAGGCATTATCGTTAGATTCACCTTTTATTAGAAATTTTGGTGAAACTGCTAATGCAGCCTTAAGAGATAATTTCTCATTTTTGGATTCTTTAATAATATTAAAAAAACATTGCCATTTTTTTTGGAATATAATACCTGGCCAAGAAATCCAGAGTCCTAGAATAATTCCTGAAATTAAGAAAAAAAAACTCTTCATTTTAAAAAAATTATATTAACAAATTTATTCTAAACAGTCCTACTAATTATTAAAAACTAAAATCTTAATAAACAAGTATAAAATTTTTAAATAATAAAAAAGGTAATTTTTTTTAATGTACATTAAAGGTTAGAATAATTAATATTTGATTAATAAAACATATGGCTAGTCAAGATTATTTAATTGCTATTGCATTAATTGAACAGAATAATGAACGGGCAATGCCATTGGGGGGTAAAGAAATTAAAATTAATATCGAAGATAAAGATAGTTTTAAAGATCTCGCAGAAGATGTTGTTTTAAACTTATTACTTAGGTTATTTCAACGAAGTGATGATGGATCAATTAAAAGAATTTCTGAAGAAAAAGGTTTACTTCTTGTACATATGCATCCAAAAAGAATGCAAAAAGAATTACCTTTCATCAAAGCAGAGTGGATAAGAGATGGAGATACAAATCAATTCCTTCAGTATTTAGGAAATCTTTCTAAAGAGATTTGGACAGCATCATTTGTAAAATATCAAGGAGTTATATTTAATTCAATTGCAAAAAATGATGAAATTTAGTTTCATAAAGTAATTTTAATTTGCAATTTCAATAAATCTCAATTCAATAAATCATAAATACTTACAAATAAACCCCATGCAACAATAATTGGTGTAACGTATTTCAACATAAATTTTATATAAGTAATTACAAATAAAGAGGTACCTGAATTCTTTAATTCTTTATCAAGAGTTTTAGGTACAGCCCATCCAATAAGGAAGGAAACAAGAAATCCACCTAAAATAAGAATGATATTTGCTACTGCATCTACATTTCCAAGTATATTTGTACTTAATGCGGATGGAATTCCTAAAAGAAAAGTAATAAATACAGTTAATATTGCAGCACTTTTTCTCTTTAATTTAAATTTATCTATTAATGTTGCTACTGGAATCTCAAGAAGAGAAATAAGAGAAGTAATTGCAGCTATGTACGCCAAACCAAAAAATAAAATTGCTACAAATCTGCCAGCTAATCCAAATTGACCTAATCCTGAAGGTATTGTTATAAATAAAGCAGCTATTGTATCGTTACTGATAGCCTCTCCTAGTCCAAAGGTGAAAATGATAGGAAATGTTATCAAACCAGCAATAAGTCCGACTGAAGTATCCAAAGAAGCTATTTGTAAAGCTTGTTTTGTTAAGTTAGTTTTTTTATTTAAATATGATGCATAAGTAATCATTATCCCAATTCCAAGACTCAAAGAGAAAAATGCTTGACTAAATGCATTTCTTATTGTCGTTGGATTTTTAAGTTGTTGGATATCAAAATTTAACAAGAAATTTTTATACCCTTCTCCTGCATTGCCTAAAGATGAAGACCAAATAGCTAACAAAATTAAAATTATAAAGAGTAATGGAATACAAAATTTATTTAATTTTTCTATTCCTTTTTTTATACCTCCTGAAACAACTAATCCTCCTAAAACAAGACTGAAAATTTGTCCAAAGAAATCTCTATTGCCATTATGAATATCATTAAATAAAGAATTAGATTGATCAACACTCTGAGGTAACCCTTTTATTAATGATTGAAGAAATATATCGATTGTCCAGCCCATTATTACAGCATAATATGAGGCTATTGCTAAAGGTGCCAGAAGAAATAGCCAACCTAATGGTGCCCATTTTATACCAGCAGCTTTTACTGGTGCTAAAACAGCGCTAGTAGAAGTGCTCCTGCCTAGAGCAAATTCAGCAACAAAAATAGGCAAACAAACTACTAAAACAACTAAGATATAAAGGATTACAAACGCTGCACCCCCTCCTTCAGAAGACCTGTAAGCAAAACCCCATAAATTCCCTAAACCAACAGCACTTCCAACCGCTGCAAGAACAAAACCTAGCTTAGTGCTCCACTGTTCTCTTTGAATTTTTTCTTTGTTCAAAATAATTAAAACTACTATTTTTTTTATAACTTAGTAAATATCAAAAAGCTAATTTAATAAACTTATTAGAATAAATTTTGTGTAATAATTTTATCTCTCATAAAGATCTCAAAGGATTTTTTTTTCTCTCCAAAATTTATGGACTTTTTATCTATTCCATTAATAATATGCAGAGCACTAAGTCCTTCTATGCAAAAACAAGAATCTATTTTTTCTTTTTTAAGCATCTCCATTACATATGGCTTTCTCTCTTTTTCTTCATCATAATGTGGGCATGCTAAACCTTCTACAAAACCTAAGCAATTTATAATATCTAACCTTCCAGCATAAGAATCTGTCACTCCCCGTTCAAACCAACAAATCGCTCCTGCACTAACACCGCTCATTACAATTCCAGAGTTATAAGCATTTCTTAAAATTTCATCCAAATTCCAATCTTTCCATACAGCAATCATACTTTTTGTATTACCTCCGCCAACGTAAATAATATCCTGATTTAAAATTACTTTTTCTAAGTCCTCAGTTCTTGAGAAGAAATCTATGTGAGTATTAATACATCTCAATTTAGAAAATGCTCGATAAAAATTTAATTTATACAAATCGTTATCTCCTGATGCGGTTGGAATAAAACAAACTTTTGGGAATTTCTTATTTGAAACTGAGACTATGTATTTTTCTATTAATAAATTACCAAGACTCCTACCAAATCCACCTCCGCCAATCGCAATAATATTCTTAGTTATCATTTTATAAAGAAAATTTCTTATGAATCTAAGACAAATTAGCTTAAAAGATCAAATATTGCTCAAAAAGCTTTATTTTGAATCAATAATGTCAATAGATGAAAGTTTATACACAAGAAATCAAAAGATTGCTTGGTCAAGCCAAGCATGGGAAAATCCTCAATTCAATATATGTTTGACCAATGGAAAAGGTTTTATAATGTCAAAGGGTAAAAATGCAATTGGTTTCGCAACAAGATACCCTGAAAATAAGCTTGCACTTTTTTATATAAAAGGTGCTTTTCAAAGAAATGGGTATGGATCTTTTATTTTGGAGAATATTGAAAAAGAAGCATTTAGATCAGGGATATCTTTTTTAAAAACTGATGCAAGTCTATTGAGTTATAAGTTATTTTTAAAAAGCGGTTGGGAAGAAATTTCCAAAGAAAAAGTGTTAATAAGTAAGGAAGAATTTGTTAGATATAAAATGACTAAAAGTCTCAAGTAACTTAAAGTATAAGAATGATTAATAAAAGAAAGAGGAAAATAATAATTCTTAGATTAATTGCATGGTTTTTTTATTTCATTGCAGGATATTTAGTTTATGTTAATAAGTTCGCATTCCCTTCAATTTTGATGCCTTTATGCAAATTTATATATCCACTATCTATTTTCTGGCTTCAAATAAGATTCCATAACAAAGAGAATTGGTTACCCATTAATGCATCAATGACGACATCTCAGTTATGGTTTAGATTAATCCCAGTTTTTTTATCTTTTTTTGTTTCGATAATAGTGTTTATAAATATGTTGATAGTTATTTTTTAATTCACTAAAAGAATTTTATTTGAAAATATTTCAAGTCAGATAATTAAAATAGATTAATGTAAATTTGTAAAGAAAATGGTCTTTTAAATATTTTTGTTTAAATTTTAAGTATTGAGTCTAATTGATTTATGAAACATCTTTCAGTAAATGAAAATCATGATTTCGAAAATAATAATAATGATATTTTAGATAATGAATTATTCTCTCTAAAAATTACAGATAGTCTATATAAAAAAGATATCGGCAAATTTTTAGAATTTTTATCTTCACATTTCATTTAAGAATTTCAAATTTTATTTTTTAAGAATTTATAAAATGTTCAAATAAAAACTTTTTATCAAAAAATTAAATTTTTCATTAATAATTAATTAACAAACATTATTCACATGCAATTATTTCTAGCTGACTGTCAATTCACAGATATAGAAAACCAAATAAGTGGTTATAAATCATTTGTGGAGGCCTGGGAGAGCGGACAGTTAGCAAAATCTGATAAGACAGATAAATTTGAAATGCTTTTTAGAGTGCATGCTCCTGGTGAAGGGAGAGTTGTTTGTTTGTGTAAAGCTCATAGTGACAAAGAATTATTTACACATTTTGCACCTTGGAGAGCAAAGTTTGGAATTCATATGGAATTTACTCCAGTTATTAGTTGTCAAAACGTTGTTGATTATCATAAAGAATTGTTTGCTTCTATGAAATAATTTAAAAAGATTGTAAGTTTAGTTCTTAATCAATAAAATAGAGTAACAAAATCTACTAATTAAATTTAATAATTAATAAACTTTCCATTAAATATAAAAATTATTTTTAATTTATTATCTTCACAAGGTTATTGCCTTTAAAATATTAAACATTTACAGCCTCAAGTTTATCCTCTACATCTAAATTAGGCTCTGAATCTTTTTTATTTTTCAATTTGTAGATGTAAACCAAAGAACCTAGAGCAATTGAGGATGACAATAAAATGCCTGATATAAGTGTCAAGGCAAATAATCCTCCAATAATTCCACCTTTTAGTCGAAGAAGATTAGTTTTCAAAAGTAATATAAACAATATAAAAATAGTTGATTTTAAGGAAGCAATCTTTAAAAAAGAGATTGGAGCAAAAGGATTAATTAACATTTTTATTTTTAGTACTATATATAGGATAAAAATAAATTATTAAAAATGTAGGAAAGAAAAAAAAAGGGCTCATATTTGAGCCCTTATGAAAAAGTATTAATGATTATTTTTTAGCCTCTGGATCAAAGTTTTGCAAATTTGGACCAGCAATCAATCCTACCAAGCCAAACAATACCAGTGATCCAATACCAAAACCTGCAGCCCATGGATTAAAACCACCTAATGCGAATGAAGCTAATAAATTCATAACTTAAAAATAACTTTTGTCTCGCAGTTAGCATACAGATTTTCTACTACAAAATTGATATATTGAGACATTTCTTTGTAATTAATTAATAAAATATTTATTTTATATTTTTCTATAAATTTAAATAATTTGTAAAAAATTTAGTTATATATTTAAAACTGTATATAAAAATTAAAATAAATATACCAATATTCTTAATCTAGATCATTAGAATAATAAAAAATTAACATTATCTACAATATAAAATGAAAAATAGCAACTTAACATTTATTTATGATGGAGAATGTCCATTTTGTAACCATTTTGCTGAGCTACTAGAATTAAAAAGCCAAATTAAAGAAATTTCAATACTAGATGGTAGGAAGAATCCAGATAAAATTAAGGAGCTTTTACAAAAGGGTTTTGATTTAGACAAGGGGGCAATACTTCTCAAAGATGACAAAATACTACATGGTGCTAACGCAATCTATACAATTTGTCGTCAAATAAATAATCCTTCTAGTAATTTACTACGTGTTCTTTCATTAGCCTTTAAATCAAGCAAAAGAACAAATTTAATATTTCCATTTCTTGTCAGAGCAAGAAGGTTAGCTTTAGTATCTAAAGGAGTTCCAACTTCTTTGGTGTGATTTTAAAGAAAATTTGCAATAAATTATTAATATATGAGAAAACTTTTTAATCTTTAAAGAAATATTTGTTTTTTCTAGCTAGAACTAATAGATATTAATAATAAAAGTAATGATAGAAAATTTTAACCCTTTTATCTGTCTTGGCGGAGATAATGAAAAAATAAATCATATTGCAGAAGCTGCTATCGAAATGAATTTAACCTGCAACGATTTAAAGAAAGATTTAAATTTATCAGATGGCGATGTTGTGGACATGCTACAACTTGTTATGGATAGATTTAAAAATAGAGACTCAATTTAAATTAGAATAAGATTTTAGAAATAATTAACAAAGTGAAAAATATAACAATACAATTATCAAAATCTTTATCAGTAGACTACCTATGGGCAAATTTAATTGAAAATATAGGATTCGAAAAAGCTAAAACCTTAATATCTCAAGCTACTGATCTACAAAAGATGAATGGTATCGAAAATACAACCCTTCCAGTAGTTTTTTATGGTACTGGTGGTTTGGCATTAGTTTCATTTGATTTACTTAAAGAAATTAAATTACTGGAAGATTTGAAAAGCAATCAAATAATTATTTTTAATCCTAAAACCAAAACCTTCCAAATTTTACATGAAACAGATAAAAAATAATTTCACTTTATTTAATTAGCAAAAGTTCTGGATACTCATAAAATCTAATATTTTTTTATGATTAATAAAAACTTAAGCATATGACGTTCAAAGCTACTTATCTTGGTTCAAATGGCTGGATCATAGATTTTTCTTCGACAAGAATCATAATAGATCCTTGGCTGATTGGAGATTTAGTTTTCCCTCCTGGAGAATGGTTCTTTAAAGGATCACTTGAGAAAGAAGTTCCAACTCCTCAAAATATTGATTTAGTTCTTTTAACTCAAGGATTACCAGACCATTGTCATGTACCAACTCTAAAAAAGTTCCCAAAATCAATTGATATTATCTGTCCAAAAAGTGCTTTAAAAACATTAGAGGATCTAGGATTTGAATGCATAAAAGTGATAGAGCCAAATCAATTTATGAAATATAATGACATTGATATTGAAGCAACATCAGGAGCACCAGTTCCTCAAATAGAAAATGGGTATATTTTGGAATCTAAAGAAGGGAGCTTTTATATTGAGCCTCATGGTTTTCTTGACGATAAAATAATATCTAGAGAATTAGATGCAGTAATAACCCCTACAAAAAATCTTGAATTGCCTTTAATTGGCCCATTCGTTAAAGGAGCAGAAGTTATTCCTCAGTTAATAAAAATGTTTAGTCCCAAATATATACTCTCAAGCACAACTGGGGGAGATGCAATTTTTAGCGGATTCTTAAATAAATTCATTTCTCTAGAAGAATTTAAAGATAAATTTAATTGTAAAATTATTGATCTTAAAACAATGCAGTCTATAGAAATTTAAAATCATCTAGCCAAATATCCTACTTTTAATTTATTTACAATAACTTCTATTTTATTTTTTATTGTAAAGAAATTACATCATTTATATCCAAAAAACTATCAACAATTAAGTATATTTATATAAGATTTTTATCTAAAATATTATTTCTTTAATAACCTCATTCCTTTTTTTTCTTAGTTTAAATACTACTTATATTTGTGACGGCAACAACTTAAGCTTAATAATGAGGAATAATATTAATGGAGATTTTAATAAGGTGAATGAAATTTCTTATTTAAAACCTGGAGCATTCATAAATATTTCTTGGAACAGTAAGGAACTTATGCTACCATTTTCTCCTAGAAATGGAATGATTTCTTTCTCAGATAATAAATGGGATTTTAGATATAATTACAAAAATGATTCAATTAATGAATCAGAACCTGTTCTATATGAATTATTACCCTCAGGCAAATTTATTGAACATAAATGTATTTTGAATGATGTTGCCTAATGATAAAGAAAATTGACTCAAATCTCAAATATACCCATATTAATGATTATAAACCTTATGACTATTCAATACCTACAGTCCACTTAAACTTCATTATTGAAGATAAGAAAGTAAAAGTAATAGCTGAATTAACGCTTTTAAAAATAAATTTAAAGACTTCAAAATTATCACTTAAAGGTTCAAATATTAAAATAAAAAGAATTTTGTTAAGTGGAATTGAATTAGATCGGAAGAAATATACATATGAAGAGGAAGATTTAATTATTAAAGATATCAATGAAGAAAATTTTATTTTAAAAATTGAAGGCGAAATAAATCCCTATACTAATACATCCCTTCAAGGCATGTATGAAAGTAACGGAATAATAACTACTCAATGTGAAGCTGAGGGATTTAGAAAAATAACTTTTCATCCTGACAGACCAGATATTTTAAGTAAATATTTAGTAAGAATTGAAGCCGACAAGAATAAATATCCAGTTTTACTAAGTAATGGTAATCTTATTAAAGAAGTTAATCTTGATAAAAATCGTAAAGTTGTTATCTGGGAAGATCCTTTTCCAAAGCCATCTTATCTATTCGCTTTAGTTGCAGGTAATTTGGAATGTATTAAAGATTTTTATTTTACCAAAACTAACAAGAAAATATTAATCAATATATATGTAGAAAAAGGTGATCAATGTTTTGTAAAACATGCCATAAAATCATTAAAAAAAGCGATGAGATGGGACGAAGAAAAATATAAATTAGAATATGATCTCAGCTTATTTAATATCGTAGCTATTAGGCACTTTAATATGGGTGCAATGGAAAATAAAAGTTTAAATATATTTAACTCAAAATTAGTTCTGGCGGATGAAAAAACATCAACAGATTTTGAGCTTGAGAGAGTAGAAGGGGTAATTGCTCATGAATATTTTCACAATTGGACAGGTAATAGAATTACTTGTAGAGATTGGTTTCAATTATCTCTAAAAGAGGGTTTAACTGTTTTTAGAGATCAACAATTCACCTCAGACATGCATAGTTATGAAATCAAAAGAATCGAAGATGTAAAGTTTTTAAGAAAACATCAATTTAGAGAAGATTCTGGGCCAACATCACATCCAGTAAAACCAGAAAAATATCTAGAAATTGATAATTTTTACACTACCACTATTTATGAAAAAGGTTCTGAGATAATAAGAATGGCATATGCTATTTTAAAAAAAGAAAAATTTCAAAAAGGCTTTTCAGATTTCATTTTTAAATATGACGGTCAAGGTGCCACAATAGATCAATTTATAGATACTATCTTTAAAAATAATAATAGTATTGATATTTCAAAATTTAAACTTTGGTATACGCAAAATGGTACTCCAAATATAAAATTCAAAAGAAATTGGGATAAAAATAAACGAATACTTTCTATCTCAATCTCACAAAATAACAAGTATTGTTCAAATTTTAATTCTTTAATAATTCCAATTAGAATTGCAATATTTACTCATGAAAATAACTTCAAAGAATATCTTTTTATATTAAAAGAAAATAAAGAAGAATTTATAGTTAATAATATTAATACAGATTTAGATAAACCGATAGTAACTTACTTTCGTGAATTTTCCGCCCCTGTAAAATGGCAAACAGATTCAAATGTTGATGAAGAAATATTTATTTTAAAAAACGAAAAAGATTTATTTACAATATATGATTCCATTTCAAAATTGTATAGATTAATTATAAATAAGAGATTATTAAATAAAATAGATTATGATCTAGAAAATAAATTAATAAATACAATAAGTTTAATTCTAGAAAAGAATTTTATCAATTCATACCTATTAAGTGAGATACTAAATATACCTAGTTTTGCAGATTTAGAAATAGATATAATAAATATTGATCCAATAGAAATTAATAAAATAATTGAGGACTTAAATAAAAAATTTGCTCTTAGACTTAAGGGATTACTTGTTAATAAAATTAATCATATTAAAGATTCTATTAATAATGAATGGCCAAAAGGTAAAGATGAAAGAAAACTAATCGAAGTTATTTGGAAGCTATTAAGTTATACAAATCATGATGGTTTAGGCAGAGAATTATTATTATTTATTGATAGAGATAATATGACTTTGTCTAAATCAGCACTAAATGTTTTTTCAGGATTCGATTGTTTTGAGAGAAATATTGGATCAAAGAAATTCTTTAATAGATGGAAAGATAATAGTATTGTTCTTGACAATTGGTTTTACTTTGTAGCATCTATTGATAGAAAAGACTCAAATGAAGAAATCGAAAATTTATTTAATCATGAATTATTTGATCCAAAATCACCAAATACTTTAAGGTCTATTCTTAATGGGTTCGTTCAAAATAATCCATTCTTCCACAGTAAAAGTGGTGAAGGTTATTTTTACATAGCTGAGAAAGTAATTGAATTTGATAAATTAAACCCTATAGTAGTTTCAAGATTTTTAAAAATATTTAGTAATTGGAAACGTTATTCAGATCCATACAAAACTAATATGTATAATGCAATTAAATATATTAATTCTCATTCCTTATCAACAAATTCTAGAGAAGTTATTGATTTAATTATGAATTAATTTATATCATTATTAATAAATTATATTATTATTAAACTATTTAAATCTTATTAATAAATTCAATACTTTATCTTATAAATTATATATTTACTATAAATGATTAAAAACATATTTTTGAAGTTCTTTACTCCAAATCTTTAATACCCATAACAACAATTAATTTCAAATTTAAGAAATACTAACTTAATTTGTTTCTTATTAGCTAAATTAAATAATAATAATAATTCTTAATTTTATAATTCATCAATTGATAATATCATATACTTTAAATATTTAAATGTTTATTATGTTTGCAATTGCATTAGGTATGACAAAAATAGAAATTTTTACAGTGGCTGTCTCTAGCATTGTTTTTCTTGGGGCTTTTACATGGGTTTCAATAAAAGGTGATTTAAGGAAGATTGCTGAAGAATTAATTCAAGAAAATGAAAAAGAATAATCAATTTTTTAATTACTTAGTATTACTTATTATGTAAGTTTGGATAATCTATAATATGTCTTATTTCCTTAAGTGAAGATCCATATATCTTATGCCCCATAAGGTCAACTCCTAACCATTTCTTATGTTGATTAAACTTATTATTGTTATTAGATTTGATTGTTAATAAACTTTTATCATCCCACGTCAGGGTAATTTTCCAGCCTTTATAATTTTCTATCATAATTTATTATTGTTTGTTAATTAAAGCTTAGTCATTTAAGGGTTAAATAAAAACAAAGGAAATAAGTAGTTTTTCTAGATTCGTTTAAAAAGTTAATTTAAAGAAATTATTCTAACTCTACCTGCACACTGATTTGCCTTAAGTTTTGCTTCTTCAAGATTCTTTGAAGAAGAAATTGCTACAGCCATTCTCCTTCCTTTTCTTGCATAAGGCTTACCAAATATTAATATTTTTGAATTTTCAATTTCTAAAGCCTCACTAATACCTTCATAAGTAAAATTTTCATAATCTCCTTTAGATAAGATAACTTTTGATGCAGAAGGACGAACTATTTCAACCAAAGGTATCGGGAGATCAAGAATAGCTCTTAGATGCAATTCAAACTCATTAATATTTTGGCTCAATATAGTGACAAGTCCCGTGTCATGGGGTCTAGGAGATAATTCAGAGAAAATAAGTTCTTTCCCCTTTACAAAAAATTCTACTCCATATATTCCAGCTCCATTTAGGTTATCAAGAATAGTCTTTGTAATTTGCTTTGCCTTTTCAAATAGTGAACTTTCAATATTTAATGGTTGCCAACTACACTGATAATCACCATTTAATTGTTCATGGCCAATTGGCAAGCAATAAATATTTTTATTATCATTTGTTCTTACAGTCAGGAGAGTGAATTCATAATCAAAATCAATATATTCTTCTAATATTACTCCCTTAACATTACCTCTTGCTCCTTGTAGAGCTATTTCCCATGCATTATTCAATGAATCTGCATTATGAACAATATTTTGACCTTTGCCAGAGGAACTCATGAGAGGTTTTATTAAAAAAGGAAAACCTAATTCAGAGACATTACTTTTTAATTCTTCTTTATTAAAGACATATTTATATTTTGCAGTTCTAATTTTTAATTCAGAAGAAGCAAGATCTCTAATTTTGTCTCTATTCATTGTAATTTCAACAGTTCTGGCATTAGGAACTATTTTGAAACCTTCTTCTTCTAACTCTTTTAGTGCTTCAATTGATAGTGACTCAATTTCAGGAATAATAAGATCTGGTTTTAAATTTGCTACTAGATTTTTTAATTCCTCCTTATTATTCATTTCAATTACAAAAGATTCATCCGCTAAATGCATAGCTGGAGCTCCGTCATATTTATCAACCGCAATTGTATGACAACCTAATCTTTGAGCTTCTATTAAGAATTCTTTTCCTAATTCTCCGCTCCCAAGCAATAAAAGCTTTTTATTATTAAATGGAAATTTCTTCATTTAAAAAGTATCACTATTACTTTTATTTACTTCACTTTTATTTGATATTGAATTATCTTTTTTATCTCCCCTCTTACTTATACCAATAAAGGATGTTTTACTAAACCATCCTTGATCTCTTATTCCATTTCTGACGCCTGATGACATTGCCCCTATAAAGAAAATTCCAATGATTAACCATATTAATCTTTCAATAAAAATAAATGAGGAGAAAGCCTGTCCAGATTTTACAATTTCAGTTAGAGGGTCTAATGGATCCAAGTTTCTTTGATACTATCACTAATATTTTTAGTATATATATAAAATAATCAAAATATTCAAATAATTATTCAATTATGAATATAAATCATCAAAACTTTATTACACGAAAATAAAATAGTAATGTTATCTTCTAAAAGTAATTGAGTTAAATTATGATCATTGATGTAAAAAATACTGAAATCTTATCAGCAGAAGGGAACAAAATAAATTTAGGAGATTATTCAGGAAATGTTCTACTGGTCGTAAACGTAGCTAGCTATTGCGGCTTTACATCACAGTATGAGGAACTTCAGAAACTACATGATATGTATTTTCAAAAAGGATTAAGAATTCTTGCTTTTCCATGTAATGATTTTGGAAACCAAGAACCTGATTCATTGGACGAAATTAAGAATTTTTGCTCAACTAAATTTAATATTAAATTTGAAATCTTTGAAAAAGTTCATGCGAAGGGAAATACCACAGAGCCTTTTACCACATTGATTAAAACAGATCCAGAGGGTGAAGTTGAATGGAATTTTGAGAAATTTTTGATTGGAAAAGATAGTAATGTTATAGCAAGGTTTAAATCAGGAATAAAACCATTAGATGAGAATCTTATAACAGCAATTGAAGTAGCTTTAGAATCCTAAATCAAGAGGCCTCTCTTTCGCATAAGCCATATTCATATAACTTTTCTTGAAATTTATAATCATCTAGGGATAAAAAAAATTTTCTTATTCGCTTATAATCATCTATGCTCTCTAATTTAGAATTATTACATAGATATATTCTTGTCATTATTGTGGCCAAATTCTCTTTAGGCATAAATATAAATAAAATTAAATTTAATTTGTCGTTTGATATTTTCAAGTAATATTAATGAAATTAAATAAAAATAAAAGATTTGATTAATTATTGATACTAATAAAGAAGTATAAATTCCATGAAATATTTTAGATTTTTACGTTTTTTCCTTTCTTTTGTTGAACAGATTCACTTTTTACTAAATCACCTTCTTTATTAGAATTAACTTTGTTAACTTTTTTTTTAGCATTCGAGCGTTTAGTCCTTGATTTAATTTGATTTGCCTCTTTCTTTTTTTCGTTCTCTTGCTCAATACTCTTAGTTGATTTTTCACCATTTACATCAATATTAGTTTTAATTTTTGAATTATTAGCTATCTTTAAATTACTTTTTGTAGACTTTTTAATACTTTCATTTTCTTCCTTTTTGTTTTTATCTTCAATAGATAAAGTATCCTTTTTAGAAAATATTTTCTTTTCTTTTTCCTCATCTTTCGATGACTTAATTAGGTCAATTGGGGTAGAATCTTCATCTATAATTTCATTATTTTTTGATGAGATTGATTGTTCTTCCACTTCGGAAATGGCATCAATCTGGTCAGGTAAATTTAAATTATCTCGAACGTTATCAATATTATTAACTGATTCCTCCCTTTGATTAGATTTTTGTTTTAAATTAGTTAAATTTCCTTTAATTTCATTGTTAGAAATATTTGTTATGTTTTCTTTCTCTTCATCACTTAAATTATTTTTAACCTGTTCTTGATTCTCTAATTTATTTAATTTGGAGTCATCACTTAAAAGGAACTTTAAAAAAATAGAAAAGTATTGAAGCCCTTTTTCTATTCTTTTTATTCCTAAGATACATAATGCAATAACTATTATGATAAATATTTCAGGGGAATTTAAACCAAAAATTGTCATTATTTGAACAAATTATTTCTAATTTTAGTATAAGATTAAAAATTAAACTAATTATTTTCAAACAAAGGAAGATACATATCTCTATTTGAAGCAATTATACCTTCTTCCTTAAAAAATATTTCTAACTCTTTTATTTCATCCAAATCTACAAAATCTCCGCATTTTTCTAAAATACTATTTGAAGTGAACGACCAAAGATCATCAAGATATTGTTCATCATCAGGAAAAGCAACAAATTTTAAATATGTATTATTTAAAGCATATTCACTAGCTGTTTCAGAATTTACTCCACCTTTTTTTGCTTCACAAAAAACCTTAGCAAACCTTTGCCCAACAGAAGACTGAGCACTTGTTAAATCAATATTACCTTGTAATGAATGAACTTGTGTTGGAAAAATCAAAAGGTAAGTGGATAATAAAAATGATAAAAATCTAGAAAGCAAATTAAAAGAGGTTTGTATATCTAAACTAGCAAATGGTAATACTTTTCAAGGTCAATTCTTAAAAATAAACTTAATTATATAATTATATTTAATCATTCCTTAATACTCATAAATCTTTTGTTCTATTAATTGATACTTACAATTTGTTTCGATTAATCATTGGAATTTGAATAATTAATCAAAAGAAGAATCATATAATAATGATATAAATCAAACAAATCATGGACTCAAATATATTTATAAAGGGGAATGGGATATCGAGAAATATTAAAAGTAAAGTTATTCTCTCGCCTCTAGCTGGTGTAACAGATAAGATTTTCAGAAAATTCGTCAGAAGATGGTCTCCGAATTCTTTACTTTTTACAGAAATGATAAATGCAACTAGTTTAAATCTTGGGCACGGACTAAAAAAGATTGAAACTATTGCTTCAGAAGAGGGGCCAATTGGTATTCAATTATTTGATAATAGACCAGCCTCAATTACCGAAGCAGCAATTGAATCAGAGGCTGCTGGAGCATACTTGATTGATATTAATATGGGTTGTCCAGTAAAAAAAATTTCTAAAAAAGGGGGTGGTAGTGCTCTATTAAAAAATCCAAAACTAGCAGAGGAACTAGTTAGAAAAATATCTAATGCGGTAAAAATCCCAGTATCTGTTAAAACAAGAATAGGTTGGTCAAACGAAAATATCAATATAAAAGAGTTTTCATTAAGACTTCAAGATGCTGGGGCCAATATGATTACGATACATGGTCGTACACGTGAACAAGGTTTCTCTGGAAAAGCAGATTGGGACATTATCAGGCAAATTAAAGAGGAATTAGAGATACCAGTAATAGCAAACGGAGATATTACAAATGTGCAAACTGCAATTAATTGTCTTAATAAGACAAAAGCAGATGGCGTAATGGTGGGAAGAGGAGTATTAGGTTCACCTTGGATCATAGGAGAAATAGATGCTGCTATTAGTGGTTTAGAAAATTTCAAGAAACCCACATTAGAAGAAAAATTAAAATTATTAATTGAACATGTAGATGATTTGATATCTGAGAAAGGTAATCATGGAATATTTGTTGCAAGAAAGTATATTTCATGGACATGTAAAGATTTTATTGGAGCAAAGGGATTAAGAAATAATTTAGTAAGAGCAAAAACGGTTGAAAATATTAAGGAATTATTAACAAACGCAATAAATGAGATGAAAATTATAAGTTGATTAAAAAATAGTGTTTAAAAATAATTTTCATAAGCTATGTTTAGTTAAAAAACATGAAAAATATTAGAAAAGAAACTAGCCAAAGAGTTTGTAATCATATGAATAAAGATCATATTGATTCCGTTCACAAGTATTTAACTCATTATTGCAATATTAATGAATTTAAAGAAGCCAAAATGATAGAGATCAATAATAAGTCAATAAAAATAGAGTATGACAATAAAATTGCTATTATCAATTTCGAGCATGAAATATCTGAAGAGGAAATTCATGACACCCTTGTTTCTATGATAAAAAATATATAAATTTCTTTGAAAGCTAAATAATCTAATTAGCCTCAAAATAATCTGTTATTTTTTTGCATTCTTCGAAAGAAAGCATGCTTAATCTTGAAGTGGCGCTAAATTTTAGTAATGCAGAAATTGCTAGTATATCTGAGGGGTCAACCTCTAGAGCTTCAGCTAGTTCAAGAACTCTTAATCCTTTCAAAATACTACTTTAATAATTCTATTAATTTAATTTAAATTTATAAAATTCTAATGTGCTGCATTTTTTCCTAAACCAGCAACGAAAGGAAATGTCTGCTCATCCCCAAAAATATCATCATTCTTAATTACTTTTGAATTCTTTTCAATATCAGTTGATCCTTTCTTTTCAAAAGAATTCTCTACCCTATCAGTTTCTGAAGTCATATCATTACTTACAAAAGCTGCAGTGGTAGCTTGTATATTAACTATTAAAGATAAAAACGCTGAAAAAATTAATGAAAGAAAAGATTTCACAATAATGAAGAAATAATTAACGAAATTATATTGCTTTAATAAGAAAAAGTAAAATTTTAAATAATATAAGCTTTAATTTTTAATATAAAATTTTGATAAAAAATAAAAGTTTATTTTAAGTTTGAGGAAAAGCACTGTGCAAACCGTAGGAGATTATAGTAAAACTTGCAAAAACCACGCAAACTGAAACTAAAGTATAAAGTTTATCTAATTTAAGATTATTTAGTCTTCCAAAATCAGCTACAACAAGAGACTTCATCGAATATTTTTCTCTAGTAGGAAATTCAGGGAGACTTTCATTATTTATCAAAGAACCAAGTATTGGCTTAGTTTCTAACTCATTATCATCATTAATTGAAGTATTTGGAATTCTATTATCCTGCTTAAAAATCTTTGGGAACATGTAAGTATGCCATAAGGTTATTACTGCAACCCAAAAGACAAGACTTACACCTGCTATGCCAAAAATGAAAAATCTGAAGAATTCCATCATACAATATTTTGTAAGGTAATTATAAGGGATTTAGTTATTTATTCTGAGATTTCTTAATACAAAAGTTGCATAAAAAATTAAGATCTGATTGATAAAAAATAAGTTTAAATCTTAATTATATTGTTAATCAATTAAATATTTTTTTATATAGTTAAAAAATTTTTAGATAAAAGTTTAATTTTTATTTAAAAATTAAATACCAAGAAAAAATTAGATAATCAATTTATCAAATCAAATTATTTAATAATATTTCTTCTATTCTTTAATCTAATTAAGAAAAAAATTAGAATAATAATTAAAATAGCATATGTATATTCGGTCAGAAATTTATAAACAACAAAAACTAGTAAAGGAAATAGGCATGCTCTTTTAAAGTTTATCTTTTGCTTAGGTGTCATATTATTCCAATTTAAATAGTCCTGCCATTGGAATATTTTTTTTATATTTCTTTTTTTATTATTTTTCCTAGACATAATATAATGATTAAAATTACTATTTTAAATGATAGATTATTCAATGCTAAATATAATTTATCGCTTTTATTTAGGAATTGGCTAGTCAATAAAAATTAATTCATGAAATATAAAAAAAAATGGGAATTCAAAAAAATTGTATTACCTCAACATACCGATCATGCAGGAGTAATGTGGCATGGAGCCTATTTAAATTGGCTTGAGGAATCAAGAATGGAGGCACTCTCAGAATCAGGTATGAAGTATGAGGATTTAATTAAAAAAGGATATGATTTACCAGTTATTAATTTGCAAATAAAATATAAATCACCAATTCGATTAGGTGAAGAGATTAATATTCACACCCTTTTTAAAACTAATAAAGGTCCAAAAATAATAGTTGAATCATCATTTATGAATGTTGAAAATATAACGGTTACAAATGTAATTACAACTATTGTTCTTATAGAAACAGAAAATTTTAAAATTGTAAGAAATAAACCAAGATATTTATCTAAATACTTTGAGAATTTAGATCATGGAGATTATTGAATTTATAAAATGTTTAAGATAAAACTTTTTATTGTGAAAAATATTTTAAATGTTATCGATACATATCAATATCAAATGGAATCAAATTATCAAGAACAATCAATGCTAACAGATTTATTTACAGAAAATAAATTTTTTGGGTGGTTGGGACTTTTTATAATTTTTTTTTCAATCTTCGGAATTATCTTATTTCAATTTCTCGAATGGGAAAGTAAAGACAATAATAAAAAATAAAATAAAGTTATCTTATAATTATTTAATCAATTTACTAATAAATGGCTATTTATCTAAAAATTACAAATCCTACAGAAGTTGTAAAAAAAAAGACTTCAAAATGGTTAACCGATATTACTCCTGAAAGGATAGATAGGAAACTCGTCGAAGATGAAGTTATAAAAGGCATAATAGAACAGTTAACGCTTGAAGGTATCAAAGGCGAGATATCAGCTATAAGTGGTTTTGATATAAAGGATTCAACCTTAATTACAAAAAATAACTTTCTAGTCAGAAAAACAAAAACTTTTTAATTTTTCAATGATTTATACCTTACAAGTTTGTATGAAATGAATATATATATACTTTTTTTTATAGTTTTTATTTTTATTATTTTAGTGGTAATAAGATTTAAAGAAAAAAAACGAAAAAGAATACTGGAAATAAATTTAAACTCAAATTTATTTATTAAACGAATTAATAAAATTATTGACAAGAACAAATATAACCTTCTTGAAGAAAGATTAAGACTTAAAAAAATTGATGCTTATGGTAATGAAAATTTAGAAAGGTGGATAGGTAAACCTCCAGTTATTGATGTAGAAGTAAAAAAAAGTATTGAAAATAGTACATCTAGTTTTAAAGAAGGTATCCCTTACTTTTGGTTAAAAGTTATTATCAAAGAATTTTCAACTATTGAATTATTTTTTGAAATGTGGAATTGCTATAGATTTAAAAATCCAATCATAAAAGATGAAATATTAAATATGAATAGAAAACTAAATAAGGAAGATTGGTATATATTTATTGCAAGTTTAATAGAAAAATCATGTCAGAAATTAAAAAACAACTCTGAAGGCAAAAAAGATAATAATTATATAAAGGGTTTAAGATTCGAAAATTATTGTTATGAAAAACTAATTGCAAATGGATGGGAGGTCAAAGAAACACCTCTTTCAGGAGATCAAGGAGTAGATCTAATCGCATCAAAGAGGAATATAAGGTTATGTATACAATGTAAGGATCACATTAAAGCATTAGGAAATAAAGCGGTCCAAGAAATCTTTACTGGAAAAAATTATTGGAAAGGATCGCATGCGATATTAATATCAAAATCTGGATTTACAAAATCGGCATTAAAATTGGCAGAATCAAATGGGGTTATTTTAATAAATAATTTTGAAATTGATAATTTAGATAAGATTATTTCAGAGGGATATAGAAATAGCTTCTTTATATAAAATAATTGTTGATAATAAACCTGTCGCCCAAAAGAAACCTCTTGCCAAAGGGAAATCAAAAATATACGCAAATATATAAAGTAATCTTAGAGTTGGATGAGACCATGTAGCTATTAGAGCGATATTTGATTCAACACCAAAATAAATACATAGTAAACTAGCCGGTGCGTGAAGAGTGATACTCTCCCAGCAATTTTGATGACACCAAACAGCCCTTTTCCCAAAATTTGGTAATTGATCAAAAAAAGCTCTAGGAGCAGACATATTTTTTATTGAATAACCAGCTTTAATTCTCCCAATAGTTAAAGGTATTATTGAAAGTAAAACAACCAAAACGGAGCTACAGAGTCCCCAGGCAATCATGCTTTGCATATGAAAAGAAATTTAGTAAGATCTTAAGATTAAATTATAATTAATAAGAATCTTTTAATTAATAAATGTCTAATTTAAATATGATCTTAATTATATTTTTACTTGCAATTATTATTTATTCAGTTTTCTTATTAATGGGATTTCTGTTAAGTAATAAAAATAAAAAAGCACAAGGTATTAAAGATGATAATTAAAAAGATATTAAATAAATTGGTTAAATTAATACTTTAGAATTGCATAGCTAATATTGCTCCTAGAAAAAAAACAGTTGGTATACCGAGAGCGTTAACAGCTAATGTTCTAACAGTAAATACTGGATATCCCTCTTCTGGTCTTCCAGATTCAGGGACTAATGCAGAATCCTCCCAAACCTGATAATTTTTGAAAGGAGCTACATCTTTTTTGGGCAATCCAAAAGGAGTTAGACGAAATACATCCCACTTCCCCAACCAATAGACTGTAGAAATCCATGAAATAACTAAAGGGGCAATAACAAGTACAACTCTTAAATCCATTTAATAACAAAATTTTTATAAAACCATTCTCATATATTCCATATTTTATTTAGGTTAATTTGAATTAATATTTATTATTTTTAATAATTGGACTAATAATTGACAAAAATATACATTAAAATGTCATAAATGATAGTATTAATGTATAAGAATATAAACAAAGGAATATCAAAAAACCTCTCAATAAATAACTTTAAATACTGCAAACTCTAAATCCCAGAAAATTTCTCAAAAACCTTTGATATTAAAGTTTTAAATTATGTATTTCGCTCAATTTTTTGATTTAGAGAATTGATCGATGAAATCTATTGAA
>CAYNKY010000008.1:0-31773 GCA_964397895.1 uncultured Prochlorococcus sp.
ATTGTGATGACAATAATTCTTTTTGACGTTTCGACCACTCATTATTTCTAAATATATTTATCTTATGAAGTGCTGGATTTTCTTTAAACAATTTAATTATTTCCCCTCTTTCTGGGACTGGTCCTAGAATACGAACAATTGAAGAAATTAGCCAGAAGTCTTCATGATAATCAAGAGTTAATCTTATTTGATAATCAAGTTCTGGATCTTCTTCCATTTGTGCAGAAGAATTATATTTATTACTTTCTATAAAATTATTTATCATTTCGCTATCAAATAAATCATCTGTATTTTTAATAATGGAGCTTAAATAACTTGTTTTAATAGAGTATCCTAAAGATCCTCCTCCATTTGATGAGTAAATAGAAGGTTTAACAAAATCAAGATCTGATTTTCTTCTAATTTCCATACTTTTAAATATTAAATTACTATCAAAAAAAGGATCATCTGCATCTATTGTATGAAAATCATCTATTCCATAAAATTCGGAACAATTTAGCCATCTTTTCATTTTATTTTTTACTGATCCTCTAAAAACTTTAACTTTTAATTTATTAGATAATTCTTCAATAGGATCATCTGTAGAAGATATAGTTGTGCATACTATTGGGTTAATTTTATAGTGTAAGCATCTTGAGATTACACTCTCAATTACAGATTTTTCACCTAAGGGCAGAAAACATTTGTTAGGTAATCTACTTGATTCAGTTCTTACAGTAATAAAACCGTAAATATCTTTCATCTCAAATGATTAATTTAGTTTTTTATTATATAAATAATACAATATCTAAGATAAAATCTAAAAATTAAAATTTCTATTGGGGCTAATTTTTTTAACATATCAAATTAAATCAAAAATTAATCTACTCGTGTTAGAAATTAATTTTAGATCAAAATAAAATTTTCTTTTTTAATTACCAAGCAGTTCTTCCACCATCAATAGATAAAATAGCTCCATTCATATAATCAGAAGCATCACTTAACATATAGATAATTGTTCCTCTATATTCATCAACTTTTGCAAGCCTCCCAGCAGGTATAAGACTCTTTACTTTTGTTAAGAATTCTTCATCTTGACCATTCTCAACACCACCAGGGCATAAGGCATTAGATCTTATGCGTCCATTAAAATAGGTTGAGAAATATCTACTCATGCCTATCAATCCAGCTTTTATTACGGAATATGTAATTGGTTTTACTGATTGTTCCTTTTCTTCAATACCGTTCTTTTTATAAATTCTTTGATCTGGAGCTATTAATCCTAAATCGGAAGAGATATTTATTATTACACCATTATGTTTATGCGATAATAATTGATCAGCAAATGTTCTAACAACCAAATAACTTCCTTTTAAGCCTACATTTAATTCAAGATCCCATAGTTCAATATCATAATTTTCTAGCCTGTTTTTAGATCTCTTATTAGCTTCTTTCATTGTTGGATTAATTGCAGCATTATTAATTATTCCAGAAAGTATTATTTCTTTCTTAATTAAAAAGTCTTTTAATTTATTGAGTTCATTAATTTCAGTAATAGAACAAGAAAAAATAGGGAAATCTATATTATGTGTCTCTTTGATTTCTTTTTTCATCTGAACCAATCCATCTTCATTTAAATCAATTGCTACTGGTATTCCATTTGCTGATAGTATTGCTTCACAATGCTGACGACCTAATAGTCCTGCAGCTCCTGTTACAAGATAATATCTTTTACAAAGGTCGAATAAATTCTTATTCATTTTAAGATTTATCCTCATTTTTAGAAATATAATTTTCTATTTCCTCACAGATTGCATGACCAATAAGTATCTGGAGTTCCTGGATTAAACTAGTAGTTGAATATGGGATTATAAAATTATCAGTAATATCTTTTAATTTTCCACCGTCTTTTCCCAATAATGAAATAGCTTGATCTCCCATACCTTTAACAAATTCTGCTACCTTTATTACACTTGGGCTATTACCTGATGTACTTAGAATTAAAACTGTATCATTATAATTATATAGAGCAGATAGTTCTCTAGAGAAAATCTGATCAAATGAGAAATCATTCCCAATAGCAGTTAAGTTACATTGATTAGATCCTAGGCAAATAGCCTTTAGAGCTTTCCTATTAACCTTAAACCTAACCACAAGTTCAGTAGTTAGATGCTGAGCATGTGCAAAACTTCCTCCGTTACCACAGATGAAAATCGTACCACCTTTATCGATTGTAGAAATAAATTTCTTAATCCATTCTTGATATTTTGTTAAAAATATTTTGTTTTCCTTTAAAGATTTGCATGCTTTGGAAAGACTATTAAAAGAGTCATTAATAATTCTATAATTATGAATCATTTTTTAAAAAACAAATCAGCATTTATAGCTTTATCATCGATGAATAAATCACCATGAGGTTTGCAATTAATAATCAATTCATGATATTTTAATTTCCAACTTGATAATTGTTTTGTTGTTATGTCAGTCCAATCTATTCCTGTTTGAGAACCTCTAGCTGTGAATAATTTTATATAGTTTCCTTCATCATATAATTTATTTACTATGCTAATTCGATCAAGTAATGGTTCAGCATTTTCATATGCAGCATTCTCCACCAAGGTACAAAGTGTTCCATCTATATCAAAGACGTACACCATTACTCAGGCCTCCAATATCTTAGTTTTTTAGAAACTAATTCTTCTCCCTCTAAAATTCTCTTTTCGCCATCACCAAGACAATCATTCAACTTTCTTATTGTTGAGCAAAGAGAATACATTCCAGGAAGTTCTAAAGAAGCTGATTGATCACTGCCATACATAGCTCGATCAAGAGTAACATGGCGCTCGATAACAGATGCACCCATTACTGCAGCAAATATTGAAGGTGCTGTGCTGGTTTCATGACCACTATATCCAATAGGTATTTTATATCTTGCTGCAAGAGTATTTATACATTTTAAATTTAAATCATTATCAGATGCAGGATAAGTACTCACTGTATGCATTAATATCAGTGGACAATTATTTTTTTTGAAAATATCAACTAATTTATCTATATCTGGAATTTCCATCATACCAGTCGATGCAAAGGTTGGTTTTCTTTCAGAAGCTACGCTGTTTACGAATTCCCAATTTGTTCCCATTGCAGAAGCAACTTTATTGTAAGGGGTATTAAATGGTCTCATTTCTTCTTGACTTTTTATATCCCAGCAAGATACAAACCAATCAATATTTAATGTTTTGCAGTATTTATCTATTTCTTTATATTCAGAAAGAGAAAATTCTAAACCTTCTTTTTGATCTCTAGTAGTTTCTCCCCATGGACTTTTTCTGAATGAATTTAATATTTCTTCGTTATAAACAATATCAATAGTCCTTTTTTGGAATTTAACAGCATCAAATCCAGCTGCTTTACTCTGAGCAATTAAATCTTTAGCAATTTGTAGAGATCCATTATGATTAATTCCAATTTCGGCAATCAGGTAACAGTAAGCTGGAATGTTGGGAGATATTTTTTTATTTAAGAAAGGGTCCATAATTAAATTTTACAAATTTGTAAGAATCAGGAAAATTATTATTCTTGCTGATTATATAAAAGAAAATATTAAATAACTTTATATATTTAATAATCTTTATTTTAAAATTTAACTTGCAAATAGCAATTAAATAGACAAATAACTTATTGAAATCTTAAAAATAATATATTAAATTTAATTGTTATTATCTAAACTCAGCAAAACGTTGGCGAAATCAAAAACACTTGGATTATGAGAAACAAAAATTATAATCAAATTTGGGAATTTTTGAATTATGTTCTCCAATAATTTTCTTTCTGTCTGACGATCTAGTCCTGAGGTGGATTCATCCAAAACTAATATTTGTCCTTTCTTTAAAAGTGCTCTTGCAATTGCAATCCTTTGTTTCTGCCCACCGCTTATACTATTTCCATCATCTCCCAATAATGTATCTATTTTATAAGGTAAAGATTGTATAAAATCTTTTAATTCTACAATTTCTAGTATTTCATATATTTCTTCATCACTAGTAAAACTTTTACTCCCATTTATAGTTAGATTTTTTCTTATAGAGTCGTTTAATATTAATGGGGTTTGGGCAACATAACTAACAGAATTTTGCCATCTATGGAGGTGTTCTTCTGATCCAGGCGCATTAATATCAATTCCGTTGACAAAGATGCCTCCACTTGAAGGACTTAAAAATCCCAAGATAAGATCAAGAAGGGTACTTTTACCTGTTCCTGATTTACCACTTATTCCTAAGTAATCTCCAGGCTTCAAATTAAAGCCAACATTATTGATTAGATCTTTATTTGATCTTGAATGATAGAAATTTAAGCTTTTTACAGAAATAGTTTCTATATTAATTTGTTCTTCAGTTTGTATTTTTACTAAATTAGGATCATTCTTTTTAATCGATAGTTTTAGTACATCTTTTAAATCTGCTCCATGTTTCTTAACATCACTGAATCCAAGATACATAGACTGTGCAATAGGTAAAAGTCTTTGAAAACCTAATGCATAGGTTCCAAGTAAAGCTAAAAATGTAAAATTAAGATTACTTTTTGGTACTATTATTAGGGCAATTAGACCTAAAAGAATAAGTATAGAATTCTCAATAATGATTTTTGGACATTGAATTATTATTTGCTGAAGTGCTTGAATTCTTCTTAATTGATATTCATTATTTTTATATGATTTAAAAAATACAAAGCCTGTCTTATCAAGAATAATATTTTTAAAATACTTATAACCTTCTTGAACAATTTTTATTTTGTAAGCATTATTAGTATATATAATATGGCTAGCTCTAGTCATGAAATTCTTGAAAGATCCAAAAATTAAACTATAAATTAAAGTAATTAATAAGAAAATTCCAATTGTAAGCTGAGTATTCAGAAAAATTAAGAAGGTAACGGTTATTAAAATTAAGAAAAATGAAGTTATTATTTGTAAAACTGCATAAATTACAGTTAGGGTTCCCTCAATCCCTTTTATATTTCTATTAACTAGATTTGATATAGGGTTAGTTAGAAAAAAACTATAGTCTTGTGATAATGAAGATTTAAATGATGCTAAACTAAAATCATAAGCTAGTAAATTTGCAAAGATCGCATTGAAAGCTATCACAATAAATTTTAAAAAAGAGGAAAATAAAATTGAGAACATAAAAAATAATACTATTGGTTTGTATTGATACTCAAAACCAAAAATATTAAATATAAATTTAGTGATATTACTAGGATTATCTATTGATTCAGGTGATTGAAGCAGTGAAAGAAATGGATAAGAAGCAGAAATAGCAATAGCTTCTGTACAAGACGAAATTACATTTAAAATTATTAATATGCAAAATTGAGCTTTACGTTTTAAATCTAATGAATAAAAAAGCTTCCTTAATAAGGGAAGAGTCTTTGACTTTAGCATTTAGGATAAATCTTTTTGAAGAAAGTTAAATATATAATTCAAAATCTGATTCATTTTATTTTGGAGAAGCATTAGATAATTTATTATATTTTTTAAGAATGAGATTGTAGAATAATTTTTATTTAATTATAAATCTATTTACATAAATATTTAATGAATATACTCAAAATATTAATAAATTTATTTCCAGAATATATAATTTTCTCTCCAAAAACAAACATATATCGAATTTATATTTATTCATATTTTAAAAATTATTAAAATCTTGATTAAATTCATTAAAACAAATATCTTGTCTTTCCAAAATTTTTGATTTTTATAAAATTTATATCTAACAAATAAATAAATTTTCATTATAAAGATGAAAAATCTAATTATTTTTATAAATTCTTGTATATTTCTTGAATTTAAAACTTATTAAATCGATCTTTTCTTAATATCTAAAGTGAAGAATTTAATTTAAATGATTAATGTTATAATAATAAATTATTTTAGGATTATTCATTAAGTTTCCTTTCTCTAAATAATAATTTTTCTGCTGCTAATATATAATTCTTAAAACTATTTTTTAATATTGAATTTAGTACTTTTGACAATCGGTTTGTCTTTATTATTAACTTATTCGTTTGTACCAATCGCGAATAAAATAGGTTCATATTATAAGCTCCTAGATTTTCCTGATTTTAGAAAAAATCATAAAGTGCCCATAGTAAGAATTGGAGGACTTGGTATTTTTTCTGGTTGGCTATTTTCTTTACTCATTATTTTAAAAATAAGTCCTTTATATTTCAACTTAAAATTTATTAATTCACAGTTTTCTTTTTTTGAATTAGCTATTTGCTCATTTCTTTTCTTTCTTATAGGTTTTGCTGATGATATAAAAAGGTTATCACCATATGTAAGATTAATTCTTCAATTCTCTGTAGCAAGTATTTGTTGGGGTTCAGGTCTTTCTATAAATTATTTAAATTTAACTTATTTAAATTTACAACCTATCCAACTAACAGTTTTATTGAGCTTTCTAATAACTACTTTTTTTATAGTGGGCTTAATTAACGCTGTTAATTGGTGGGATGGTCTTGATGGTTTAGCAACCGGAACAACTCTAATATCAACTTTTGTTCTTCTTTTAATAAATTTAAATTTCTATAACTATCAACCTGTTTACACTACGCTATTGATTGCATCATTTTTAGGATCGCTAATAGGTTTTTTAATACATAACTATAATCCTGCAAAGATTTTAATGGGTGATGGAGGATCTTATTTTTTAGGTTTTTCATTGGCTAATTTAGTATTAATTAATAGTATCTCTGGGAAAAGTATAAGAGGCCAAGACTTTGATAAAAATCATTTTCCTTTAATAACAATTATTGTTGTTTTGCCTTTATTAATAGATATGGTAAAAGTTATTTATTTACGCTTAATTTCATTTAAATTACTATTTAAGCCAGATAGATTACATTTACATCATAATTTATTGCAATTTGGCTTTTCAGAAAAAGAAACAGTTATTCAAATGTATGCAATCGTTTTAATGATTAGTTCTTTTGCGTTTTTATTTATTGATATTAAGTTTTCTAATCTATATTTTTCTATGGTATCTATTGTTTTTATTACTATAACTTTTCTAAACTTTAAAAATAAATTATTTAATTCAAAAAAATAACATTGGTTATATTTAGTGATTAGTAATCCTTATAATAATTTTTTTGTTAATAATCTTATAATTTATAGTGTTAAAAACATAGTTTTGTTTTAAATATTATTTAGATCGTCCCACTCAATAATATGATCCTCTTCAATATCTTTTATTGTCTTCATTCCAATAATTTTATCCCAATAAATAGGACTTATTCCAAAACCTGGTCTTTTGCAGATTAGATCTTTTTCCGTAATAATTTGATTTTTTTTCAGAAAATGTGCTGAAACTATACTTCTTCTGGCATTTTTAATAGAAATACTTTCTGAAGGAATTGGCTCTTTAATTTCATTTACTCCTAATAATGAATGCGCTTTTGAAGCTAATTTTACAAAATTCTGTAAATCATTTTTATCCATTGCATGATAATGATCATTTCCTGGAAGAGTCTTGTCGAAAGTGAAATGTTTCTCAATAATTATAGCTCCTGTTAGATAAGCAGTTATTAATGGAAGCATATTTTGATCAGGTAGTGTATGGTCAGAATATCCAATTAGATAATTAGGATAATTACTTTGTAAATTTTTTATCATTTTTAAGCAGGCATTCTGATCATTAGTAGGATAATTTAAAATACAATGCAAAATTCCAATATCCTCACACCCATTCATTTTTAAGACTTCAATTGCATAATTAATTTCAATAATACTTGAAGCTCCTGTAGAAATTATTACCGGTTTCCCTTTTGAAGCTATTTTTCGTAAAAAAGGTAAATTATTAATATCTGCAGAAGCAACTTTGAAAAATGGAACTAATTCATTTAAGAAATCAATTGCATCTAAATCAAAAGGTGTAGAAAGAAAGTCAATTTTTCTATCTTTAGAGTAAGCGGCAAGATCTAAGTAGTCTTTTTCCTGAAAATTATCATATTTTTTAAATAATTGAAATTGACTTTTAATTTTTTCTTTAGATGTATCCCAATAGGCAGGAGAATTCTTTGAAGCTAATTTTTCAGCTTTATATGTTTGAAATTTAACAGCATCAGCTCCACCCTCCTTTGCTAAATCTATCAATTCTTTTGCTTTCTCTAAAGAACCCTCATGATTTACACCAATTTCGGCAATTATATAAGGTTTAGAATCTTTAGTTAGATCCCTTGAACCTAAAATTAAATGTTTCTCTATAGGCATAATTTATAAAAAATCAGATCCATATTTACTTATAAGTTTATTATTATACTCATCTAATACTTTCTGATTATTAGTCATATTATTTTCATGCTTTCTGTATCTATATAATGGCAATTCTAGCCTACTAATATTAAATTTTTGTTCAAATCTTATGCGAAGATCTCTATCCTCATGGCAATGAAAGTTTTCATCATAAAGACCAATCTGAATTAAATCATTTCTTTTGAACATAATGCCGCATGCGATTGGATCTTCAAAGCAATTTTTTCTTTGAATAACTTTTTCATTCTTATCAACTAAATTATAATCACAGGCAATAGCATCCATATAATTATTATTTTCAAGATATGTATAAAGTAATTTCAAGAAATCCCTTGAGACCCAATCATCTGAGTCAATTCTCACAACATATTTCCCTTTTGAAGCTATTATCGCTTTATTAATAGATGCTGGTAATCCTAAATTTTTATTGTTATTAATAATGTTAATTCTTGATTCTTTTGGATCGCAAAATAATTCTGCAGCAAATAAGGTTCTATCAGTACTTCCATCATTTACTAAATTAACTTCGTATTTAAGAGGATCTAAAGACTGGTTTAATATAGATCTTAAACATCTACCGATATATTTTTCTTGATTATAGGCAGCTATTAGCACACTTATTTCAATTCTATTAGCCATTAATCAATAAAAATTGGTTTTATCATATCATTAGAAATGTTATCTATGTTATTAATAGATTTAAAAATGAAAAATATACATTCAAAAAAAATCTTATCAATAATTCAAGCTAGAATGACATCCTCTAGATTACCTGGAAAAGTTCTTTTCAAAATAGGTAATTCAACTATTTTAAAAGAAGTCATTAATAAAGCAAAAATATTCTCTGAACAAGTTATTGTATGTACTTCAAATGATAGTTCAGATGATGAGATTTATAATTACTGCCAAAAAATCAATATTCTTTGTAGTAGAGGTGAGTTATCCAATGTTTTCAATAGATATAGAAATACTTTTGGATTAAAAAACATAGAGAATTGTGATTGGTTCGCAAGGTTAACAGCTGATAACCCCTTAATAAGTATAAATTTAGCTAATATTCTGATTAATCAAATTACTCCTTCTTTAGACTATATTGCTTATGAGAAGTTAATACCAAATGGATCAGGAATAGAATTGATCAATAAAAAAACTTTTCTGAATATTGATGAAAATTTGTTAGATGAGGCTCAAAAAGAACATGTTACTCCCATATTTTATGAAAATTGTAATAAATTTAACTGCTTATTTATAAAACCTCCTACTTTATATAGACTTGAAAATCTAAGAATAACTATTGACTATGAAGAAGATTATCAATTATTAAAAAAATTATATGAAATTAAAAAATCAATCACACTTGAGGAAGTAATAAATATATTCAATAAAGATAATGCTTTATTTAAAATCAATAGAGAGTGTGTTCAGAAAACACTTAGATAAATTGATTAATTTAAATTTTTTATAATAATTTAAATAAAAAGAAAAATTTTTTAAAAGAATTTTCTTTTAATTTTATAAAATATTCCTTTTAAACTTAATGGCATTAAGAAAATGCTAATTCTAATTAAAGATATGAAAAATATTAATAAGTTTTCAAAGATATTAAAATATTTAAAAGTAAAAATTCTAAATCTTATTTCATTTTTAATATACTTTATTCCACCTCTTCTTTTAAGCATTTCTTTTCCTATTCTTGCATAAACAGTTATATAAGGAAAATTTCTAAATTTAACTCCTTGTTTTAATAATTTTATCCAAAGGGCATAATCTTCGAAACCTTGAATTAGTGGATAAAATTCATTACCTTTTTCGCAATATTTATATATTAAACTTCTTTTAAAAACAACTGATATATGATTCATAGGATTTGATAATATTAGTTTTCTTTTTATACTTTCTTCACTTAAGGGAACATATCTTATTTTATTTTTATCATGTAAATCATTTTCAAATTCTTTCATAAATGTTCCAAATACATCAATTTGATTGCCATATTTATCAATAATTTCATTTATTTTTTTAAAACGTCCAATGTCACAAATATCATCACAATCAAATCTTGCAATCCACTTTGTGCTTGAATTACTCAAACCTATATTTAGTGCTTTTGGAAAACCAACATTTTTATCTAATTTTATTTGATTAATATTTAATTCTATTTTAAATTTTTTTATTATATTTTTTAGTTCTTCAGTTAATTTACCGTCCTCTACAAGAATAATTTCCTTTATATAAATTGATTGTTTTAGAAGTGATTTAAATGCAATTTCAAGGAATTTTGGATTATCCTTTTTGTATATACACATTAATATGCTGATATTATTTTTGTTAATCATCCTAAAATTAATGAAAAAAACTTTTGTTACTCATTTATTTGAAGAGAAAATATAAATTAATTAGTAATTTTAGTAATAATGAGTTTGCCCATTCAAATTCACCAAGAGTATATATGACTTTTCCTCCTAACCCTTTTTTAAAATTATAGACTCCAAAGCTATTTTCAGGATCTATATTTGATAAATCATATTCAGAAAAGTCTTTGTTAAAAAATTCTTTTAATATTGAGTAAATTACTAGATGAGAGGCTGAATATAATCTTCCTTTTTTATTAGTCGCAGCAAAAATATCATAAATAGTCCTATCCCTTATTATTACTCCTCTAATAGAACATATATTTGAAGATTCATCCACGGCGCCTAAAACTAATATTTTTTTTCTAAAAGCTTTCATGATACTTTTACATTCTTTCTTGGAATAAATATTTTTTTGCTTTAAGCTTTTATTTAATTTCATTTCTTTATACAAGTTTGCAATTATTTCATGTTTATCAATTCTGATTATTTTAAGATTATTCTTTTTACTTTTTTTAAGACTTCTATACCAGCCTCTACTGAAATTATTTTGTATTATTTTAGGGCTATTATTTAAATTTAATATGACTTTATATCTACTTGAGAGTGAAACTAAAGGCCTTTTCCAACAATTCTTAAAGAAATTTATTTCATTATAAAAATCATAACTCTGATGACATCTTATCCTTATAAAACAAAATCTTGCTTTCAGAATTAACTTTAACTCTTCTTGAAACCCTACTAAGTTGATATTATCTCCAATAATTCCTCCAGGGATCCAAATAATGGCAGTTGAGAATGGAAGATATTTGATAAAAGCTTGAATTAAGGTTTTTGATCCTTTTAGATTATTTCTAGTTTTTATTAATCTTAAAGTCTTCCATCCAAGATTTCCAAGATGATTAGCCCATTCAATATCATTTAGAAATGAAGATTCATCAAATTCTTTTAGAATATTCCCCCAAGATTTATCGTCTTTTTGAAAAATATACCATTTATCTTGCATATCAATTATCATTTTATTACAAAGTAATCTAATAATACATTAATAAATTCTAATTATTATTCAATCTCTTCATTTTTAAAAATGAACTTATAACTTTAATTATTTTTTTGCAATTTTCTTTCGTGAGATCTTGATGAACTGGAATTAAGATTATATTTTTATTAAGAAAAATACTATTTGGAAAATTATTTTTATTTTCCATAATATAACTTGGTATTTCATAATCTGGCCATCTGATAGTTTCTATCCCATTATTATTAAGTTCATTAAATAAATTCTGATTTTTATCATTTAATAATATTGGTAAAAATTGAGGAACCGAATTATGCAAAATACTAAAAAAACTAACATTTAATCCAATTTTATTAATCTCATCTTGAAGAAAATAAAAATTGTTTCTTCTTCTCTCAGAAATATTCTTAAGATATAGACTACTATTTAAGTACTTAAATAACATATAAGAAGGATTCTTAATTTTACTAACCTCTTTTTTGCTGCTATTAATTTTATGAATTCTATTTGATTTATTGATTTTAATTTTTAAATTTCGAATTACATTCCCATATAAGTTTGGAATTCCAAAAGTATTTATAGAAGATTCAATAAATCTTAAGATTAAAAATAATATTTCTTTAAATTTTATTGACTGTATTTTAATAGTTACAAAACTTTCAAAATTTTTATTCTCTAAAGCACCACCATCAATAATGGGAAGATTCTTCCTAATACTGTAAATCTTTGTAGTCTTAGAAAAATCTTTTTGCTTATTTGCAAATCGGGTTAAGAAACTATGGCAAAAATCTTCTATTATCTCTATATTATTTAATCTACACAAACTATAAATTTCATCAATCTCAGTTAAAATTCCAAAATAGTGGACAATTATCAAAACAGAAATTCTTTCGTATTTGATGAGCTTTTTTAATTTATCAATATTTAAAGAAAAGTCTTTATTAATATCATAATATATAATTTTGAAGCCATTTCTTAAAAGAGGATTGGTCATTGAGGAACAAATATATCCAGGGATTAGAATCTTTTTGTTTTTATCAATTTTTAATTCATCTAACCCAAATAAAAGGGCCTCCCTTCCTTTTTCAAAAAAAGTAAGTTCCTGAATGATTTCTCGATTTTTTAATTTAACTTTTTTTGATAATTGTTGAAAACTTGGACTGGCTTTAATACTTATATTATTCATAAGTTTGATTTAGTATTTATATATTACTTAAAATTCTTTTCTATGTATTTATAAAATTAATATTTAACTTAAATTTATTTTTAGCAAATATATCTTGAAGTTTAAAATTTTTATTATTATTTAAAAGTTTTAGATTAACTTTCTTCATATTTACTATTATTTTAATTTGATAATAAGGGTTAATCTTTTTATTTAAATGCAGCTCACTTTAAAAAATTATCTAAAGCTTTTTTTAATATAATAAATTTGAATGAATTTCTTTATTAGTTTTAGTTTTCATAATCTTAAAAAAAGTAATAAGTCGTAAATTTATTAATTTATTTGATATGTCACATTAAATTATGATTTGTTATGTCTATTATATTTATAATTAAATAATTAGATTTATTTTTGTTGATTTTTAAAGTCTTATTAATTAATTGATAAAATATCTAAATAAAATAAAAATTATTTTCTTGTCTAACCTATGAATTGGATTAATAAAAGAAAAATATTATTAAAAAGTTTTTTGGTAGATTCTTTTATAATTTATTTGATATTTTATTTTTCTAATAAGACATTTTATTTGAACTTATCAAGTATAAAAGTTATAATAATATCTATTGAGTGGATAATATTAAGCTATATTTTTGACAGATATTATGATTTCGTTAAGTATAAATATTTAAATAACTTTATTTTGATAGGTCTTAATTTTATTAAAACATTAGGGATCTCTTTTTCTGTAATTATATCTTTAAAAATTTTTAGAATTTTAAATTTTGATTTAGGATATTTACATTTATATAATTTTTACTTTGTTTTATATTTATCGACTATCTCTAGTTTGTTAAATTTCTTATTAAGCTTTATCTATTCATTAAGAAAATCAGATAAGGAGAAATGGATTTTTATTGGTAATGATGAAAAACTTTTAAAGTTCAGAAAAGAAGTTAAAAAAGTTAATCCAAATATATTGATTGCTGACTTTCAAAGTAATTTTCCTTTCAATCCTTATGATTTTAAGTTTGCTGGCATAATAGTGGATTCCAGTTTCAGATTAAACGATAATTTAATAGCCTCTTTGAATAATTTAAAAAATAAAGGAATTAATGTTCTGAATCTAGAGAATTGGTGTAGTAGATTTTTAGAAAGATACCCTATTGATTTAATAGATGAAAATTTATTAATTCAGGATTTAGGAATAAATAAATTTTCAATGCAATTTAGGATTAAAAGATTAGGAGATATTTTTATAAGCGTAATTTTGGCAATTGTTTCTTTCCCAATTGTCTTAATATCCTGCATTTTTATATATTTAGAGGATAGAGGTCCAATATTTTATAAACAAATTAGAACAGGTCAATATGAGAAGACATTTCAAATTATCAAGCTGAGAACTATGAAAGTAAATGCTGAAGATAATGGACCGCAATGGTCTCCTTCTGGTGATAAAAGAATTACTAAATTAGGAAGAATACTTCGTTTGACGAGGATTGATGAACTTCCTCAATTGATTTGCGTTTTGAAAGGTGAAATGAGCTTAATAGGACCTAGACCAGAAAGACCAGAGATAGATAGGAAATTAAAAAATAAAATCCCTTATTATTCACTCAGATACATAATTAGGCCTGGTTTAAGCGGCTGGGCACAAGTTAATTTCCCCTATGGAGCATCAATCTCAGATTCAATTAAAAAGTTTAGTTATGACATTTATTATCTAAAACATACATCAATCCTTCTTGACTTTTTAATATGTATAAGAACTATTAGGATGGTATTTAATGCTAGGGGTGCTACCCCAAAAAGTAATTAACTTTCAATTTAAATATCTTTATTAATAATTTATGAAGAAGTATAAAAAGAAAATCAATAATGCAGAAAATTCAAGGTTTTATAGATACCAGGATTTTAGGGATAAATTATTTCTTGTAATTGCTAATCCTATTGCTTACTTATTTTATAAATTAGGATTAAGCGCTAATATGGTTTCTTTAGCTTCAGGTTTAATTGCAATTGTAGGAAGTATTTTATTATCATCAAAGTATCCATTATTAATATTTTGTGGCTCTTTATGTATGCCCTTATTTTATTTATTAGATTATGTTGATGGGATAGTAGCACGATTAAATAGTAAACAATCTGTAGGAGGACAATATTTAGATCTCATAATGCATCAAGTTGTTGTAATTTCAATATCTTTTGGCTTATTTGTTGGATCTTTAAGAGCTGATGGTGAGATCATGATTCCTTTTGGATTGTTATCAATAATTGCATCCTCCTTTTTACTTAATAGATTTTCTATTGGCTGGTTTGCAATTATTATGAAATATTTTGAGCAAAAAAGTACGAAAGGAATTAAAGTAATCAGATCTAATCAACTTAATAAAAAAAAGAATATTATAATATCAATTTTATCTAGGCTTGGCTCACTATTGTTTCATGAAGATTATGCTATTTTTAGCCTTCCTTTGATTTTCTTTTTTAATATATTTTTTCATGAAAAAATTGATATTGATTTAAGATCTATCATGATCATTTATGGTGCATTAATTCTATTCCCAGCAATGATATTAGATATTATTTTTTATACCAATAATAAGATTGATAGAAATTATAATAATCTAATTGAAAATGAGTTTAAACCTAAATTGCCAGATGTTTTTTACTTTAAAAAATAATTTTATTTATTAAAAAAAATATCTTTAGATTTATTTTTAGAAATTATATTTTTTAAAAATATATAGATTTTATTTGGAAAGATTTTCTTCAAAATAAAACTAAGTATTAATCTTAATAAGTATTTTATTTCTATTTTATTAGTAAGAAGTTTGTATATATTTTCATGTTTTTTAATATTCATAGAATTTATTGATATCCTTCCTACAATATTTTTTTCATTAAAAAAATTAGGTCTTGAGATCGCGTTAAATTTATATAATTTTCTTACTTTAGAAATTAAATATTTATTATGAGATCCATAAGGGAAAGAAAAGTGTTTTACTTTAACTCCAATTATATTCTCTAAATATTCCTTTGATTCTTTCAGTTCGTAATCTAAATCTTTATCCATTATTTTCGTTAAATTTTTATGGCTTTTTGAGTGCGATCCAATTATGCAGCCAATTTTATAAAGATATTTAATATCATCTCTGGTTAAAAATCCTTCTTTATCAACATAGTCTGTAATTATATAAATAATTGTTTGAAAATCTTTTTCTAATGCATATTCTACTGCCTTTATTATGCTTTTAAACCCATCATCAAAAGTTAAGGTTATTTTTTTGGAATCAATCCTTTTACAAAGAAAATCTAATAAATTTATATAATCAGTAATACTTACATCATAAAATTCGTCAGAATTTATATTTTTATTAAAGGAATGAAATATTAATGATGGATACATTTTCGAATTTATGGATTTTAATTTATTTAAAAATTTATTTTCTTATTTTAATTAAAATCTTATAAAAAGATTCATTAATCTTTAATAATGTTCCCAAGATAGCCTTAAAGATTCTCATAAATAGCCTAATCCTTTTGAAAGTTATTTGATTTAGATTATATTTATAAAAATGTGTATTGATAACAAAAATTTCTGATCTAAGTTGTTTTAAAAGATTTTTACTTGTATTGTTATTGTGGATATTGTAATACCCAAGTGGCTCATTGAGGAATTTGAATTTATACTTTGCTTCCTTAGAAATTCTCATCCATAAATCGTAATCTTCATTCCCTGTCATAAATGGACTTTGATTAAATCCCTTGAATTCAATAATTAAATTCCTTTTTAAGGAGACTGCTGATGTCGAAATAACATTCCCTTTGAAAAGTAAGTTTTCATAATTTGAAGAGATTTCTGGCCCATAATTAACTAATTTTGTTGTACCGTCAGACCATTTCCATATTTCGCTATGGCATACAATGTCATTTTTATGCTCTAGATAAGAAATAACCTTTTCTAATTTGTTAGGGAACCAAATATCATCTGAATCTAAAAAGGATATATAGGGGAATTTAGATAAGCTAATACCAAGATTTCGTGAGGCCGCTATTATTCCATTATTTCTAAAATTTTTATATTTAATTCTTGGATCTTTAAATGATTCTATTATATTAATTGTTTCATCTTTAGAATAATTATTAATAATAATAGCTTCCCACTTTTTATAGGTTTGATTGATAATACTTTCTAGACATTTTCGTAGAAGAGTTGATTGATTATAAGTTGGAATAATGATGGAAAACATAATAATTTCTTTTAAATTATTTATTTCTATTATTTATAATTTTGAATTAATAAAACACCTAATTTCTATATTACATTATTTCAATGATGCTAAAACTTGTTATAAATCATTAATAACTTATATTATGAAAAATTATAAAAATGTTAAGTAATTAAATATGATATAATTCTAAATTAAATTTCATTATCTTTAATGAATAAAATACTTATAACTGGCGGCTGTGGTTATATAGGTAGTCATACTTGTTACGTTCTATTAGAAGCAGGTTATGAACTTATAGTTATAGATTCAAATATAAATAGTACAAAAATTTCTTTAAGTAGACTTAAGGAATTAGAATATAGTGGGGAAGTTGATTTTGAGAGAAATTTAAAGTTTTTTCATGGAGATATTAGAGATAAGAAACTTTTAGAAGCGATTTTCTCAGAGGCTGAAAAGGAAAATAAACCTATTGAAGCAGTTATTCATTTTGCAGGATTAAAATCAGTCTCTGAATCAATAAAATTACCCTTATCATATTGGGATGCCAATGTAGGAGGGACTATTGCTTTGCTTGAAGTGATGAAGCAATTTGATTGTAAAACTATTGTTTTCAGTAGCAGTGCTTCAATTTATCATTTTGAAGGTGATAAATTACTAAATGAAGATGATTTAATAAACCCAAGTTCTCCTTACGGTAAGACTAAAGAAACAATTGAAAATATATTATTTTCAGTTTTTGAAAGTGCAAAATCTAAATGGAGGATTGCTAATTTAAGATATTTTAATCCTATTGGCGCGCATCCTTCAGGAACTATTGGAGAAAATTTTTCAGAAAAATCTGATAATCTTTTTCCACACATATGTATGGTTGCCGCTGGTTTTACAAATAATCTAAATATTTATGGAAACGATTGGCCTACTGAAGATGGGACTTGTATCAGAGACTATATTCATGTTTTAGATTTAGCAAAAGCTCATATGTCAGCTATAAAAATGCTTGATAAATCATCTTCAATATTTGTAAATGTTAATATTGGAACAGGAAAAGGAACGTCTGTTCTTGAATTGGCTCAGACATTTGAAAAAGTCAATAAATGTAAGATTCCTATAGTATTTGAAAAAAGAAGAAAGGGAGACATCCCTTTCTCTGTTGCCAATAATGCTCTGGCATTAAACTTATTAAATTGGTCGCCCCAAGAGACACTTGAAGATATGTGTAGAGATGGATGGAAATGGTTGATAAAGAATCCCAATGGATATGAAGATAAAATATGAGGCAGTTTATTTAATTTGAATAAAAATGAAATTCTTGCAATATGGATGTTCAGAAATGATTTGCCATTAAAAAAAATCACTAAAGATGAGAATGTATTAATCAAAAAAATGTCAGATAATAGAGCTTATCAATTTGTACATTCAAGAGGATATACAAGATATGCATTGTCTCAAATCTTTAATCAAGACCCGTTAAGTATACCTTTAAATGCCAAGCCTAGTTTACCTCCAAAATTGCCTCAAAGATATGGATTTATTAGTTTAAGTCATTGTAGAGATATGCTTGTGATAGCTTGGTCTATGGAAAGGATAGGAATAGATATTGAAAGAGCTGATAGAAAAATTTTAGATATTAATTTATTTAAGAAATTATTTGCTGATGAGATAAAGATTAATAATATAGAGAATCTTCAAAAAGATTCACTTAGAAAAAATATTTTGAATTTTTGGTTACTCAAGGAATCTTTAGTTAAATGGGAAAATAGTTCAATGTATAGAGGTTTAAAAAATTGGAAATTATCAAGAGGTAATATATTTGCTTCAAATAATAAATCTGGAGAAAGAGTAAAAGTTCAACAAATGGATTTCAATGAATGGAAAATTGGCTTAGCTTCAAATCATTTTAGGATTTCTCAACCATTACAAATTTGTTTTTGAATATTTATGTCAGAAGAAAATATAACAATTAATTTAATTTCGGGAGGTGCAGGATTTATTGGTTCAAATCTTATTGAAAGATTATTAAATATGGGGGAGAAAGTTATATGTTTAGATAATTTTCTAAGTAGTTCTAATAATATTATAAAGAAATGGAATCAAAATCCTAATTTCAAACTATTCAATCAATCAGTAATTGATGATATTGATGAAAATGTTGATATTGATATGATATGGCATTTAGCATCTCCTGCTTCTCCAAAATATTATTACGAGAATCCTATACATACTTCATATATAATTTTTCAAGGAACATTAAATTTACTAAATTATGCTCTAAAGAAGAATGCTAAATTCTTCTTGGCTAGTTCAAGTGAAATTTATGGAGAAGCAGAAGATCTCCCAATTAGAGAATCCTATTATGGAAATTTGAAAACAACAAGTAAAAGAAGTTGTTATGCAGAAGCTAAGAGAATATCTGAAACTTTATGTTATGATTTTCATCGCAAATACAAACTAGATATAAGAATAGCAAGAATATTTAATGCATATGGACCTAATATGTCACTTTCAGATGGAAGAGTTATTAATACATTTATAAAAAATTGTATTATGAATGTTCCCTTATCAATTTATGGGAATGGTAATCAAACAAGAAGCTTCTGTTATATTGAAGATTTATTAGATGGTTTTTTTCTACTGAAAGATGTTGAAATTATAAATCCAATTAATCTTGGTTATCCATTAGAAACAAAAATCATTCATTTAGCTGAATTGATAAAAACTAAAACAAATTCTAATTCAGTTATAAAATTTGAGCAGTTTAATGAGAATGAACCTTTAAGAAGAATTCCTTCAATAGAAAAAGCAAAAAAACTTTTAAATTGGCAACCTAATATTTCTCTTGATTTAGGCTTAGACTATACTATTGATTATTTTAATAATCTTGTAAAAAGGAATTCATTAAATGATTTATGATTATGAAATTAATTTTGATTTATAAAAAATAGCTAAAATGGAAAATTTATATCAAATAAAAAGGATTTGTTGTGTGGGTGCTGGATATGTTGGAGGACCTACGATGGCCGTCATCGCCGATAATTGTCCTGAAATAGAAATTAATGTTGTAGATCGAAATGTTGAAAGAATTAAAAGTTGGAATAGCAAAGATTTATCAAAACTTCCAGTTTTTGAAAAAGGTTTATCTGAAATAATTAGTAGAACAAGAGATAAAAATCTTTTCTTTAATACTCAAATTGATTTTGCAATAGAGAATGCCGATATGATTTTTATCTCCGTAAATACTCCTATAAAAAGTATTGGATTAGGTGCAGGTCAAACAAGCGACTTGAAATGGGTAGAGTCCTGTGCAAGACAAATATCGATAAAAGCAAAAGGACATACAATAGTTGTTGAAAAAAGTACTCTTCCAGTAAGAACTGCAAAAACAATAAAAGATATTTTATTCGCATCAGAAGATCAATTAGCTGTTAATAATAAAAAGACTTTTTCTGTTTTGTCGAATCCTGAATTTCTTGCTGAAGGTTCTGCAATAAGTGATTTAGAAGAACCTGATAGGATATTAATTGGTGGGGAAGATTCAAAATCTATAGATACTTTGGCAGCGATTTATTGTAAATGGGTTCCATTAGAAAAAATCATCAAAACCAATTTATGGAGTAGCGAATTATCAAAATTAACATCAAATGCTTTTTTAGCTCAAAGGATTAGTTCTATTAATTCTATTTCGGCTATATGCGAAGCCTCAGGAGCGGATGTATATGAAGTTGCTAATGCAGTTGGTAAAGATAGCAGAATCGGTGCGAAATTCTTAAAACCTGGTCCTGGTTTTGGAGGGAGTTGTTTTAAAAAAGATATATTAAATTTAGTTTATTTATGCAATTTCTTTGGTTTAAAGGAAGTAGCAAACTTTTGGGAAAGTATAGTTAATATTAATCAGTGGCAGCAAGATAGGATTTATAAGAAAATTGTTGAATCTTTGTTTGGTAATATTTCTGGAAAGAAAATAGCAATATTAGGATTTGCTTTCAAGGCAGGTACAAACGATACAAGAGAATCTCCAGCAATAACAATTTCAAGAAATCTTCTTATTGAAGGGGCAGAGTTGGCAATTCATGATCCTAAAGTACAATCAGAACAAATAGCATCTTCGCTGGAATATAGTTATGAAATCAAAGAAAGTGATAGTCAAGATTTAATTACTAATGAAAGAAGATGGAGATTTTATAAAGATATTTATAAAGCTGCGGAAGATTCTCATGCTTTAATTATTATTACGGAGTGGAACGAATATAGAGAACTAGACTGGGAAAAAATTTCAAAAAAAATGTATAAACCTTCCTGGGTTTTTGATACAAGAGGTATTTTAGATAAGAACAATATACAAAAATATGGGATCAAGATATGGCAATTGGGAGATGGTAGTGGTAATGATTAATTCAAAATAACTTTCTCCTTTCTTATTTTTGAAGTCAGCCCTGATAATAAAATCCAAAAAGTAACGCTTATTCTAAAATCGAAATATTGAATATCAAAAAGTTGTGATAAACACAAAATAAAAGTTGATATCCACCATGCTTTCTCAAAGATATTTCCATCTTCATTTAAATTAAAAGAGAAAATACTTTTGAAGGATCTAAATAGTATTAAAATTACAAATAAAGTTATTATTGCACTAGCAATAAGCCCATAAGAAGTAGCAAGCTCTAATATTAAACTATGTGGATGAGCATAATCATAATTACTACCGTTCTTTATTTCAAATAAGATTGGAAATGTAGCGGCTCCCCATCCTAAGAAAGGCCTTTGAGATATAAGGTCTAAGCTATTTTGCCAAATAAATATCCTAGGATAATTACCTAAATTATCTAATCCTAATTCAGCAAACTTTGTAAAAAATATTTGAGGATAAATAGTCTTTAGAATAATACTTACTGTACTTGGAATAAATAAATTCAATATAAATAATACAATCCCTATAATGCTCAAAATCAGAAGAAACCAAATTATAATATTTTTATTTATTAGGAGGTTTGAACCTAATAGCGTTCCAATCCAAGCATTCCTAGATCTTGTAAGATAAACAGCAACTATCGTAAATATAGATAATAATATAAGAATTAATTTTTTATAGTTGATATCCTTCTTATGTAAAAGACATGCAATTAACATTGGCCATATAATTATTAACCAAGCACCAGCATAATTCTGATTGCTAAATAGACCAGTCATTCCATTATATGGATGACTTAAATCCACAGGCCTTTGGAACCATACTATTAAGTTATTAAGAAATCTAAAAGGACCATGCAAATTTAGCCATATTTGACTGAATCCGCTAAAAAATAAGGGTATAGTGCCGCTTACAAATATTTTGATTGTTTTTTCTCTAGCTTTTTCTGTAGTTAATAAGATTTGAAAAATCCAGTATGAATAAAAGAAAGGGATCCAATTCGCTAAACCGACCCAATTTAAATATGGATCCCAACCATTTAAATCAGGTTTGAAAGTAGTAGTATTTAAAGTTGCGGATAAAAGTAATAGAAATGTACAAATTATTAAAGGGATATTAAATTTATTTTTAAAATAATTTTCTTTTGTTTTTAATGAGCTTAAAAATATAGATAGTAAAAGAAAAAATGAAGCTATAGCTGGTGCTGACAAAATAAAAAACACTCCAACTTTAAAAAAAAATTGGGAATTTTTTAAACTAATCAGATTTTTTAACACAATTTAATTTTTAAAAGTTCTAAAAATCTCTCTAAATAAAAAATCAGCATAGTATCTAAATGAATATATATTTTTATAGAGTTTGTTTAAGTAGTTCATTAAAAATTGTGGTTGCTATGGATCTTACTTTTATAACGCTTCCTGCAGGATTCGAACCTGCGGCCCACTGCTTAGAAGGCAGTTGCTCTATCCAGCTGAGCTAAGGAAGCAAAGTATCAAAAAAATTTATTTAGATTATTTAATATGTCTAAAGCATATGTTTTAATAAATACATCTAATTGATAATCAGATGAAAATTAATCTAAATTAAATTAATATAATTCTACTGTCCAAACACAATATTTCAAAGATAATTATTATAATCTTGATAAATAAAAAGCAAAAAGCTAATTCATTAAAAATATTAAAATCTAATTTTATTTGTTTTGCGCTCAGTTGAAAAACTATCTAATGTCATTTTTATACCCTCATCTAAGTTTGTTTTGGCTCTCCAGCCAAGTTTATTAATATAATAATTATCTAACTTCTTTCTTAAAGTGCCATCAGGCATTGTTAAATCCCACTTAATTTTGCCTTGATATCCAATAATGTCTGAAATTTTTTCAGAAAGATCTTTAATAGATATTTCAAAATCACTCCCTACATTTAACCAATTAATTAATTCACCCTGTTCATTTTTTGGTGCTGAGTATTCATTTGGTTCCCAATATTTAAGCACATCTAAACAAGCATCAGCAAAATCATCTATAAATAAAAATTCTCTTAGTGGCCTTCCTGATCCCCAACAAATAACTTCATCAAGATTATTCATTTTTGCTTCATAAAATTTTCTAATTAAAGAAGCCATTACATGGCTATTTTTATAATCATAGTTATCTTTAGGTCCATATAAGTTTGTAGGCATTAGCGAAATTGCATCAAATTGATATTGTTTTTTTAATGCCTCACATAACTTTAACCCAGCAATTTTTGCAATTGCATACCATTGGTTTGTACTCTCTAAACTATCATTAAGCAAATATTCTTCTTTAATGGGTTGCTTAGAGGATTTTGGATAAATACAACTACTTCCAAGAAAAAGTAATCTTTTGACATCATATTTCCACGATGTTTCAATTAAATTTGTTTGAATCTTTAGATTTTCTAATAAAAAATCAACGGGGTAAGTTTTGTTAGCAAATATGCCACCAACCTTGGCAGCTGCAATTATTACAACATTTGGCCTATTTTGATTAAACCAGTTATCAACTTGTGTGAGATTCCTCAGATCAATTATTTTTCTTGATGTCTTTAATAGCTTTTTATTTATTGCGTTATAGCCATTATTCTCAAGTGTTTTGCATAATGAATTTCCAACCATTCCGCTAGAACCTGCAACGTAAATCCTATCAGTGCTAACTAATAATGACATGTAAATCTTCCTTACTCCTTATTTCTTAAATTCTGAATAGTTTCTAAGGGATTAGGTAGAAGGTAACCTTCGTTCTTTAAAATCAATTCTTTTTTGGCTTCATTTATGTCGTGAGTTATCATTTTTTTTATTAATTCTTCTAATGTAACTTTAGGCTCCCATCCAAGTTCAGTGGAAGCCTTGCTGGAATCGCCTAAGAGATTATGTACTTCTGTTGGTCTAAAATATCTTGAATCAATCCTTACAACTATTTGTCCATTATCGGCTCTTTTCCCGACCTCATTTATACCTTCTCCTTCCCAAATAATACCAGGATCTCCTTCTTTGCAATTCCATCCAAGTTTTAAAGTACTAAGCTCTATAAATTTTCTTACAGATTCTGTCCTCCCTGTTGATATAACATAATCTTTTGGATCTTTTTGCTGAAGCATTAACCATTGCATTTCAACATAATCTTTGGCATACCCCCAATCCCTTTTAGCATCAAGATTACCTAAGTAAAGACAATTCTCTAGACCAAAATTTATTCTTGCTAGTCCCCTTGTTATTTTTCTAGTAACAAATGTTTCTCCTCTCCTTTCTGATTCATGATTAAATAAGATACCATTACAAGCATATAAATTATAAGCCTCTCTATAGTTGATAGTTATCCAATAAGCATATAATTTAGCCACTCCATAGGGACTTCTAGGATAAAAAGGAGTTAACTCATTTTGAGGGATATTTTGTGTTAGGCCATAAAGTTCGCTTGTACTCGCTTGATAAATTTTGGTTTTTTTATTTAGATTTAATAAACGAACAGCTTCTAGTATTCTCAAAGCTCCTAGTGCATCGCAATTAGCAGTATATTCTGGAGATTCAAAGCTAACTGCAACATGACTTTGTGCCCCAAGATTATATATTTCATCTGGAGAAACTTTTTTAATAATATTAATTATATTAGTGCTATCTGTGAGGTCTCCATAGTGCAAAATTAGATCTAAATTCGTTTTATGAGGATCTTGATAAAGATGATCTATCCTTTTGGTGTTGAAGTTACTTGATCTTCGTTTGATGCCATGTACCTCATAATTCTTTTCCAGTAAAAATTCTGCTAAATAACTTCCATCTTGTCCAGTTATTCCAGTAATTAAAGCTTTCTTACGCTTAGTCATTCTTCTTGACTTGATAAAGTTTTTCTTCTATAGAGATCTTCAAATCTTATTATGTCATCTTCACCTAAATATGTGCCACATTGAACTTCGATTATTATTAATGGAATCTTTCCTGGATTGGATAATCTGTGTTTCGAACCTAAGGGGACATAAATACTTTCATTTTTTTTCAGTATGGATGTTACCCCATCAATCTCAATTTTGGCAGTGCCATCAACTACAATCCAATGTTCTGATCTATGGTGATGCAATTGTAATGATAAGCTTGCCTTCTCATTAATCTCTAATCTTTTTACTTGCCAAGAAGCACCATTAACTATTCCAGTATAGTTTCCCCAAGGTCTATACATTTTTTTGTTTACTTTTCCTTCTTCGAAACCACACTTATCTAATTCTTTGACAATCTCTTTAACAACTTGATTCGATTCTTTTTCAAGTATCAAAATAGCATCATATGTCTCTATTATTGCTAAGTTTTTAATTCCTACACCTACTACAAGTCTATTTTCGCTTCTCACGTAACAATTTTCAGCTTTTTTAATAATTACATTACCTTTAGTACTATTGCCTGCTTTATCTTTATGAGAATTCTCCCATACATTATTCCAGCTCCCAACATCACTCCAACCTACATCTAGAGATATTACAGTACCTAGATTTGTTTTTTCCATAACTGCAATATCAATAGGTAAGCTAGGGCATTTTTTAAAAATATCTGATTTTATTCTTACAAAATCAAGATCATCTTTAGATTGATCCAAAGATTTTTTACATAAATCAAATATTTTAGGTTGATATCTTTTTAATTCATTGAGGATTGTAGATGCTTTAAATAAGAAAATGCCGCTGTTCCATAAGAATTTTTTATTCTTAAAAAATTTTTCTGCATTTTTTTTATCTGGTTTTTCAATAAATCTTTTTATATTGCTTGAGATTTTATAATCTGTTAGTTCATCATAAGATTCAATATATCCATATCCAGTTTCAGGTTTTGAAGGCTTGACTCCAAAGGTAACTATTCTTCCTTCCTCTGCAAAACTGTAACCTTCTGCCAATGTTTCTCTGAATTTCTCATTTTCTTTAATAGAGTGATCTGCAGATAGTATTAACAATAAAGGATCTTGACTTTCTTTTGAAGCGATTAATGAAGACAGAGTTATTGCTGGTGCCGTATTTCTCCCTAGTGGTTCAAGTAAAATTGCATGAGGTTTGGTATTTATTTCCCTCATTTGTTCTGCAACAATAAACCTTTGTTCTTCATTGCAAATTATTATTGGTTCATTTAAGTTTTCCAATCCTTGTAATCTTGAAAATGTATTTTGCAAAAGAGTCAATTTATTATATTCATCTAAATTTATATATTGTTTTGGATAACATTCTCTTGAAAGAGGCCATAATCTTGTGCCTGATCCCCCTGAGAGTATTATGGGAATAATTTTAGGTTTTGATTTAAATTCTTTCACAGATAAAAAATTTCAAATTTAACAAAGAAATATTTATACAAAACTAATAATAAAGCAAAAGAAATAATTTAGTTTATTTTAAATTTATGAGTAAATATATCAAGTTAAAAATAAATTTATTTTTTATTAGTTTGATAAATTAAATCTTAAAATAATATATATATAATTTGGAAAAGTACTATTTTAAATTGTGGCTAAGAAAGTTTCTGATAATGAAAAAAAAAGAATTTTAAATTTATTTCTAGAGGGATATGAATTGAAGAAGATATCCTCACAGTTTAATTTCACTATTCAAACTATTACAAGACAATTAAAGAATCAAATTGGAGAAGATGAGTTCAGAAGAATAAAAAGACAGAAACGTAAAACAGAAGGACTAATTTTTGAAGATAATGCTTTTTTTGAAAAAGAAAATCAGAAATTAAATAATTCATTTTCAATGGAAAAAAAAGTTGCTCTTAAAGAGGAATTCTTTGAAATCCCACCATTAGAGGGTGAAGTAAATCTTGAGAAGCAAATTGAAATATCGTCAGAACCAATTTCAAAATTTGAATTTCCTTCCCCCCTCTACATGATTATTGATAAAAAGATTGAATTGCAAATAAAGTATCTTAAAGATTATCCTGAATGGCAATTTTTACCCACAGAGGATTTGTGTAGACAAACTATAAAAATATATGTTGATTTAAAAATAGCAAAGAAAGAATGTATGAAAGATCAAAAAGTAATTAAAGTTCCAAATACGAATGTATTTAAGATAGTTGCGCCTCAACTTATATCCAAAGGGATTTCAAGAATTATTTGTGATGATAAGCTGATAGCTCTTTAGATTATTTTTTGTTTAATAATCTTCCTATGGGTATTATTGAGCCAATAATTGAACCAAGTATGAAACCAGAACCTACTATAAAACTTATTGGCAATTCAATACTCTCATCATTTAAAAAATGTACTTTTTCCCAATCGTTATTATTTTGAATGCCAATAAATAATACAATAAGTAATCCCCCGTTTAATAACAAAGTGAAAAAAAATTTTTTTATAAATAAAGTCATATAATTATAATTAAATTATTTAACTAAATTATATATCGATCTTTTTGAAAGATTATATCTTTTGGCAATATATTTAGAGGCCGCTGATAAACTTAAACCTGCTTCAATTAAATCTTTTAGCTCTTGTCTTAATAAATCCTCCTCAAAAATATAATTATTTGTTTTTATTTTTCCTTTTATTAAAAGAGTAAACTCTCCTAAAATTTGTTTATCCTTAAAAATATTTATTGCACTCGCAATATCAGTATTTATATGTTCTTCAAATTTTTTTGTTAATTCTCTTGATATATGTATTTCCCTATCCTCACCGCAAAAAATACTTAGTTCTTTTAGAAGTTTTTGAATCCTATGAGGTGATTCATATAATACTGTAGTTTTTTCATGTTTACTAATTTCAAGAAGTATTTTATTCCTATCAATTTTTTTCTTAGGAAGAAAACCTTCAAAAATAAATTTAGAGGATTGAAATCCACTTGAAACAAGAGCTGTTATTAAAGCCGATGGCCCAGGTATACATATTATCTCAAACCCTTTAGATCTTAAATCTTTTATTAGGTTTTCACCTGGATCGCAAATCCCTGGCATTCCTGCATCACTTACAAGTGCGATAGATTTACCTGAGGTTAATTCATGGGTAATTATAGGTATTTTTTTCGATGAATTATGATCATTAAAACTTATTAGCTTATTTTTTATATCATATTTACCAATTATCTTTTTTGTTTGTCTTGTATCTTCACAAGCAATAATATCTACATTCTTTAAAATATTTAGTGCTCTTGAAGAGATATCAGATAAGTTACCAATAGGAGTACCAACCACATAAAAAGTGCCACTTTCAGGTTCTTTATTTCTGTGAGATAATGAAGAATTATTATTCATTTTATGGTTGATTTACCTAATGGCGTTGAGATACAAAAACTGATTAATAATTTAAGAATTTTGAGCTGGGAAGTAAGTGATATTTTACTTTATTATTCGAATAGGATAAATAATTCAAAGTGTAATGAGAAGTTAATAAATTACAAGAATCAGCATGAACCAGTCACTATTGCAGATTTAAAAGTAAATGAATTAATTACTAAGTCGATTTCTGAGAGCTACTCTGAAATAGGGTGGGGATTTTTAAGTGAAGAAAGTGATGAGTTGTTTTTTCTTAATGATAAGAGTCATAATGACTGGATTTGGGTTTTGGATCCCTTAGATGGAACAAAAGATTTTATTCAAGGAACCGGTAATTTTGCCATGCACTTGGCTTTGAACTACAAAAATAGTCCAATTATAGGAGTTGTATTAATACCTAATAGGGATGAATTATGGATCTCAAATGGAGATGATACTTGGTGCGAGAATAGAAAAGGAACTAAAATGAAACCAAATTTATCTGATTTTACTAACGTTAGTGAAATGAGAATTGTTATGAGTCAAAACCACCAGAATATAAATTTACTTACTTTAATTGAGAAATTAAATTTTAAAGATTCAATTTGCATGGGTAGTATAGGATGCAAAATTGCATCAATTTTAAGAGGAGAGAGCGATATTTATATTTCATTTAATTTGCCAGGTAAAAGTTCACCAAAAGATTGGGATTTAGCTGCACCAGAGGCAATATTAAAAAAAGCTGGTGGAAGCATAACAAATTTAGAAAATGAAGAATTAGTTTATAACAAAATAAATTGCAATCAAGGAGGAGTGATTATAGCTTCGAATAATCTAGAAAATCATCAAAATACTTGCAAAATGATCAAAAAAGTAATTTTAAAATATAACCTTTACTCTGAAATAAGCTAATTAAGTGGAGCTACTGGAGTTGGCGTAGGCTCTGGGTAATTAAACCCACCATTTTGAGAAACACCTCTTAAAGTGAGATTAATTCGACCTCTGCTATCAATTTCTCTTACTCTGACAGTTACATCATCACCTTGTCTTACAACATCTTCTACTCTTTCAACTCTAGCTTCAGATAATTGAGAAATATGTATCATACCTTCTTTGCCAGGAAGAATTTCTACAAAAGCACCTATAGGTATAATTCGAGTTACTACACCAGAGAAGATTTCACCTTCATGAACTTTTCTGGTAAGACCTTCAATTATTTTCTGTGCCTCTTCTGCAGCTGCTCCATCATGAGAAGCAATAGTTACTATTCCTCCATCCTCAATATCTATTTTTGTATTTGTTCGTTCTGTAATACCTTTAATAGTTCTACCTCCAGGACCTATTACAGTGCCAATTAGTTCTGGGTCTATCCTAAAGCTTAGTAACCTTGGAGCATGAGGAGATAAACTCTCTTGAGGTTTTTCTATCGCTTCTTTCATTTTCTCAAGTATTAATAATCTTGCTGGGCGAGCTTTTTTTATCGCGTCAGATACTATTGAAACAGGTAGACCTGTTATTTTCATATCCATCTGTAAAGCAGTTATACCTTTTTCTGTACCAGCAACTTTAAAATCCATATCACCAAGAAAGTCTTCAATCCCTTGAATATCTGTCAGAATCCTTACTTCTTTTCCTTCCTTAATTAAACCCATTGCAGTTCCACTTACTGGGGCCTTAAGGGGAACACCAGCATCAAGTAGAGATAATGTACTTCCGCATACTGATCCCATTGATGTAGATCCGTTTGAACTTAATACCTCACTAACTACCCTTAGTACATATGGAAATGTTTCTTTCCCAGGGAGCACAGGAATTAACGCTCTTTCTGCTAAAGCTCCATGACCAATCTCTCTTCTTCCTGGGGTTCTCATAGGCCTTGTTTCACCCACAGAATAAGGAGGAAAATTATAATGATGTATGTATGTTTTTTCAGTACTCGGGTTAAGATCATCCATTTCTTGCGCATCACTTGGAGTCCCAAGAGTAGTAGTAGATAAAACTTGAGTTAAACCTCTTTGGAAAAGAGCAGAACCATGAACTCTTTTAGGTAAAATTCCTGCAGAGGCTGAGATCTTTCTTACTTCGTCTAATCCTCTTCCATCAACTCTCTTATTATCATTAATGATTTGGGCTCTCATTAAATTTTTTGTTAATTTCTTAAATTCAGAATCTATTAATTTATCGTCTTCTGATGAAGAAATTTTTACTTGATTATTATCTTTTAGTGTTTCTATTTTAGAAGTAACATCTTGCTTAACTTTGTCAAGTTCCATATCTCTCTCTTCTTTAGTAAAGGAAAAGTTTGTGAGGACTTGATTTATTGACTTTGAGCAGTTTTTATCTAAATATTGCAAAATCGTATCGTCTTCTTTTGGCTCCGAAGGGATTACCCTCTTGATTCCTAAATCGTTAAGTAAAGTTTCTTGTGCCTTAATGAGTTCAGTTACTGCCTCATAGCCAAAATCAATGGCTTCAATAGTGTCTTGTTCAGAAAGTTGATTAGATCCTGCTTCGATCATGACGATTCCATCAGGAGAGCCAGCAATAATTATATCTAAGTCACCCTTCTCAATTTCTCTATAACTCGGATTAAGAATGAAATCATCTCCAAGTAAACCAACTCTTACAGCTGCCATTGGCCCGTAAAAGGGAATCTCACCTAACAATGTTGCAATTGAAGCACCAGTCACTGCTAATACATCTGCAGGAACTCTTTCATCTAATGATAAGCATGAAGCAACTATTTGGATCTCATCTCTCATCCAAGAAGGGAATAGAGGCCTCATTGGCCTATCTATGAGTCTTGAAATTAAAGTTGCTCTTTCAGGTGGACGACCCTCTCTCCTCATAAAGCCCCCAGGGATTCTTCCAGCAGCATATAACTTTTCTTCATAATCACATATGAGAGGGAGAAAATCTGATTTTTCTTTCTTTAAAGTTTTCGTTGCTGTAATAAGTAATGAAGTGTCGCCACATTCAATCATCAAAGCTCCATTAGCTTGAGGAGCGTATAGTCCTGTAGTTAGTCGTATCTCTCGTCCGTCAAACGTGATCGACTTATTTT